>NZ_LOYP01000034.1:0-182266 GCF_001526365.1 Burkholderia sp. MSMB1835
AGCAGAGAAGCGAGATTATGAACCGTGTTTCGCAGCTCGTCAACAACTTTCTGCACTACATCGTTGCGACTGCGGGGTCCTCTTCCTGCGCCGTCGGGCTCGCTACCTCCGAACTCCAACAGCACTGCTTCCCTTCCTCCCGCGCCGTGTTTCCGTTGGCGCGAAAGAGGCGTGATTCTATGCAGCTCACACCGCGAGCGCAAGGGGTTCGAAACAACTTTTTTACAGACGCCGCAATTCGGCCGTCCGGCCGTGCCCGGGCACGATGCCGCTTATGGTGCAAAGAACGGACTAGAATGTGAGGTTCTTCGCCTCTTTCTATATACGTCTTTAATATGCGCCAGCGAATCGCCAAACGCCTCCCCCCCGATGCCGACAAACTGGTCGGTCTGTCACTTGCGCTCTTCGCGTCGGGCAGCCGCATCGAGGATCGCTTCTGGGAAGCGAAGCTCGATGCGCTGCTCGCCAAGATTGTCCGCAACGGCAATCAGACCACGCTCGACGCCGCGCTCGACCATCTTCAGCAAAATCATCCCGACGCCTACGGCGCGCTCGCCGACATGGCCGAGACGCACAGCGAGTCGATGGTGATCGAACACGACGGCCAACCCTACGATGCGCTGCTGGTCGCCGTCCCGGTTCTCGCCTGGACGCGCTACATGATTCCGTCAGGCCCGCTCAAAGGCGACGTTGCCGACGCGCTGCGAACGCACCTGCAGGCGCATGTGCTCGCGAACGGCACCCTCGTCGGGCTCGCACCGTTTCTCTACAGCATCGACCAGTTGCCGCGGCACCACGTGGAAACCTATCGGCTGGCCCAGCAACTCGCCCATGCGGCAATCGGCCAGCACACCCCGAAGCTGAGCTTCGGCGACCTGCCGGAAACCTCGCCGATCCTGGCCGATCCGCGCTTCCTGCTGGCCGTCGTCGCCGCGCCGGCCGGCTCGCCGCTGTTCCGCTGGCAGGAAGAAGAAAACGGCAGCCGGATCGAGCGCGGCCAGTGCCTCGAACAATGGACGGCCCAAGGCGGCCCGAACCTGTCGATCGCGTTGCCCGGCTGCGAGTTCGAATGCCTGCTTCCGGACGCGTACTACTCGGCCTGTCGCGATGCGGACGAACGCGTGCGTCCGCACACCGTCCGAACGGCCATTCGTTATCTATTCGACACACTTGGTGCGGCGCCGCAGGAATTGCGCGCGGTGGTCGCCGGCTTCGGCGAACGTCGTGTCGACGAGTATCGCGTCGGCTTCACGCGGCGTGCCAGCAACGACGTGATCTACGGCGTCGTGTGGCCGCTCTACGGCCGTGAAAACGGCGACGTATCGATCGACAACGCGACGCTCGAAGGCGAAGCGCCGATCGAAGGGCCGCTCGAGGAAATCGTGAGCCTGCTGAAAGAATGCGGCGTAACCGACGTCCGCCGGCACGCGGGCCGCTTCGAGCCCGAATACTGCGACGACTGCGGCGTGCCACTTTACGCCGATCCGCTCGGCGAAATCGTCCATGCGGAAATGCCGGAAGACGCGTCGCCCGCCCAGCCGCACTTCCACTGACCCGCCCCGCAGGCCTCGATGGCCTGCCCTGCCCGAAGCCGCTTCCGGTGCCCACCGAAGCGGCTTTTTTCTTATCGGATGCCCGTCGTCCAAAATTTCGAACTTTTCCTAAGCCTTTCAGCCAAGCAGACATCGTGTAAGGTCTTTGTCATTATCGGGGCCAGCTAATACCCGACAGCAGTCAATGACTCACTTCACGGAGGTTGAATATGCGGTTCTTGGTACTTAACTCAGACGCCGAGCGGCGTGACGGACTGAAGACCCTGTTGCGGCAGATCGACCGGCACGCCAGCATCAATGATGCGCCTGACGGTTTCCAGGCGCGCCGGCTGCTGCGCACCCAGCGTTTCGACCTCGTCGCGATCGACTGGCTGGACGTGGGCCGGGTGAGCGAGCTTCAGGCACTCGGCAACGCGTGCTCGCCGACACCGGTCGCCGTGCTGGTCGACGACATCTCGCCCGACGCCATCCAGCGCTTCTTCAATTACGGCGTCGCGGGCGTGATCCCGCACTCCACGCGGCCGCACCTGATCGTACGCGCGCTCGAGATCGTCCTGCTGGGCGGATACTACATTCCGCCGATCGCCCTCAGCCTCCTGCCGTCCACGGCGACAGCGACGGCGCGCCACGATGCCCATTTCCAGACGCTCGCCGGCTCGCTGCCCCGGCGCCCGCCGAGCGGCCTCCTGTCGCCGCGCCAAGCGCAGATCATGCGGTTCGTCCACATGGGCAGCACGAACAAGATGATCGCGCGTACGCTCGGCATCAGCGAAGGCACCGTGAAAATCCACCTCGCGAGCATCTTCCAACAACTCGGTGCCGCAAACCGCGCCGCCGCGGTCGCGATCTACAACGGCTGGCTGTCGCCCCATCTCGAGGTGCTGCTGGCGAACCGCAACCGCGCCCGCAAGCCGGCCATCGGCGAACACGGCCCGGCTCCGCTGCGTACGCAACGGCACGACCGTCCGTACCCGTTGCCCATCGCGAATGCCGGCACGCAAGACCTGCCGCTCGCCGCCGAGCCGCCGGCACGGTTCCGGCGCGGACGCTAGGCCAACAGTCTCGATATTGCGACGGTCGGACATGTGCAGGCTCCCACCTTTGATGCTCAACGAGTAATATGGACGCATGGGTTTTCTTTTCACACCGCTTCCGCTCTGGGTTGGCATCGGTGGCTGGATCGCCGCCGTGGCCCTGCTCGCGCTCGCGATCTGGAATCGCCCTTTCGTCCGTCTGCAAGACGCCACGCTTCAGCACGTGTGGCTTGCGCTCGTCACTGCGATCACGGTCCTGTGGGCCTCGAACGCATGGCTCGAAGATGGCATCGTCATGCATCTGCTTGGCGCAACGCTGCTCGTCACGCTGTTCGACTGGACACTCGCACTGGTCGCCATGGGCGCCGTCACGGCGGTTGCCGCGCTCATCTTCGACGCACCGTGGCAAGGCATCGGCCTGACCTATCTGATCTACGGTGCGCTGCCTGTCGGCGTGTCGGCGTTGCTGCAACGCGCCGCGCTCGCGTGGTTGCCGCACAACCTCGCGTCGTTCATCACCGGGCAGGGTTTCCTGTCGCCGGCCATCGCGATCGTCGCGGTCGCCGCCGCGGCGGCCGGTGTCCAGCTCGCGCTCGCGGACGGCGTGCCCGTCGTGATTCCGGCCGGCTATCTGCTGAACACCGCGCTGCTTGCGCTCGGCGAAGCATGGTTCACCGGCATGGCAACGGCACTCATCGCCGTCTATCGTCCTGCGTGGGTCACGACCTTCGACGTCCGGCGCTACCGCCTCGGCGGCCCGCGGGCCTGAATTCCTCCGAATCGGCTCGGCGCACACGCATACCGACGGATTCCACGGCGCGCGCCGAATACGCCACCTACTGCCGCACAACTTTTTTACGCTAAGATTGAACTCCTGTTCTTCATCGGGCATCTATACGTGCCCGATGTCTCCTTCGCTCCTCACCAATAACCAGATGGACAGCTCACCTGCCTCGCTCCGGATTTTCCGGGCGCTCGGCAAGCTGGCAGCCTGTATCGCGGGCCTGTCGCTTGCGCTTCCCGCTCCGGTATTCGCCGACCTGCTCGACCAGCGCTCCGAACTGATCAACAAATTCGTCAACGAGATGCATGCCGATCCGCTCGCCGCCGATTGTGCGGCGCACGGCAGCTTCATCGCCAGCACCTCGACGGCCTTCGACCGAGTCGACTTCGCGCCGAATGCATTCGACAGCGGCAACGCGACGATCACGCCGTGGAATGACTCGTTCGACCAAGGCAAACAGCGCGTGAAAGTCGACAATATCGTCACCGTCGACGGGCTCGGCATCCACAGCGACGGCAGCGATCCGACGCCGCTGAAATTCCGTTGCGGCTATGTCGGCCAGCAAATGCTCGCGTTCAGCTGGAACGATCCGGTTCCGCCGCTGAAGCCGCGCGTCGAGCGCTCGTCGTCTTCGACGAAGAAGTTCAAGGGCAAGTCGCACCGCGGCAAAGCCAAGGCGAAGGCATCGGGCCGCACCGGCAGCAAGAAGGCCGTCGCAACGAAGAAATCGAGCGGCCAGCACAAAGCCGTGAAGAAAAAAACCGCGAAGAAGTCCTGATACGGCGGAGCGGCAACGGCAGCAGCAAAAAAGCCGGCGCATCTCGCGATGCGCCGGCTTTTTCATGCGCCGACGGCTGCGCTTACGCGAACGTGTCGACGTGCACCAGGATCGCGGCCAGCATCGCCGCACCGAGCGCCGCGCTGCGCTCGCCGTTCCAGCCGACGCGCTCGTCGGGGAGGTTCGCGTTGTCCTTGAACGGCATTTCGAGCGTCAGCGACAGACAACCGAACTGGTGACCAATGTACTTCGACGCGAGCTTCAACGCATCTTCCTTGTACTTGCTCGCCGCGTAGCCATGCTCGGTCTGGAAGTCGGGGCTTGCGACCTTGAACGCGTCGATGAACGCAGCCTGCTCCTTGCCCTGCTGCTCGGTAAAGCTCGGCAGCATCTCCGAGCCGGCGACGAACACGTACGGCAGATCCTCGTCGCCGTGAATATCGAAGAACATGTCGCAGCCGATTGCATGGATCGCGTCGCGCACGGCCAGCACCTCGGGGCTGCGCTCGGCATCGGGCGCCATCCACTCGCGGTTCAGGTTCGCGCCGGCCGCATTGGTGCGCAGGTTACCGTGCACGCTGCCGTCCGGGTTCATGTTCGGGACGATGTAGAAGGTCACGCGATCGTAGAGCTTGCGCGCCACCGGGTCGCCGGCCCAGTCGCCCCAGCCGGCCAGCCGCTTGACCAGGCCTTCGACGAACCACTCGGCCATCGACTCGCCCGGATGCTGGCGCGCGATGATCCACACCTTCTTCTTCGGCGCACCATCGGTTTCCGGCGTGCCGAGCGTCAGCAGCGACATCGGACGGCCTTCGACCGTGCGGCCGAGCTCGACGACGCTGGCCTGCGGCAACTGCTGGACCGCGCCGAGAAACGCCGCGTGACGCTCTTCCGAGTACGGTTCGAAATACGCGTAGTAGATGCTGTCGAACTCCGGCGTATGGTCGATGGTCATCGTCTTGCCGTCGAACGTCGTCGGCACCCGGAACCAGTCGACCCGGTCGTAGCTCGCGACCGCTTGGTAGTTGCGCCAACCGGACGGATACGCGCATTCGGCTGCGTTCTCGAACGTCATCACGCACCGCTCGCCGCGCGCCCCCGTCAAGCGGTAGTAAAACCATTGCGCGAACTCCGAACGATTGTCGCCACGCACGCGCAGCCGGATTGCATCGGGGCTGTCGCACGACACGACGTCGATTGCGCCTGCGTCGAAATTACTGGTAATCGAAAGGGCCATCTATCTCTCCTTTGTCGACCGGTGTTAGCGCTTCAGCGCTTACACCGGTCCCATGCAAAGCTGTCGACCGGTGTTAGTGCTTTAGCGCTTACACCGATCCCATGCAACGCTGTCGACCGAAGCAGGCGGTGTACCGCCCGGCCGGCCTCGTGCATGCGGCGGCCGTCTCGTGAACGGCCGGCAGGGTTACTCGCCGACGCGCCGGCGATATACGTAAGTCGAATCGTTCGATGCGGCCGCATCGAACGCATAGCCTTCGGTCGCGAATGCCTTCAGCGCCTTCGGGTCGGCGATACGGTTCTCGACGACAAAACGCGCCATCAGGCCGCGCGCGCGTTTCGCATGGAAGCTGATGATCTTGTAGCGGCCGCCCTTCCAGTCCTCGAATACCGGCGTGATGACCGGTGCGGCCAGCAGCTTCGGCTTGACCGACTTGAAGTATTCGGTCGACGCGCAGTTGATCAACACGCGCGCGGCGCCGCTGCGCGTCTCGAGCTGCTCGTTCAGCGCCCGCGTGATGCGGTCGCCCCAGAACGCATACAGATCCTTGCCGCGCGCGTTCGCGAACCGCGTGCCCATCTCGAGCCGGTACGGCTGCAGCAGATCGAGCGGACGGAGCAGCCCGTACAGGCCCGACAACACGCGCACGTGCTGCTGCGCATAGTCGAGATCGGTGGACGACAGCGATTTCGCGTCGAAACCCTCGTAGACGTCGCCATTGAACGCCAGCACGGCCTGCTTCGCGTTGGCCGGCGTGAACGTCGGCGACCAGTCGGCATAGCGCTGGAAGTTCAGGCGCGCGAGCGGATCGGAGATATCCATCAGCGCCGCGATGTCCTGCGGCGACAGCTTGCGCAGGCCGTCGATCAGCTCCGATGCGTCGTCGACGAATGCAGGCTTCGTGTAAGACTGGACGTGCGGGGGCGTATCGTAGTCGAGGGATTTGGCGGGAGAGAGAACGATTATCATAGAGGCTCGCTGGCACGCCGTGCCTTGCGGTCAGACGAAAACCTCCGATTGTAACGAATGGCCCGCTCTCTCGCCCCGCATGCCGCACACCGCGTCGTGCTCGACTCGAACGTCTGGATCGACATCCTCGTATTCGACGACCCCGCTACGCGCCCGATCCGTGCCGCGCTGGAGCACGGCATGCTTGCCGCCGTGATCGACGGCCGCTGCCTGACGGAACTCGAATACGTGCTCGACTATCCGCAGTTCCAGTCGCGGGCGATCGACAAGGCCGACGCGCTCGCCACGGTCGCCCGGCTCGCGAGCCTCGTCGAACCGCCGCCCGTCGACGCCGACGCGCCTCCGCTGCCGAAGTGCAAGGACCGCGACGATCAGAAATTTCTCGAACTCGCCCGCGCCGCGCAGGCCGAGTGGCTCGTGTCGAAAGACCGCGCGCTGCTGAAGCTCGCGAAGCGCACCGCACGCGACTTCGGTTTCCGGATCGCGCAACCCGCGCCGTTCGTGGAAGCCTGCGCGCTCGACGCCGCGCCGCCCGCCACGACGACGCCCGCCTGACGCAACCTCATCCGAATCCGACCGTATCGATGAACGCTCCTTCAGATATGCCAACGACGCCCGTTTTCCCCTCGCGCCTGCCGAACGTCGGCACGACGATCTTCACGGTCATGAGCGCGCTTGCCGCCGAAAAAGGTGCGGTGAACCTCGGCCAGGGTTTTCCTGATTTCGATTGCGATCCGCGCATCGTCGATGCGGTCGCAACCGCGATGCGCAACGGGCACAACCAGTATCCGCCGATGGCCGGCGTCGCGCCGCTGCGCGACGCGATCGCCGACAAGATCGCGCAGGTGTACGGCCGACGCTACGATCCGGCCACCGAAATCACCGTGACGGCCGGCGCGACGCAGGCGCTGCTGACGGCGATCCTGTGCGCGGTGCATCCGGGCGACGAAGTGATCGTCGTCGAGCCGACCTACGACAGCTACCTGCCGTCGATCGAGCTCGCCGGCGGCAAGCCCGTGTTCGTCACGCTGGAAGCGCCCGACTACGCGATCCCGTTCGACCGCCTCGCGGCAGCGATCACGCCGAAAACACGGATGATCCTGATCAACACGCCGCACAACCCGACGGGCACCGTGTGGCGCGAGGCGGACATGCGCAAGCTCGAGGACATCGTGCGCGGCACCAACGTGCTGATCCTGTCCGACGAGGTCTACGAACACATGGTCTACGACGGTGCGCGCCACGAGAGCGTCGCGCGCTACCCGGAACTCGCCGCGCGCAGCTTCATCGTGTCGAGCTTCGGCAAGACCTACCACGTGACGGGCTGGAAGGTCGGTTACGTCGCGGCGCCAGCCGCGCTGACCGCGGAATTCCGCAAGGTCCACCAGTTCAACGTGTTCACGGTGAACACGCCGATGCAGATCGGGCTCGCCGACTACCTGCGCGACCCGGCGCCGTACCTGTCGCTCGCGGGCTTCTATCAACGGAAGCGCGACTTCTTCCGGGCCGGCCTCGAACGCACGCGCTTCAAGCTGCTGCCGTGCACGGGCACGTACTTCCAGTGCGTCGATTACTCGGCGATCAGCGACCTGCCCGAAGCGGAATTCTCGAAGTGGCTCACGTCGGAGATCGGCGTGGCCGCCATTCCGGTGTCGGCGTTCTATCACGAGCCGCACGAATCGGGCGTCGTCCGCTTCTGCTTCGCAAAGCAGGAAAGCACGCTCGCGTCCGCGCTCGATCGGCTGGCCCGCCTGTAAGCGCCGCACGGCCGGCCGCGCGCCGCCCTTCGGGAACCGCGCTTACGAACGTGCGACGTTCGCCGCTTCGACATACGCCTTGCGCTCGGCTGCCACGCGTTGCGCGGCCGGGCGTTCACCCACCGTCTTCGCGTGCGCCTTCCAGTCGATGCCTGCCTCGAGCAGGAAGTCGCGGCCGAATATGGCCTTCGTCGCCATCCCGATGACCGGCAGATGAACCCAGGCGGCAATGTCCGCGAGGCCGAACGACTCGCCGAGCACATACGGCGAAAACCGCGTCATCTGCCTGAATGCATCGATCGCGCGCGGCAGGCGCTTCTCGACGTGCGCCTTCATCCCGTCGCTCACCTTGCCGCCGAAAAACGCTTCCGTATACACCTCGCGCACCATCCATTCGAGATACAGCTCGAGCGTCTCGACCAGTTCACGCACCTTCGCCGCCGCGAACGGGCTCGCGGGGAAAATGCCTTTCTCGGGATAGCGCGCCGCCAGGTATTCGACGATCACCTGCGACTCGAACAGCGCGCCCTCTTCGGTCTTCAGGAACGGAATCTTGCCGAGCGGCGAATCGGCAAGCCGGGCCGGGTCGCTGATCGGCAAACCACACACCACCTCCTCGAACGGAATGTCGTGCTCGAGCAGGACGAACTTCACCTTGTTGTAGTAGTTGGACAACGGAATACCGCACAGCTGTAGCATTGGCATCTCCTTCCTTGCTGAAGCGCGGCCGCATCGACGCGGGCCGCATCGGGATTCATCGCGCTGAAAAGCACGTTCGTGCTAGTCTAAAGCAAGTCGTGCGTCCGTCACGACGACATTACCTCCGCTGCGGCGGCAGCTCCGTCCGTCCACGCGACACACGCGGCGTCGCCGCCGCGCCACCCGATGGAGACACGCTCGCATGAGTGCTGAACTGCTGGCCTCGCGTCCGCCCGAGAGCGAATCGACGCTCGTCCTCACGCTGTCCAATCCCGGCGCGCGCAACGCGCTGCATCCCGACATGTACGCGGCCGGCATCGAAGCACTCGCCACCGCCGAGCGCGATCCGGCGATTCGCGCCGTCGTGCTGACGGGCGCCGATCGCTTCTTCTGCGCAGGCGGCAACCTGAACCGGCTGCTCGAGAATCGCTCGAAGGATCCGTCCTTCCAGGCCGACAGCATCGATCAGCTCGCGGCATGGGTCACCGCGATCCGCGCGTCGACGAAGCCGGTGATCGCAGCCGTCGAAGGCGCCGCGGCCGGCGCGGGCTTCTCGTTGGCGCTCGCGTGCGACCTGATCGTCTCGGCACACGACGCGAAATTCGTGATGTCGTATGCGCGCGTCGGTCTGACGCCCGACGGCGGCGGCTCGTGGTTTCTCGCCCGCGCGCTGCCGCGTGCGATCGCGGCCGAGATCCTGTTCGAAGGCAAGCCGGTGGCCGCCGAACGCCTGCATGCGCTCGGCGTCGTCAACCGGCTCGCCGCGCCCGGCTCGGCACTGGGCGACGCACTGGCATGGGCCGACGCGCTCGCCGGCATCTCGCCGAATGCGCTGACGCGCATCAAGTCGCTGCTCGACGACGCGACCGCGCAACCGCTGGATGCGCACCTCGGCACCGAGCGCGATCATTTCGTCGCGTCACTGCATCATGCGGACGGCCTCGAAGGCATCACTGCCTTTCTCGAGAAGCGCCAGCCACGCTACAAGCGCTGATCCGCCGCGTCGGCCTTCGAACCGACACCACGCCGCCGCGTCCGTCCGATGCGGCCCGTCGCCGCCGCGCGCTACGTCGCGGCGCTCTCCGGGCCGGCCGCGCATGCGCGTCGGCACGCGCGTTTCCGCCGCCAGCAGCCCGTGTCGATCCATGCTCTAATGACCGCCTGTCGCGGCGCCGCCGGCGCCGTTTTCGCGCATGCCACACAGGAGTTGACGATGATCGACGTCTATAGCTGGGCGACCCCGAACGGCCACAAGGTGCACATCATGCTCGAGGAAACGGGCCTCGCGTATCGCGCGCATCCGGTCGATATCGGCGCGGGCGACCAGTTCGAGCCCGAGTTCCTAAAGATCAGCCCGAACAACAAGATCCCCGCGATCGTCGATCCGGACGGCCCCGGCGGCCAACCGATCTCGCTGTTCGAATCGGGCGCGATCCTGATCTACCTCGCAGAGAAGACCGGCAAGTTCCTGCCGACCGATCCGGCCGCGCGCTATGCGACGCTCCAGTGGCTGATGTTCCAGATGGGCGGTGTCGGCCCGATGCTCGGGCAGGCGCACCACTTCCGCCTGTATGCGCCGGAGAAGATCGAGTATGCGGTCAACCGCTACACGAACGAAGCGAAGCGCCTGTACAACGTGATGGAAAAGCGTCTCGGCGAATCCGAGTATCTCGCGGGCGACGCGTACACGATCGCGGACATTGCGACGTTCCCGTGGACGCGCTCGTGGCAGAACCAGGGCATCGTGCTCGACGCGTTGCCGAACGTGAAGCGCTGGCACGAGGCGATCGCCGCGCGACCGGCCGTGCAGCGCGGCGTCGAGGTGCTCGCGTCGATGCGCAAGGCGCTGCAGGACGACAAGGCGCGCGAAGTGCTGTTCGGCGCAACGCAGTACGCGAAACACTGACGAGCGTATGACGCGCGGAGCGGCATCCGTGCATGCCGCTCCGTGCGTCAGAAGTAATGCAGCGTGATGAACTCCGCCGCGCATACCGGCAGCGGCGCGTCGGGACGCTCGACCTGCATCGATACCGACCACGTCACCTGGATGCCGCCGCGCGCGGCGTCGGCGGTTTCCTTCACCGCGAATAGCGCACGCACGCGCGCCCCGACCGGCACCGGCTTCAAGAACCGCACGCGGTTCAGCCCGTAGTTCACGCCCATCTTTTGCTCGAAGCGCATTGCGTCGGTCATCAACGCGGGAATCAGCGACAGCGTCAGGAACCCGTGCGCGATCGGCCCGCCGAACGGCGACTCGCGCCGCGCGCGCTCGGGGTCGACGTGAATCCATTGATGATCGCCGGTCGCGTCGGCGAAACCGTCGACGCGCGCCTGATCGATCTCGCTCCAGCCGCTCGCGAGCGGCTCCGCGCCGACCCGCTCCCGCAACGCCTGCGCCGATGCGATCAGCGGCAAGGTCACGTCGGTCATGGGTTCGCGCCCCCCGGATGGCGCAGCCCGAAAATCACTTTGGTCTGCACGGTGATCACCGTCTCGCCGGCTTCGTTCACGCCGACCCATTCGGTCGACACGATGCCGCGATCGGGCTTGCTCTCCGACACGCGCTTGTCGTGCACCTTCTGGTACATCGTGATCGTATCGCCGGCGCGGACCGGCTTCAGCCAGCGGATCGAATCGATGCCCGGCGAGCCCATGCTGGTCGAATCCGATCCGAGCTTGCGGACCAGCAGGCTCATGAACACCGAGCACGTATGCCAGCCGCTCGCGACGAGGCCACCGAAATGCGATGCCTTCCCCGCTTCCTCGTCGACATGGAACGGTTGCGGATCGTAGCGCTTCGCGAACGCCTTGATGTCGTCGGGCTCGAACGTGTAGCGGCCCACTTCGGTCGTACTGCCGACCACCAGGTCTTCGTAACTGATGCCCACGGATAAGTCTCCTTGTCTGGCGCGCTCGCGCGTCGCCGTCATGCTACGTCGGTCTGCGCGAAATCGGGCAGCGCCGCGATGCGGGCGAGATGATGATCGGTATCGCCGAGCGTCGTCTCGATGATCGACAGCCGCTTGAACAGGTGCGCGGCGGCCACCTCGTTGGTCACGCCCATGCCGCCGTGCAACTGGACGGCCTGCTGGCCGACGAAGCGCGCGGCCGCGCCGACCCGCGCCTTCGCGGCCGACACGGCCTTGCGCCGCGCATCGGCATCGCCGCTCGCGTAGCGCACCGCCGCGAGATAGGTCAGCGAACGCGCCTGCTCAGCATGAATCAGCATGTCGACCATCCGGTGCTGCAGCGCCTGAAAACGCGCAATCGGCACACCGAACTGCTCGCGCGTCTTCGTGTATTCGACCGTCGCGCGATTCAGCTCGTCGAGCGCGCCGACCGCTTCCGCGCACAGCAGGAAGGTCGCGTAATCGGCGATCTGCTCGAGTGCCGCCGCGTCGCGCGCGCCGCCCGTCAGCAGCCGGGCCGGCGTGTCGTCGAACGCGATCGTCGCGGCACGCTGGCCGTCGATGGTCCGGTAGTCGACCACCTTCGCGTTGGCCGCATCGCGTTCGACGACGAAGAGGCCGATGCCGCCGCCGTCGACCCGCGCCGGCACGATCCACGCATGCGCCTGGGCGCCGTGCTGAACCACCGACTTGGTGCCGGTCAGCCGATACGTGCCGCCCTGCTCGCGCGCGTGCGTGTCGAGTTCGTACAGGTCGTAGCGCGCCCGCGGTTCGTGGAACGCGACCGCCACGCGCTTTTGCCCCTGCGCGACCGCCTCCAGCAGCGCGGCGTCGGCGCCTGCGCCGGAGCCGGCGATCCGCAGTGCTTCGACACCGACCGCCGTGGCCCAGTACGGCTCGATCACGAGCGCGCGGCCGAGCTCCTGCATCACGACCAGCATGTCGACCGGGCCGCCGCCGAAGCCGCCCTGTGCATCCGGCACGGGCAACGCGGTCAATCCCAGCTCAGCGAATGCGCTCCACTGCGCATCCGACACACCGGCATCGCTGCGCACGATCGCCTGGCGCGCGTCGAAGCCGTATTGCTCGCCGAGATACCGGCGCAGCGCGTCGGCGAACTGCTGCTGCTCATCGGTAAAGCTGAAATCCATGGTTGTCTCCGTTCCCTGATCACAGCCCCAGAATCATCTGCGCGATGATGTTCTTCTGGATCTCGTTCGAACCGCCGTAGATCGACGTCTTCCGGTAATTGAAGTAGTACGCGGCGAGCGGCGCCGCATCGTCGTCGCCCGCGATGCTGTGTTCGCGCTCGCCGTCGAGGAACGGCACGTCGAACGGGGCGGCCAGCGGGCCGATCGCTTCGACCATCAGCTCGGTGAGCGCCTGCTGCACCTCGGTGCCCTTGATCTTCAGCATCGACGCCTCGGGGCCGGGCCCCTTGCCGCTCGTCTCGCGGCTGACGACGCGCAGCACCGTCACTTCCAGCGCCATCAACTCGACTTCGAGCGCCGCGACCTTCGCGGCGAACACGGGATCGGCGAGCAACGGCTTGCCGTTCTTGCGCTGATTCGATGCGACGCGCTTCAGGAACGCAAGCTCCCGCTTCGACGCGCCGACGCGCGCGATGCCGGTGCGCTCGTGGCCGAGCAGGTATTTCGCGTAGGTCCAGCCGCGGTTCTCGTCGCCGACGAGGTTCTCGACCGGCACCTTCACGTCCTCGAAGAACACCTCGTTGACCTCGTGATCCTCGTCGAGCATCACGATCGGGCGCACCGTGATGCCGGGCGTCTTCATGTCGATCAGCAGGAACGAGATGCCCTCCTGCTTCTTCGCGGCCGGATCGGTGCGCACGAGGCAGAACATCATGTCGGCGTACTGGCCGAGCGTGGTCCAGGTCTTCTGGCCGTTGACGACGTAGTGATCGCCGTGGCGCTCGGCGCGCGTGCGCAGCGACGCGAGATCGGACCCGGAACCCGGCTCCGAATAACCCTGGCACCACCAGTCCGAGCCGTCGAGAATACGCGGCAGGTAGTGGCGCTTCTGCGCTTCGCTGCCGTATTTCATCAGGACCGGCGCGACCATCGACACCCCGAACGGCAACACGGTCGGCGCACCGATCCGCGCGCACTCCTCGTCCCAGATGTGTCGCTGTGTCGCGTTCCAGCCCGGGCCGCCATAGTCGACCGGCCACGCGGGCGCGGACCAGCCGCGCTGGCCGAGAATCCGGTGCCAGCTCGCGAAATCCTCGCGGTCGAGTCGTTTGTGATCGAGTACCTTGGCGCGCAGTGCGTGAGGCAGGTTGGCCTCGAGCCAGGCGCGGACGTCGGCGCGGAACGCGTCGTCGGCGGGGGAATAGTCCAGATCCATGCGCAGTGTCTCCTGTCGACCGGAGTTAGTGCTTTAGCACTTACTCCGGTCCCATGCTTCGCGGTCGATCAGCATTGGCGCTTCAGCGCTTCTCTGATCCCATGCAAGGCTCGCCGCGACCGTCCGGCCCGGCAAGGACACACTGCGTAGGTTATTGCAGCGGTTCTTTCAGCGCGGCTGGAATCGGCAGCGGCATCACGTCGATGCCTTCTTCGACCAAGGATTGCGCATCCTCAGGCGTCGTGACGCCGCGAATGCTGCGTGCCGGCGCCTCGTTGTAATGGATGCGCCGCGCTTCCTCGGCGAAGCGCTCGCCCACGTTCTCGGTCTTCTCCAGCACCTCGCGCAGCGCGCGCATCACCTGCGCCTGCAGCGCACGCGGATCGGCCGGCTGCGCCTGCGTCGCGCCCGACAAGTTCAGGCGCGGCGCCGACGGCATCCGATTGATCTCCGTCGTTCCGCACACCGGGCATTCGACCAGCTTGCGGGACAACTGCGCTTCGAATTCATCGGCGGAAGCGAACCAGCCTTCGAACCGATGACCGTGCGGACACTGTAAATCGAGGACCTTCATGCTGAATCAGGGCGTGTGACGAGTGTAGCGCAAAAAGCGGTTTTGTGAACGATCGTGCTAAATCCGGATCGCGCGGCACGCGCGCGCCGCGTCACGGAATTGTAACGCGCCGCCGACGCCGCGCTCAGGGCGTGACGACCGGCCCGAGCGGCCACGTGCCGGACAGCACCTTGTCGAGCCACATCGCGCCGATGATCGTCTTCACGTCGGTGATCTGGCCCGTGCGCACCCATTCCTGCAGGTCGGCCGGCGTCGCTGTGAAAGTTTCGAGGAATTCGCCGTCGTCGAGCTTGCGTTCGCCGGCCGTGAGCCCGCGCGCGAGATAGAGGTCGATGAATTCGGTCGAATAGGAAATGATCGGATGAATGCGGGCCAGGAACACGTATTCGCGCGCCGTGTAGCCCGTTTCCTCGCGCAACTCGCGCACCGCGCACGCGAGTGCGCCTTCGTTCGGGTCGAGCTTGCCGGCCGGGAATTCGGCCATCACCTTGCCGATCGGATAGCGGAACTGGCTTTCCATCAGCACGCGGCCGTCGTCGAACAGCGGGATCACCATCACCGCACCCGGGTGCTGCACGTATTCGCGCGTGGCCTTCTTGCCGTCCGGCAGACGGACGGTGTCGCGCTTGAGCTTGAGGAACGCGCCGTCGAAAATCGCCTCGCTCTCGAGGCAGGTTTCGGTCAGTGCGGCGTCGTGATTGGGTAGTTCGGCCATCGGCGGCTCCTGAATGAGCACGACGGACGGCCGAAGCCGTCAGCGTCGTTTGACGAGATACTGGAACGTGAAGCCGGGAAACGCGAACACGACGAAGAGACTGAACGTGATCGCGTAAAACTGCCAGCCCTGTTCGAAGCGGTTGCCGGCACGCGACTCGAGCCAGAAGCCGAGCGCGCCGACGACGAAGTACAGCACGATCAGCTCGCCGATCCGCACCCACGCATTCTTCTTCGTCGCGCCGAACGGCACGACGGCGAAGAGGCGTTGGTTCAGGAACGGCAAGTTGGCGCCCACGAGCGCCAACAGCACGATGAACCAGCCGGCTGCCGACATTACAGCGGCAGCGTGTGACGGATTGCCTGCAGGCAGGCGGTCAGCAGCGGGCTCGGGATCAGGCCGAGCACGACGACCGCGACGCCGTTCAGCACGAGGATCGTGCGCTTGCAGAAATCGCCCGTGATCGGCGTCGAATCCTGCGGAGCATCGAAGTAAATCACCTTGACGATGCGCAGGTAGTAGAACGCGCCGAACAGCGACGTGATCACGGCCAGCACGGCCAGCCACGTGAGGCCCGCGTTGACGGTCGCCTCGAGCACGGCGAGCTTCGCGTAAAAGCCGACGGTCGGCGGGATGCCGGCCAGCGAGAACATCATGACCATCATCACGAACGCGAACACCGGGCTGCGCTTGTTGAGGCCCTTGAAGTCGTCGATCGTTTCGGCTTCGAAATCGCGGCGCGCGAGCAGCATCACCACACCGAACGAGCCGAGCGTCGTGATCAGATAGACGATCGCGTAGAACATCGCCGAGCTGTACGCGTTCGCCGGCGCCGCCGCGTCGCCCTTCACGATGCCCGCGAGCAGGCCGAGCAGCACGAAGCCCATGTTCGAGATCGCCGAGTACGCGAGCATCCGCTTGATGTTGCGCTGGACGATACCGGTGATGTTGCCGACGATCAGCGACAGCGCGGCGAGGATCACGAGCGCGGTCTGCCAGTTCTGCGCGAGCGGCAGCAGGCCCATCACCAGGAAGCGCAGGCCCCACGCGAACGCGGCAACCTTCGGACCGCCGCCGACGAACAGCGTCATCGCGGTCGGTGCGCCCTGGTAGACGTCGGGCACCCACATGTGGAACGGCACGGCGCCGAGCTTGAACGCGATACCGGCGACGATGAAGATCACGCCGAACATCAGCACGGCCGCGTCGGTATTGCCGCCGACCGCCTTGTACACTTCGCCGAGCTCGAGCGAGCCGGTCGCGCCGTAGAGCATCGAGATGCCGTACAGCACGAAGCCCGATGCGAGCGCGCCCAGCACGTAGTACTTCATCGCGGCTTCGCTCGACTGCGCTGCGTCGCGACGCAGCGCGATGACCGCGTACAGCGACAGCGACATCAGTTCGAGGCCGAGATACAGCGTCAGGAAGTTGTTGCCCGACACCATGACCAGCTGACCGAGCAGCGAGAACATGCCGAGCAGGAACACGTCGCCGCGGAACATGTCGCGGTCTTCGAGGTACTTGCGCGAATAGACGAGCGAGACCGCGAACCCGAACGACACGACAGCCTTCATCATGCTCGCGAACGAGTCGACGACGACCATCTTCGAGAAGAAGTAGTACTGCTGCGGGTCGAGCGCCTGGACCGCGAACCACACGCCGGCGACGACCGACGAGACGACCGCGATCAGATAGGTCAGGCGGCGGCCGGAAGCACCGGTAAAGGTGTCGTTCAGCCATGCGACGACGATGGCGGCCAGCACCAGCGCGTCAGGCAACAGGACATTCATAGAGGCGTTTTGCATGATCTTGAGTTCCTCCGCTCGCGATTACTGGGCCAGCGGCAGCTTCGACTGCGCGACGTGGGAGAGGAGGTTTTCCACGGAAACGTGCATCACGTCGGTGAAAGGCTTCGGATACAGGCCCATCAGCAGCGTGAACGCGGCGAGCACGGCCAGCATCAGGAATTCGCGACGGCCGATGTCCTTCAGCTTGGCGACGTGATCGTTGGCCACCGCGCCGAAATACACGCGCTTGTACATCCACAGCGTGTAGGCCGCGCCGAGGATCAGCGTGAATGCCGCGCCGAACGCGATCCAGAAGTTGTACTGGACGGCCGCGAGAATCACCATGAACTCGCCGACGAAGCCCGACGTACCCGGCAGGCCGCAGTTGGCCATCGAGAACAGCATCGCGAACGCCGCGAACTTCGGCATCACGTTGACGACGCCGCCGTAGTCAGCGATCTGGCGCGAGTGCACGCGGTCGTACAGCACGCCGATGCAGAGGAACATCGCGCCCGACACGAAGCCGTGCGAGATCATCTGGATGATCGCGCCTTCGACGCCGAGCTGGTTGAAGATGAAGAAGCCCAGCGTGACGAAGCCCATGTGCGCGATCGACGAATACGCGACCAGCTTCTTCATGTCGGCCTGCACCATCGCGACGAGGCCGATGTAGATCACCGCGATCAGCGACAGCGTGATCACGACGGGCGCCAGGAAATGGCTCGCGTCAGGCGTGATCGGCAGCGAGAAACGCAGGAAACCGTATGCGCCGAGCTTCAGCATGATCGCCGCCAGCACGACCGAGCCGCCCGTCGGCGCTTCCACGTGCGCGTCCGGCAACCACGTGTGCACCGGCCACATCGGCACCTTCACCGCGAACGCGAGGAAGAACGCAATGAACAGCAGGATCTGCGGCGTCATCGCGATCTTCGCGTTCTGCCACGTCGCGAGGTCGAACGAGTGCGTTTCCGTGTACAGGTAGATCAGCGCGACCAGCATCAGCAGCGAACCGGCCAGCGTGTACAGGAAGAACTTGAACGCCGCATACACGCGGTTCGGGCCGCCCCACACGCCGATGATGATGTACATCGGGATCAGGGTCGCCTCGAAGAACACGTAGAACAGCAGGCCGTCGGCCGCCGAGAACACGCCGATCATGATCCCGGACAGGATCAGGAACGCCGCGAGGTACTGCGCGACGTTCTCGGTGATCACTTCCCATGCGGCGATCACGACGATCACCGTGATCAGCGCGGTCAGCACGACGAACCACATCGAGATGCCGTCGACGCCGAGGTGATACGCGATATCGAAGCGTTCGATCCAGGTCGACTTCTCGACGAACTGCAGCGCAGCCGTGCTCGAGTCGAAGCCGGTGATCAGCGGGATCGTGACCGCGAGGCCGAGCAGCGCACCGATCAGCGCGACCCAGCGGGCCGTCCCCGGATTTTTGTCGTTACCGACCGCAAGCACGAGGAGGCCGAAGACGATCGGCAGCCAGATCGCGGTACTGAGAATCGGAAAAGCGTGCATTAGTGTTGTCCCCCGCCTTATTTGCCGCCGAGCGTTACAAACAGGGTCAGGAGCCCCAGCATGCCGATGATCATGGCGAACGCGTAGTGATAGATGTAACCGGATTGGAGGAAGCGGATCACGCCGGCGAACCAGCCGATGAACCGGGCGCTGCCGTTGACGAGGCCGTCGATCACCACGACGTCGCCCTCCTTCCACAGGCCGCGGCCGATCGCCACCGAACCGCGGGCGAACACCACTTCGTTGATCTTGTCCATGTAGTACTTGTTGTCCAGCAGCGTGTAGATCGGGCCGAACGCGCGGCGGATCGACGCCGGCAGCTCCGGACGCTTCAGATACAGGAACCACGCGACGACGACACCGGCGAGCGCCAGCCACACCGGCAGGCCCGACACCGAGTGCAGGCCCATGCCGACCCAGCCGTGGAACTCTTCGGCCATCTCGGCCAGCGCCGGATGGTTTTCGCCGATGAAGATCACCTTGTCGAATGCGACGCCGTGCTGGAAGAAGTCGCCGAACAGCATCGGGCTGATCGCGATCGCGCCGATGATCACCGACGGGATCGCCAGCAGGACCAGCGGCACCCACACGACCCACGGGGTCTCGTGCGGCTCGTGCGCGTGGTCGTCATGGCCGTGGCCATGGCCGTGATCGTCGTGGCCGTGTGCGGCCGCCATGCCCATCGGCGATTCCGGATGCTTCGGATTGCGGAAGCGCTCTTCGCCGTGGAACACCAGGAAGTACATGCGGAACGAGTACAGCGCCGTGACGAACACGCTCGCGACGACCGCGAAGTACGCGAAGCCCGAACCCGGCAGGTGCGACAGCTTCACCGCGTCGATGATCGAGTCCTTCGAGTAGAAGCCCGAGAAGAACGGCGTACCGATCAGCGCGAGCGAACCGACGAGCGACGTGATCCACGTGATCGGCATGTACTTGCGCAGGCCGCCCATGTTGCGCATGTCCTGGTCGTGGTGCATGCCCATGATGACCGAGCCGGCGCCGAGGAACAGCAGCGCCTTGAAGAACGCGTGCGTCATCAGGTGGAACACGGCGACGGGGTAAGCGGACACGCCGAGCGCGACGGTCATGTAGCCGAGCTGCGACAGCGTCGAGTACGCGACCACGCGCTTGATGTCGTTCTGGACGATGCCGAGGAAGCCCATGAAGAGCGCCGTGATCGCGCCGATCACCGTGATGAACGACAGCGCGGTATCCGACAGTTCGAACAGCGGCGACATACGCGACACCATGAAGATGCCGGCCGTCACCATCGTCGCCGCGTGAATCAGCGCCGAGATCGGGGTCGGGCCTTCCATCGAGTCCGGCAGCCACACGTGCAGCGGGAATTGCGCCGACTTGCCCATCGCGCCGATGAACAGGCAGATACAGGCAACGGTCAGCAGGCCCCAGTCGGTGCCCGGGAAGTGCAGGCTCGCGAGCTCCGCGCGCTTCGCGAACACTTCGCCGTAGTTCATCGAGCCGGCGAACGCGAGCAGCAGGCCGATGCCGAGCAGGAAGCCGAAGTCGCCCACGCGGTTCACGAGGAACGCCTTCATGTTCGCGTAGATCGCGCTCTCACGCGTGAAGTAGAAGCCGATCAGCAGGTACGACACCAGACCCACCGCTTCCCAGCCGAAGAACAGCTGCAGGAAGTTGTTGCTCATCACGAGCATCAGCATCGAGAACGTGAACAGCGAGATGTACGAGAAGAAGCGCTGGTAGCCGTCTTCTTCCGCCATGTAGCCGATCGTGTACACGTGCACCATCAGCGAGACGAAGGTCACGACGACCATCATCATCGCGGTCAGCGAATCGACGAGGAAGCCGACTTCGAGCTTCAGCGAGCCGACGTTCATCCATTCGTAGACGGTCGCGTTGAAGCTTGCGCCGCCCATCACGTCGAAGAAGACTTTCGCCGACAGGAGGAACGCGATCAATACGCCGAGGATCGTGATCCGGTGTGCGCCCTTGCGCCCGACTGCGTTCCCGAACAGCCCCGCAATCAGCGAGCCGGCCAGCGGAGCGAGCGGAATCGCCAGCAGCAGGTTTTCATTGAGTGTCGTTGACATAACAGCGTTGCCTGAAATTAACCTTTGAGCTGATCGAGATCCTCGACATTGATCGTGTCGAGCTTACGGAACAGGGTCACCAGAATCGCGAGACCGATCGCGGCTTCCGCTGCGGCGACGGTCAGCACGAAGAACACGAAGATCTGGCCGTGCACGTCGCCGAGGTAATGCGAGAACGCGACGAAGTTGGTGTTCACCGCCAGCAGCATCAGTTCGATCGACATCAGGATGATGATGACGTTGCGGCGGTTCAGGAAGATCCCGACGATCGCGATCGCGAACAGGATCGCGCCGAGCACGAGGTAGTGAGCAAGGGTCAGCATGGTTTTCTTTTCCTCCGCTTAGCCGTTGGTGCCCGAACCGGCTTCGCTTTGCGCCGTTTCCGGCTGCGGCTTGTCCGCTTCCATCTTCACGAGACGCACGCGGTCGTTGCGGCGCACCTTGACCTGATCCGACACGCGCTGGCGCTTGCTGTCCTTGCCCTTGCGCTCGGTCAGCCCGATCGCGGCGATGATCGCGACCAGCAGCACGAGGCCGGCGATTTCGAACGCGAAGATGTAGTCGGTGTAGATCACCTTGCCGATCAGGCGCGTATTCGACCAGTTGGCCATCTCGCCCGTCGCCATCGCATGCACGGTGTGCGTGTCGCCGTAACCGCGCCACAGGATCAGCGCGGTTTCGATCACGATGATCGCGCCGACCACGGTTGCCATCGGCACGAAGCGCTTGAAGTCGCGGCGCAGGTAGTCGATGTTGATGTCCAGCATCATCACGACGAACAGGAACAGCACCATCACCGCGCCCACGTAGACGAGAACCAGCAGGATCGCGAGGAATTCCGCCTCCAGCAGCATCCAGATCGCGGCGGCGTTGAAGAACGCCAGCACAAGGAAAAGCGCAGACGCCACCGGGTTGCGCGAAGTGATCACCTTCAGCCCTGATACCACCAGGAGCAGCGCGAAGATGTAGAACAGTACGGTCGTGAATTCCATGATTACCGGTTCATCGTTAGGCCATAGTCAGGCGCGGCTTGCGGGACGCCCGCACCCGTCGCGGCGGCTCGGCCCGTCGATGCCGGGCCGGCACTGCAAACACAATCAACGATACGGCGCGTCGGCAGCCTTCGCCGCGGCGATGTCCTTCTCGTAGCGATCGCCCACCGCGAGCAGCATTTCCTTCGTGAAATACAGGTCGCCGCGCTTTTCGCCGTGGTACTCGAGAATCTGCGTCTCGACGATCGAATCGACCGGGCAGCTCTCTTCGCAGAAACCGCAGAAGATGCACTTCGTCAGGTCGATGTCGTAGCGCGTCGTGCGGCGCGTGTTGTCCGCGCGCGTTTCAGACTCGATCGTGATCGCGAGCGCGGGGCACACGGCCTCGCACAGCTTGCACGCGATGCAGCGCTCTTCGCCGTTCTCGTAGCGGCGCAGTGCATGCAGCCCGCGAAAACGCGGCGAAATCGGGGTCTTCTCTTCCGGGAACTGCACGGTGAACTTGCGCTTGAACGTGTAACGACCGGTCAGCGCGAGCCCCTTCAGCAGCTCGGTCAGGAAGAAAGTCTTAAAGAAGTGTTGGATAGCCGTCATGATTTCGTCCGATCTTTACTTCACCCAGATGTTCAGCGGCGACATCATCCAGAAGCCGACCACGACCACCCAGACCACCGTGACGGGCAGGAACACCTTCCAGCCCAGACGCATGATCTGGTCGTAACGGAAGCGCGGGAACGTCGCGCGCACCCAGATGAACACCGACAGCAGCGCGAAGACCTTCAGCACCAGCCAGAAGATGCCCGGAATGAACGACAGGAATTCGAACGGTGCGTCCCAGCCGCCGAGGAACAGCGTCGCCGCCAGCGCCGAGATCACGATCATGTTGATGTACTCGGCGAGGAAGAACAGCGCGAACGCCATGCCCGAGTAATCGATCATGTGACCCGCGACGATCTCCGACTCCCCTTCCACCACGTCGAACGGGTGACGGTTCGTTTCGGCGATGCCCGAGATGAAGTAGACGACGAACGCCGGCAAGAGCGGTAGCCAGTTCCACGACAGGAAGTTCACGCCGTGGCCGGCGAAGAAGCCGTGCTGTTGCGAACCGACGATTTCCGACAGGTTCAGGCTGCCGGCGGTCATCAGCACGAGCACCAGCGCGAAGCCCATCGAGATTTCGTACGACACCATCTGTGCCGCGGCGCGCATCGCGCCGAGGAACGCGTACTTCGAGTTCGACGCCCAGCCGGCGAGAATCACCGCGTACACGCCGATCGACGAGATCGCCATCGCGTACAGCAGGCCCGCGTTCACGTTCGCGAGCACGGCTTCGGCCTGGAACGGAATCACGGCCCACACGGCGAAGGCCGGCACGACGGTCATCACCGGCGCGATCAGGTACAGCCAGCGGCTGGCGGCGCTCGGCTGAATGACTTCCTTCAGCAGCAGCTTCAGCACGTCGGCGATCGGCTGCAGCAGGCCGCCGGGGCCGACGCGGTTCGGGCCGAGACGCACGTGCATCCAGCCGATCAGCTTGCGCTCCCACAGAATCAGGTACGCGACGCACAGCAGGATGACGACGGAGACGACGAGGATGCGCACGACTGCCCACACCGTCGGCCACGCGAAGCCGAGAAGCTCGGCCCCGCCCGCGTTGATCGTATCGAACAAGCTCATTTACGCCTTCTCCACCACCAGTTCACCGGACAGGCTGCCGAGCGCTGCGCCGGCAGGCGTCGCCGCCGACACGCGAACGACCGTCTCCGCAAGATTCGCGTCGCGCACGGCCGGCAACTGCACCGCACGCTCGCCCTGGCGCACGCGCACGGCGTCGCCTTCCTTCAAGCCCAGCTTGTCGAACAGCGCGGCCGGCAGGGCTGCGGCATTCGCCGCCTTCGCGGCGGCCGTCAGGTGCAACGCACCTGCGCGGCGCACGAGCGCGTCGGCGTGATAGATCGGCACGTCGGCCAGGCGCTCGAAACCGCCGTTCGCGGCATTCGCCGCGGCGCGAGCCGGCGCGACCGACGTCCGGTTCGACAGGCGACCCGCGACGCCGGCGTCGCCGAGCGCGGCGACACGCACTTCTTCCGCGGTCTCGTATTCGAAGTTCGGCAGGCCGAGCAGGCTGCCGAGCACGCGCAGCACCTTCCAGCCCGGACGCGTGTCGCCGAGCGGGCGCACGACGCCGTTGAAACCCTGCACGGTGCCTTCGGCGTTGACGAACGTACCGGCCGTTTCAGTGAACGGCGCGATCGGCAGCAGCACGTCGGCGTAGTCGAGGCCGTGCTTGAACGGCGACATCACGACGACCATCTCCGCCTGGTTCAGCGCGGCCAGCGCCTGTGCCGGATCAGCGGTGTCGAATTCCGGCTCGACGTTCAGCAGCACGTAGCCCTTGCGCGGCTGCGCGAACGCTTCGCGTGCGTTCAGGCCGCCTTCGCCCGGCAGTGCGCCGACGACGTGCGCGCCGACCGTGTTCGCCGCTTCCGTCAGGAAGCCGAACGTGGCGCCGGTGTTGTCGGCGATCCACTGCGCGACGGCGTGCAGCTGCGCGAATTGCGGATGACGGACCGCGACGTTGCCGAGCAGCACCGCGCGGCGCTCGCCGTTCGCGAGCGACTGCGCGACAGCTTGCGCGGCCGGCGATGCGGTAACGCCTGCGAGCGCGTCGGGCAGCGCGACGCCGCGCAGTTGCGCGACGGCCGCGGCGATGCCGGCCAGCTCGTCGAGCCAGGCGGACGGCGCGGCGACGATGCGCTGCGCGGTCGGGATCAGCGAATCGTCACCGGTCGCGTGCAGGAAGTGCAGCTTCGCGCCGTTCTTCGCGGCCTGACGCAGGCGCGATGCGAACAGCGGGTGGTCGCGGCGCAGGAACGAACCGACGACGAACGCGGCGTCCACGTTCGACAGATCGGCGATCGGCATGCCGAGCCACGGTGCGCCCTGGACCGGCGCCGAAAAATCCTGCTGACGCAGACGGAAGTCGACGTTCGGCGTCTTCAGTTCGGTGGCGAGCTGCTTCACGAGGAACAGCTCTTCCGCGGTGCTGTGCGCGCTCGCGAGCATCGCCAGCGCGTTCGCGCCGTGATCCGCGGCGATGCCCTTCAGGCCCTTCGCGACGTATTCGAGCGCGGTCTGCCAGTCGGTTTCGATCCACTGGCCGCCCTGCTTCAGCATCGGCTTCGTCAGACGCTCTTCGCTGTTGAGGCCTTCATACGAGAAGCGGTCCTTGTCCGAGATCCAGCATTCGTTGATGGCTTCGTTCTCGAACGGCAGCACGCGCATCACGCGGTTGTTCTTCACCTGCACGACGAGGTTCGCGCCGACGGAATCGTGCGGGCTCACCGACTTGCGGCGCGACAGTTCCCACGTACGGGCGCTGTAGCGGAACGGCTTGCTGGTCAGCGCGCCGACCGGGCACAGATCGATCATGTTGCCCGACATTTCGGAGTCGACCGTCTTGCCGACGAACGTCGTGATTTCCGAATGCTCGCCGCGGCCCAGCATGCCGAACTCCATCACGCCGGCGATTTCCTGGCCGAAGCGGACGCAGCGCGTGCAGTGGATGCAGCGCGACATTTCTTCCATCGAGATCAGCGGGCCCACATTCTTGTGGAACACCACGCGCTTTTCTTCCGAGTAGCGCGACGACGACTTGCCGTAGCCGACCGCCAGATCCTGCAGCTGACATTCGCCGCCCTGATCGCAGATCGGGCAATCGAGCGGGTGATTGATGAGGAGGAATTCCATCACCGACTGCTGCGCCTTCACAGCCTTGTCGGACTGCGTGCGGACGATCATGCCGGCCGACACGGGGGTCGCGCAGGCAGGCACGGCCTTCGGCATCTTCTCGACTTCGACGAGACACATCCGGCAGTTGGCCGCGACCGACAGTTTCTTGTGATAGCAGAAGTGAGGAATGTACGTATCCGCCTTGTGCGCAGCCTGGATCACCATGCTGCCTTCGGGCACCTCGACCTTCTTGCCGTCTATTTCAAGTTCAACCATGATGGTGAATGGTCCTTAACCTATTTCCGCCCGTTCGCGCCTTCGCCCGACCGTGCGCTCAAATTCCGCAACCGGTGCGCTTCAGGCTGCCGCCGCGTGCGCGTGGCCGCCGACCATGCAGTGCTTGTGCTCGACGTGGTACGCGAATTCGTCCCAGTAGTGCTTGAGCATCCCGCGTACCGGCATCGCCGCCGCATCGCCGAGCGCACAGATCGTGCGGCCCATGATGTTCTCGGCCACCGAATTCAGCAGGTCCAGATCTTCCTGGCGGCCTTCGCCGTGCTCGATACGGTTCACGACGCGATACAGCCAGCCGGTGCCTTCACGGCACGGCGTGCACTGGCCGCACGATTCCTCGTAGTAGAAGTACGACAGGCGCAGCAGCGAGCGCACCATGCAGCGCGTCTCGTCCATCACGATCACCGCGCCGGACCCGAGCATCGAGCCCGCCTTCGCGATCGAATCGTAGTCGAGATCCGTCTGCATCATGATGTCGCCCGGGATCACCGGCGCCGACGACCCGCCCGGAATCACGGCCTTGATCTTCTTGCCGCCGCGCATCCCGCCGGCGAGCTCCATCAGCGTCGCGAACGGCGTGCCGAGCGGCACTTCGTAGTTGCCCGGACGTTCGACGTCGCCCGACACCGAGAAAATCTTCGTGCCGCCGTTGTTCGGCTTGCCGATCTCGAGGTAATTCTGCGGCCCGATGGACAGCAGGAACGGGACCGCCGCGAACGTCTCGGTGTTGTTGATCGTGGTGGGCTTGCCGTACACGCCGAAGCTCGCCGGGAACGGCGGCTTGAAGCGCGGCTGACCCTTCTTGCCTTCGAGCGACTCGAGCAGCGCCGTTTCCTCGCCGCAGATGTACGCGCCGTAACCGTGGTGCGCGTGCAGCTGGAACGAGAATTCCGAGCCCATGATGTTGTCGCCGAGGAACCCGGCCGCGCGCGCTTCGTCGAGCGCGGCTTCGAAGCGTCGATACACTTCGAAGATTTCGCCGTGGATATAGTTGTAGCCGACGGTGATGCCCATCGCGTACGCGCCGATGGCCATGCCTTCGATCAGCGCGTGCGGGTTCCAGCGCAGGATGTCGCGATCCTTGAACGTGCCCGGCTCGCCTTCGTCCGAGTTGCAGACGAGGTACTTCTGCCCCGGGAACTGGCGCGGCATGAAGCTCCACTTCAGGCCGGTCGGGAAGCCCGCACCGCCGCGGCCGCGCAGGCCCGACGCCTTCACGTCGGCGATCACCTGCTCCGGCGGGATCTTTTCTTCGAGAATGCGGCGCAGCTGCTTGTAGCCGCCGCGCGCAACGTAATCTTCGAGATGCCAGTTCTCGCCGTTCAGACCAGCGAGGATCAGCGGTTTGATGTGACGGTCGTGGAGGGACGTCATTTCGAGAGCTCCTCAAGCAGCTGGTCGATCTTCTCGCGGCTCATGAAGCTGCACATTCTGTGATTGTTCACCAGCAGCACCGGCGCATCGCCGCACGAGCCCATGCATTCGCCTTCCTTCAGCGTGAACTTGCCGTCGGGCGTGGTCTCGCCGAAGTCGATGCCCAGCTTCTGTTTCAGGTAGTCGGCAGTCGCTTCCGCGCCGCCGTGCGGGCCGAGCTGGCACGGCAGGTTCGTGCAGAGCGTGATCTTGTGCTTGCCGACCGGCTTGAGCTCGTACATCGTGTAGAACGTCGCGACTTCCTGCACGGCGACGGCCGGCATGCCGAGATAGTCCGCGACGAACTGCATCAGTTCGGGCGACAGCCAGCCATGCTCTTCCTGAGCAACGGCCAACGCCGACATCACGGCGGACTGTTTCTGATCGGCGGGATACTTCGTCAACGCGCGATCGATTTCCTTCAGGCCTTCAGCTGAGATCATTTTCAGACACGACTCTTTCAATTCCTACCGAACGAACAACCTGCCGCACATTGGGGTGCATGGACGGCAGACCTGGCGCTCACTCTGTTGACAGCTTGCGAAGCCGCGCCGGTTCGGCGCGTACCGCATGTGACTTCGCGTGCGACTGACTGCTCGCCGCCCGCGCTTGCGGGCGGCGCAACCATTAGCGATCGATTTCGCCGAACACGATGTCCTGCGTACCGATGATCGTGACGGCGTCGGCGATCATGTGACCGCGCGCCATTTCGTCTAGCGACGCCAGGTGCGCGAAACCCGGCGCGCGAATCTTGAGGCGATACGGCTTGTTGGCGCCGTCGGACACGAGGTAGATGCCGAACTCGCCCTTCGGATGCTCGACCGCCGCGTACGCTTCACCTTCCGGCACATGGAAACCTTCGGTGAAGAGCTTGAAGTGGTGAATCAAGTCTTCCATGTTGGTCTTCATGCCGACGCGCGACGGCGGGGCAACCTTGTGATTGTCCGTCATCACCGGGCCCGGATTCTTGCGGAGCCAATCAATACACTGTTTCGCGATGCGGACCGACTGGCGCATTTCTTCGACGCGCACCAGATAGCGGTCGTAGCAATCGCCGTTCACGCCGACCGGCACGTCGAAATCCATCCGATCGTACACTTCGTAGGGCTGCTTCTTGCGCAGGTCCCACGCGATGCCCGAGCCGCGCAGCATCGGGCCCGTCAGGCCCATCTGCAGCGCACGTTCGGGGCTGACCACGCCGATCCCGACCAGACGCTGTTTCCAGATCCGGTTGTCGGTCAGCAGCGTTTCGTATTCGTCGACGCACTTCGGGAAGCGCGTGAAGAAATCGTCGATGAAGTCGAGCACCGAGCCGCTGCGCGCTTCGTTCATCTTCGCGAGCGCCTTCTCGTTGCGAATCTTCGACGCCTTGTATTGCGGCATTGCGTCAGGCAGATCGCGATAGACGCCGCCCGGACGGTAGTAGGCCGCGTGCATCCGGGCGCCGGACACCGCTTCGTACACGTCCATCAGGTCCTCGCGTTCGCGGAACGCGTACAGGAACACGGCCATCGCGCCGACGTCGAGCGCGTGCGCGCCGATCCACATCAGGTGGTTCAGCACGCGCGTGATTTCGTCGAACAGCACGCGGATGTACTGCGCGCGCTCCGGCACGTCGATGCCGAGCAGCTTTTCGATCGCGAGCACGTAACCATGCTCGTTGACCATCATCGACACATAGTCGAGACGGTCCATGTATGGCACGGACTGGATGAAGGTCTTGGATTCCGCGAGCTTTTCCGTCGCGCGGTGCAGCAGGCCGATGTGCGGATCGGCACGCTGGATGACTTCGCCGTCGAGCTCGAGCACGAGGCGCAGCACGCCGTGCGCTGCCGGGTGCTGCGGGCCGAAGTTGAGCGTGTAGTTCTTGATTTCTGCCATGACGCCCCCTTAATGTTTCAGACCGCCATAGCGATCCTCGCGGATCACGCGCGGCGTGATTTCGCGCGGCTCGATCGTCACCGGCTGGTACACGACCCGCTTCTCTTCCGGGTCGTAACGCATTTCGACGTAGCCCGACACCGGGAAGTCCTTGCGGAACGGGTGACCGATGAAGCCGTAGTCGGTGAGGATGCGGCGCAGGTCGGGGTGACCTTCGAACACGATGCCATACAGGTCGAACGCTTCTCGCTCGTACCAGTTCGCCGAGGTCCAGATGTCGACCAGCGACGCCACGATCGGCAGATCGTCGTCCGGCGCGAATACGCGCAGGCGCAGGCGCCAGTTGTTCGTGACCGACAGCAGGTGCGACACGGCCGCGAAGCGCGGGCCGTCGTAGGCGCCGTCGCCGAAGGTCTGGTAGTCGACACCGCAGAGGTCGATCAGTTGCTCGAAACGGAGCTTCGGATCGTCGCGCAGCGTCTTTGCGACTTCGAGGTAATCGCTCGCCTTCACGACGAGCGTCAGTTCACCGATCGCTTCGGTGAGGCTCACCACGCGCGCGCCGAGCGCGGCTTCGAGGTTGGCCTTGAGGGTCTCGATTTTGCTTGCCATATTGAGGGGACGCTCGGGGCTTTATTGACGGGCGATGGTATTGGTGCGGCGGATCTTCGCCTGAAGCTGGATCACGCCGTAGACCAGCGCCTCGGCCGTGGGCGGACAGCCCGGCACGTAGACGTCGACCGGCACGATCCGGTCGCAGCCGCGGACCACCGAGTACGAGTAGTGGTAGTAACCACCGCCGTTCGCACACGACCCCATCGAGATCACCCAGCGCGGCTCGGCCATCTGGTCGTACACGCGGCGCAGCGCGGGCGCCATCTTGTTGCACAGCGTGCCGGCGACGATCATCACGTCCGACTGACGCGGACTCGGACGGAACACGACGCCGAACCGGTCCAGATCGTAACGGGCCGCGCCCGCATGCATCATCTCGACGGCGCAACACGCGAGCCCGAACGTCATCGGCCACAGCGAGCCGGTACGCGTCCAGTTGATCAGCTTGTCAGCCGTCGTGGTGACAAACCCTTCCTTCAAGACCCCTTCGATACTCATTTGCTTTCCACTCCAGACGAGCGACCGAGCGTGGCCGCCCATGCAAACCGGCGATTAACCCATCACTCCCAGTCGAGGCCGCCTTTCTTCCAGATATAGGCAAAGCCCAGCAGGAATTCGAGCAGAAAAATCATCATTGCGATGAAACCCGGCCAGCCGATGTCCCGGAGCGCGACGCCCCACGGAAACAGGAATGCGGTTTCGAGATCGAAGATGATGAACAGGATGGCGACGAGGTAATACCGTACGTCGAATTTCATCCGGGCGTCTTCAAAGGCTTCGAAGCCGCACTCGTACGGTGCGTTCTTCTCGACGTCCGGCTTGTTGGGACCAAGGAGCTTGCCGATGCTGACCAGCGCTATACCTAAACCAGTGCCCACGAGGAGGAACAACAAGACGGGGTAATAGGCTGCGAGGTTCAAGGCAATCCTCTATCGGTTGGTTCTGAGCGTCCGGAGAATACCACTTCCGGCGGAAGGAATCATTTCGGAGTGCAGGCGATCGCAAGACAACCGCAAGCACACCCCACAAATGAAAAATGCCAGCCACTAGAAGCGGCTGGCATTGAGTAACTTTGGTGCCGACGGCGAGACTCGAACTCGCACAGCTTTCGCCACTACCCCCTCAAGATAGCGTGTCTACCAATTTCACCACGTCGGCACTGCATGCAACTCGGGTTGTGCTGCTTGTTCCCGCGAATCGCTTCAAGAATTAAATTCTAACCCGAGTTCAGGATTTGTTCAACGCACAACCGCAAAAAATTAACTTTTTATTTCGGGACGTCCTGGCCCGGCGCGCTTGCGGCCGAACCGGCGGCGGCAGACGCCGCGACGGCCGGCGCCGATGCCGCGGGAGCCGATGCCGGCGCGGTCACCGCCGCGCCGAGCACGCCCGCCGACGGCGTCGACTTGTACGAACCGAGGTACGTCAGCGCGAGCGTCGCGACGAAGAAAATCGCCGCGAGAATGCCCGTCGTGCGCGACAGGAAGTTCGCCGAGCCCGTCGCACCGAACAGGCTGCCCGACGCGCCGCTGCCGAACGCGGCGCCCATGTCGGCGCCCTTGCCGTGCTGCAGCAGCACGAGCCCAATCACACCGAGTGCAGACAGCACCTGCACCACAATAATCAGCGTCTTGAATAACAGCATCACATCCACCCGATTGGATCGGGCGACCGGACCGACCGGCCGCCGTCATGGTTCAATTCGATCGCGGACCGCTCAACGCGCGGCCCGGCAGATCGCCAGAAAATCTTCCGCCTTCAGCGACGCGCCGCCGATCAGGCCGCCGTCGATGTCCGGTTGCGCGAACAGCTCTTCCGCGTTGTCCGGCTTCACGCTGCCGCCGTACAGCACGGACACGTCCGCCGCACCCTTTGCCGCGAGACGCGTACGCAGGAACGCGTGCACGTCCTGCGCCTGCGCCGAGCTCGCGCTCTTGCCCGTGCCGATCGCCCAGACCGGTTCGTAGGCAACGACGATGCGCGCCGCTTCGTCGGTGCTCAGCACCGCGAGCACGGCGTCGAGCTGCGCGCCGACCACCTGCTCGGTCGTGCCCGCTTCGCGCTCGTCGAGCGTTTCGCCAACGCACACGACGGGCGTGAGGCCCGCTGCCAGCGCGCGCTGCGCCTTCGCAGCGACCGTCTCGTTGCGCTCGCCGTGATACGCGCGGCGCTCCGAATGACCGACGATCGCATATTGCGCGCCGAACTCCGCCACCATCGCAGCCGCGACCTCGCCGGTGAACGCGCCTTGCTCGTGCGCGGACACGTCCTGTGCACCGAACGCGACACGGCCGCCGCCGAGCTGCGCCTGAACCTGCGCGAGATACGGGAACGGCACGCACACGCCGATCGACGTTTCAGCCGCCACCGCGCCCGCACCCTGCACCACTTCGTTCAGCAGCGCCTGGTTGCCGGCCAGCCGGCCGTGCATCTTCCAGTTGCCGATCACTCGCTTTGTTCGTTGTTTCGACATCGTGTCTGTCTCGTCACTATCTTGTCATTAACGTGCCGGAACCCGGCCGTCAGGTTGGATCTGGCGAAGCAAACCCGCGATTTTACTGCGCGCGGCTTGAACCGGTCAAACCGCGAATGTCAAGCCCGCCGCGCGGGCCGTCATGCGTTCGCACCCCAATCAAGCACGATCTTGCCGATGTGCTCGCCGCTCTCCATCAGCGCATGCGCCTGCGCGGCCTCGCCGGCCGGCAGCACACGATAGATCACGGGCTTGATGCGGCCGTCGGCCAGCAGCGGCCACACGCGCGCCTTCAGCTGCGCTGCGATGCGCGCCTTGAACTCGACCGGGCGCGGGCGCAACGTCGAGCCCGTCACCGTCAGCCGGCGCCGCAGGATCTCGTTCAGGTTGACCTCGGCCTTCGCGCCGCCGAGCAGCGCGATCAGCACGAGACGGCCGCCGTCCGCGAGCGCGGACAGCTCGCGCGGCACGTACGAGCCCGCCACCATGTCGAGGATCACGTCGACGCCGCGATCGTGCGTCAGCGACTTCACGACTTCGACGAAGTCTTCCGTCTTGTAGTCGATCGCGCGCTCGGCGCCGAGCGCCTCGCACGCACGGCACTTGTCGGCGGTGCCTGCCGTCGCGAACACGCGAAAGCCGAGCGCATGCGCGATCTGGATCGCCGTGACGCCAATGCCGCTCGAACCGCCCTGCACGAGCAGCGTCTCCTGTTCGCCGCCCTCGCCCGCGCCGAGCTGCGCACGGTCGAACACGTTGCTCCATACGGTGAAGAACGTTTCGGGCAACGATGCGGCCTCGATGTCGGTGAGGCCGTCGGGCACCGGCAGGCACTGCGGCAGCGGCGCGACCGCGTACTCGGCATAGCCGCCGCCCGCGAGCAGCGCGCACACGCGATCGCCGAGCTTCAGGCCGAACGGATTCAGCGCCGCATCGGACAAATCGCCGCCGACGATCTCGCCCGCGACCTCGAGGCCCGGCAGATCCGACGCACCCGGCGGCGGCGCATAGGCGCCCTTGCGCTGGAACACGTCGGGCCGGTTCACGCCGGAAGCCGCCACCTTGATCAACACCTCGCCGCGCTTCGGTTCGGGCCGCGGACGCTCCGCGAGCTTCAGCACGTCGGGGGCGCCGAATTCGGTGATTTCGATGGCTTTCATGGTGAGAGTCGCTCCAGGATCGGAATCGGATGGCACGCCCGCGCGCACGGCGCGGGCGCCTGGCCGGCGCTGCTGCGCCGCACAACGATGCTACAGAAAAAACGGCCGGCACGCTTTCGCACTGCCGGCCGTTGATCCGCCTGTCCGCTTACTGCTGCGGCGGCGTATCCGACTGCGCTGCCGCCGCTGCTTCATTCAGCAGCGCCTTGGCCGACAGACGCACGCGACCCTTCTCGTCCGTCTGGATCACCTTGACCTTCACCTGCTGACCTTCCTTCAGGTAGTCGTTGATGTCCTTCACGCGCTCGTTGACGATTTCCGAGATGTGCAGCAGGCCGTCCTTGCCCGGCAGCAGATTCACGATCGCGCCGAAATCGAGCAGCTTGAGCACCGTGCCTTCGTACACCTGACCGACTTCGATTTCAGCCGTGATTTGCTCGATGCGCTTCTTCGCTTCGGCCATGCCGTCGCTGTTCGTGCTCGCGATCGTCACGACGCCGTCGTCCGAGATGTCGATGGTCGTGCCCGTTTCTTCCGTCAGCGCGCGGATCACCGAACCGCCCTTGCCGATCACGTCGCGAATCTTTTCCGGGTTGATCTTGATCGTGATCATGCGCGGCGCGAATTCCGACAGTTGCGTGTTCGCACCCGACACCGCCGAGGTCATCTTGCCGAGGATGTGCATGCGGCCTTCCTTCGCCTGCGCGAGCGCGACCTGCATGATTTCCTTCGTGATGCCCTGGATCTTGATGTCCATCTGCAGCGCCGTCACGCCCTGCTCCGTGCCGGCCACCTTGAAGTCCATGTCGCCGAGGTGATCTTCGTCGCCGAGGATGTCGGTCAGCACCGCGAACTTGTTGCCTTCGAGGATCAGGCCCATCGCGATCCCCGCGACGTGCGCCTTCATCGGCACGCCGGCGTCCATCAGCGCGAGGCAGCCGCCGCACACCGACGCCATCGACGACGAACCGTTCGACTCGGTGATTTCCGACACGACGCGGATCGAGTAGCCGAATTCGTCGGCGCTCGGCAGGCACTTGACCAGCGCGCGCTTCGCGAGGCGGCCGTGGCCGATTTCGCGGCGCTTCGGCGAGCCGACGCGGCCCGTTTCGCCGGTCGCGAACGGGGGCATGTTGTAGTGAAGCATGAAGCGCTCGCGGTATTCGCCTTCGAGCGCGTCGATGATCTGCTCGTCACCCTTGGTGCCGAGCGTCGCGACGACCAGCGCCTGCGTCTCGCCGCGCGTGAACAGCGCCGAGCCGTGGGTACGCGGCAGCACGCCGGTGCGGATCTCGATCGGGCGCACGGTGCGCGTGTCGCGGCCGTCGATGCGCGGCTCGCCGTTCAGGATCTGCGAGCGGACGATCTTCGCTTCGATGTCGAACAGCACGTTGCCGACCGTGGCCTTGTCGGCCGCGACCGTACCGGCCGCCAGCGCCTCTTCCTCGAGCTTCGCCGACGTCGCCGCGTAGACTTCCTTCAGCTTCGCCGAACGCGCCTGCTTGTCGCGGAGCTGGTAAGCGGCGAGCAGATCGTTCTGCGCCAGCTCGGTCACGCGCGCGATCAGCGCCTCGTTCTTCGGCGCCGGCTGCCAGTCCCACTCGGGCTTGCCGCCGTCGCGGACCAGATCGTGGATCGCGTCGATCGCGACCTGCATCTGCTCGTGGCCGAACACCACGGCGCCCAGCATCACGTCTTCCGACAGTTGATCGGCTTCCGACTCGACCATCAGCACGGCGCGCTCCGTACCCGCGACGACGAGGTCGAGGCTCGATGCCTTGAGCTGCTCACGCGTCGGGTTCAGCACGTACGCGTTGTCGATGTACGCCACGCGCGCGGCGCCGACCGGGCCGTTGAACGGCAGGCCCGACACGGCGAGCGCAGCCGATGCGCCGATCAGCGCGGGGATGTCCGCCGGGATTTCCGGGTTCACGGACAGCACGTGGATCACGACCTGGACTTCGTTGTAGAAGCCTTCCGGGAACAGCGGGCGCAGCGGACGATCGATCAGGCGCGACGTCAGCGTCTCGTGCTCCGACGGACGGCCTTCGCGGCGGAAGAAGCCGCCCGGGATCTTGCCGGCCGAGTAGGTCTTCTCGAGGTAGTCGACGGTCAACGGGAAGAAATCCTGGCCCGGCTTCGCCGACTTCGCGCCGACGACGGTTGCCAGCACGACGGTGTCTTCGACGTCGACGATCACGGCACCGCTCGCCTGGCGGGCGACTTCACCGGTTTCGAGGCGCACCTTGTGCTGGCCCCATTGGAATTCCTTCACGACCTTGTTGAACATGGACATGGTTGCTCCTTTGTATTCATGCATTTCGTTCGCCGCGCCGGCGATCCCGCGCGGCGGCGTCCCGACCGAATCACCCGGAGCAAGGTGTGTTTTTTATGCCATTCCAGCGCGGCGCTCATGCAGCGACGCGCTGGAATGACACAAATCCCGCCCCGGTATCGGTCGTGGCGGCGGCCCCGCACGAACGTGCCGGACAGCCTGCGATGCGTGTGACGCTACGCACCGCGCAAAAACAAAATGCCTGTATCAGCGGACTGACACAGGCATCTTGCTGGCGGCAATCGCCTCGATTACTTACGCAGACCCAGCTTCTCGATCAGTGCGCGGTAACGGTCGGCATCCTTGCCCTTGAGGTAGTCGAGCAGCTTGCGGCGGCGGCTCACCATGCGCAGCAGGCCGCGGCGGCTGTGGTGATCCTTCGCGTGGGTCTTGAAGTGACCCGTCAGTTCGACGATACGTGCGGTCAGCAGTGCGACCTGGACTTCGGGCGACCCCGTGTCGTTGGTACCGCGGGCGAACTGAGCAACGACTTCCGACTTCTTGATATCTGCAACAGACATGTGATTTCCTTTCTAACTGAACAGGCGGACACGGAAGAATGGCCGTGCCGTGATTTACAACCGGCGCGCATTGTAGCACAACTCGGTGCCGTTCTTACCGCCTCCTGTCACGGGCGCGTCATCGAGCACGTCGACGGCATCTCCGTCCGCGGCGCCGGCACCGCGAGCACCGTCCGGAAGCCGTAGCCCGACCCTTCGTTGTCGAAGCGCACGCCCGGCGTACCGGCCTTGTCCATTTCCATCACGTAAAGGGGTTGGATCAGTTGGTGATCCTGCGCGCGCATCCGCGACGCGTGGAAGCCGTCGTCGAACGACAGGCCCTCGAGCGCACGTGCGACCGCGACCGGGTCGGCCGACCCCGCGCGGGTCATCGCGGCGGCCAGCATGTCGATCATCTGGCTCATCCGCCGCACCGGATAGTCGTCCTGCGCGACCGGGAAACGGGCCCGGAACGCGCGGTAGAACGCGTCGGATCTGGCGCCGCCCGCGTTCGGGTGCCAGTCCGCGACCGCCACGACACGGCCTACGCCCGCGTCGCCCAGCGCCGCCGGCGCGCCGAGGCTGTTGCCGTAGAACGTGTAGAACTTCGCGTCGAGCCCCTGTTCGCGCGCCGCCTTCACGAGCAACGTGAGGTCGTTGCCCCAGTTGCCGGTCACGACGGCGTCCGCGCCGCTCGCGCGGATCTTTGCGATATACGGCGAGAAATCCTTGATCCGGCCGATCGGGTGAAATTCGTCGCCGGCGATCGTCACGTCCGGACGCCGTGCGGCCAGCGCCTGCCGCGCGAGGGCGCTGACGTCGTGGCCGAAGCTGTAGTCCTGGTTCAACAGATAGACCTTGCGCAGCGCGCGATCGCGCGCCATCACGTCCGCGAGCGCGGCCATCCGCATGCCGGCATGCGCGTCGAAGCGGAAATGCCAGAAGCTGCAGCGCGCGCCGGTCAGCGCCGGATCGTCGGCCGAATAGTTCAGGAACAGCATCCGGCGGTCCGGATCGCGCGCGTTCAGCTTGTCGAGCGCCGCGACGAGGGCGGCCGCGACGGCCGAGCTGTTGCCCTGCGCGACGAAGCCGATATGGCGGTCGGCGGCCGCGCGCAACTGCACGAGCGCCTCCTCCGGGCTACCCTTGCTGTCGAGCACCACGAGCTCGAGCGGGTGCGCGCCGTCGCGCAGCTTCACGCCGCCCGCCGCATTGACCTGCTCGACGCCGAAGCGCAGGTTGCGCTCGACCGCCGCGCCCGCGTTCGCGAACGGGCCCGACATCCCTTCGATCAGTGCGATCCGCACCGGCTCGCCGCCGGCGAATGCGGACGACACCAGCATCCACCCCGCGCTCCACGCGAGCGCGCATCGCTTCCACCCCTGCATCGGCCACCTGCCCTTCAATCTGCCCGAGAAGCGCGGATCATAGGCCCCCGCGCCCGCCGCCCGCAAGCGCGGCGGTGCGCGATCCGCACCGACTTTTTTTCGCGCGATGCGCGATCACGCGCCGTCCGTGATAAAACGGGGCTTGTTTCCGTGTTCTGGAGAATCCGATGCGCATTCGCATTCCCGCGCGCCTGCCGGTGCTGGCCGCCTGCGCCGCCGCGCTGCTGGCCGGTTGCGCGCAACCGTGGCAGCAATACCAGGCCGGCCAGGACGAATCGGCGATCGTCGCGCGCATGGGGCCGCCGCGCGAGATCTACGACCTGCCCGGCGGCGGCAAGCGCCTGATGTGGCCAACCCAGCCGATGGGCGAGATCACGGTCGCGGCCGACGTCGATGCAGCCCACCGGATCGTCAACGTGCGCCAGGTGCTGCAGCCGAGCGAGTTCTATCGCGCGGAGATCGGCAAGTGGACGAAAACCGACGTCCTCGTCAATTTCGGACGCCCGGTCGAGACCTCCTACTTCCCGTTGATGAAGCGCGAGGTCTGGACGTACCGGTATCTGGAGGACAACGTCTGGTACATGATGTACAGCTTCTATTTCGACCCGCAGGGCATTCTGCGCACCACGCAGAAAACGCCTGATCCGCTGCACGACCCCGATCGCCGCAACCTGTTCTGACCGATTGCGCATTTACGCGCAATTATCGCAATGGCCATTCACGAATTATTGCTGAATGGCCATTTCATTTTTTCCGTCGCCTTATTTGATTCAACGAATAAGACGGAAAACTTTTCCGAATCAATGACATTGCGATGGCAATCCGCTGAACGCCCCGTCACGCGGGCCGTGGCGCGCAAACAGGCATGGGCAGTGCATCTCATGCGTCGCGTTGGTGCATGCAATGCACTACGCCCAATCAATTTGAAACAATTTGTTTCAACCCACCCGGACTGCTAGGGCATACCCCTAATATCAGCGAAACCAAACCTTTCAATTTAGAAAGAATGCCATTACGTCATTTCGTTCGGTATTTATTTGCCTTTATCGGAAAGGAGTCCTCATGAATCGCCCCAAGAGCATGCTGGTTGCCAACATTGCCTGGGCCCGCGAGACGCGCGAACACACGCCCGGCTTCTTCGACGCGCTCGCGCGCGGCCAGAACCCGCGCGTCCTGTGGATCGGCTGCGCCGACAGCCGCGTGCCGGCCGAAACCATCACGCACTGCGCACCGGGCGAGCTGTTCGTCCATCGCAACATCGCGAACCTGTTCCACCCCGACGACGACAATTCCGCCAGCGTGCTCGAGTACGCGGTGCGGGTGCTGAAGGTCGATCACGTGATCGTGTGCGGTCACTACGGGTGCGGCGGGGTCCGCGCGTCGCTGCTGCCGCCGCCCGCCGACCTGCCGCACGTCGCGCGCCGCATCGCGCCGCTCTGCGCGCTTGCGCGGCGTCATCGCGACACGCTCGACGGGCTCGACGACCTGGCCGCCGCCGACCGCCTCGCGGAGCTGAACGTGCTCGAACAGGTGCGGCTGCTGCGCGCGTCGCCGATCGTACGCGGCCGCGAACGGCCGCCGCTCGTGCACGGCTGGATCTTTTCGCTCGCCGACGGGCGCCTGAAGGAGCTCGATTCCGGCTACACGGCGTCGCCAGCCGTTGCCGAGCCCGAGCCCGCCGCGGCCGCCGCGCTCGGCTGATCCGCGCCCCGCCCTCCATGCCAACGAAACCACGCCCAACCATGAAACTGAACGAGCGCCTGTCCACCCTGCCGCGCGACATCGTCGCCGGCATCGTCGTTTTCCTCGTCGCGCTGCCGCTCTGTCTCGGTATCGCCAACGCCTCCGGCGTCGAGCCGTTCGCCGGGCTCGTGTCGGGCATCGTCGGCGGCATCGTCGTCGCGCTGCTGAGCGGCTCGTCGCTGTCCGTCAGCGGGCCGGCCGCCGGCCTCGTCGTGATCGTCGTCGAAGGGATCGCGCAACTCGGCAGCTTCTCCGCGTTCCTGCTCGCGGTGCTGCTGTCCGGCGTGCTGCAGTTCGGCTTCGGCATGCTGCGCGCGGGCCGCTTCGCCGCCTATGTGCCGTCGCCCGTCATCAAGGGCATGCTCGCCGCGATCGGCCTGCTGCTGATCGTGAAGCAGATTCCGTTCGCGTTCGGCATCGGCGGCTCGGCCGCGCAATCGTTTGCTGCGTGGCCGGATCTACCGGCCGCATGGGCCGCCACCGCGATCGCGCTGGCCTCGCTCGCGCTGCTGATCGCGTGGGACACGCCCGCACTCAAGCGCTTCGCGTGGGTGCGCTCGGTACCCGCGCCGCTCGCGGTCGTCGTGCTCGGCATCGGCGCGACGCTCGTGCTCGGCGTGCTCGCACCGGCGGCCGCACCGGGCGCCGCGCATCGCGTCACGTTGCCCGAGTTCGACTCGTTCGCGGCCCTCGCGGCATCGCTCAAGCATGCGGAACTCGGCCCGAACTTCGCGCAACTGGCCAATCCGGACGTATGGCGCGTGGCGATCACGCTGGCGGTCGTCGCGAGCCTCGAGACGCTGCTGTGCCTCGAAGCGGTCGAACAGATCGATCCGAAGCGCCGGCCGACGCAACCTGATCGTGAGCTGAAGGCACAGGGCGTCGGCAATCTGGTCGCGGGCGCCGTCGGCGGCCTGCCGATCACGTCGGTAATCGTGCGCAGCTCGGCCAACGTCAACGCCGGCGCGCAAAGCCGGATGTCGGCGATCGTGCACGGGATCCTGCTGCTCGCGAGCGTGTTCGCGCTCACCGGCCTGATCAACCTGATCCCGCTCGCGAGCCTGGCCGCGATCCTGATCCATACCGGTCTGAAGCTGGCGAAACCCGCGCTGTTCCGCTCGGTGATGAAGCAAGGCCCGGCCGCGTTCGTGCCGTTCGCCGCGACGATCGCGGGCGTACTCGCGGTCGACCTGCTGTTCGGCATCGCAATGGGCCTCGCATGCAGCGTGCTCGCGGTCGCCGTTGCCAACCTGAAGAGCCCAGTCACGCTCGCGCAGCACGACGATCACTTCCTGCTGTCGTTCCGCAAGGACGTGTCGTTTCTCGGCAAGGTGCAGGTCAAGCACCACCTGCGGCACATTCCGGACCGGGCGGCGGTGATCATCGACGCGACGCGCGCCGACTACATCGATCACGACGTGCTCGAACTGCTCGATGCGTTCGTCGCCGATGCGCCGCGGCGCGGGATCGCGGTCGAGTTCCGCCGGCGCCATCCGGCGCCACGCGCGGCTGCGCGCCGCTGGCTGTTCCGTGCGCCGGCCGCCGAATGAGCGGCCGATGAAAAAACGCCCCGGCGGCGCAGGGCCGCACGGGGCGTTTCGGGGTCGCGTCGCGCGCGGCGCTTACGAGCGCTGCGGGTTGACCTTGTCGTCCTTCGAATGCAGCTTATTCAGTGCGGAAATGTATGCCTTCGCGGACGCGGCGACGATATCCGGATCGGTACCGACGCCGTTGACGATCCGCCCGCTCTTCGACAACCGGACGGTCACTTCGCCCTGCGCCTGCGTGCCGGTCGTGATCGCGTTCACCGAGTACAGCAGCAGCTCGGACCCGCTACCGACTTCGCCCTCGATCGCATTGAACGTCGCATCGACCGGACCGTTGCCGCGCGCCTCGCCAGTCACCTCCTTGCCTTCGACCGCGAATACGACCTTCGCCTGCGGCTGCTCGCCCGTTTCCGAACGCTGCGACAGCGACACGAACTTGAAGTGCTCCTGCTCCTGCGCGAGCGCCGATTCCTCGGACACGATCGCGATGATGTCCTCGTCGAAGATCTCCGCCTTGCGGTCGGCCAGATCCTTGAAGCGCATGAACGCGGCATTCAGTTCGGCTTCGCTGTCGAGCGATACGCCGAGCTCCTGCAGGCGCTGCTTGAACGCGTTGCGGCCCGACAGCTTGCCGAGCACGATCTTGTTCGCGGTCCAGCCCACGTCTTCCGCGCGCATGATCTCGTAGGTGTCGCGCGCCTTGAGCACGCCGTCCTGGTGAATGCCCGACGCATGCGCGAATGCATTCGCGCCGACCACCGCCTTGTTCGGCTGCACGACGAAGCCGGTGATCTGCGACACGAGCTTCGACGTCGGCACGATCTGCGACGTGTCGATGCCGACGTCGAGACCGAAGTAGTCCTTGCGCGTCTTCACCGCCATCACGATTTCCTCGAGCGACGTGTTGCCCGCGCGCTCGCCGAGACCGTTGATCGTGCACTCGACCTGACGCGCGCCGCCGATCTTCACGCCGGCGAGCGAGTTCGCGACCGCCATCCCGAGGTCGTTATGGCAGTGCACCGAGAAGATCGCCTTGTCCGAGTTCGGAATGCGCTCGCGCAGCGTCTTCACGAGGTTGCCGTAGAGTTCCGGCACGCCGTAGCCGACCGTGTCGGCGATGTTGATCGTCGTCGCGCCTTCGGCGATCACGGCTTCCAGCACGCGGCACAGGAAATCCATGTCCGAACGGCTGCCGTCTTCCGGCGAGAACTCGACGTTGTCGGTGAACTTGCGCGCGAAACGCACCGCGAGGCGCGCCTGCTCGAACACCTGATCGGGCGTCATCCGCAGCTTCTTTTCCATGTGCAGCGGCGACGTCGCGATGAACGTGTGGATCCGGAAGCTGTTGGCCGGCTTCAGTGCGTCGGCCGCGCGCTGGATGTCCTTGTCGTTGGCCCGCGCCAGCGAGCAGATCGTGCTGTCCTTCACGAGACCGGCGATCGTGTGGATCGCGTCGAAATCGCCGTTCGAGCTGGCCGCGAAGCCGGCCTCGATCACGTCGACCTTCATCCGCTCGAGGTGCTTCGCGATGCGGATTTTCTCTTCCTTCGTCATCGACGCGCCGGGCGATTGCTCGCCGTCACGCAACGTCGTATCGAAAATGATCAGCTTGTCTGTCATGGGGGGCTCCAGGGCTCTTTTATACGGAAGTCAAACGTAACGAGATCGCGCCACCGCTGGCGACGTTCAACAACAGACGAGGCTTGAGACGGAGGGCGAGAACGGTCAGCGCGGCAGGCGCGCCAAAGCTAGCGCGCGTAGCGGCGCACCGGCTAGAAGGAGGGAGAGGTGGGGAAATGCAGTCATGCCGAAGACTATAGCGACATTCCGTTGGCCGCGCAATCGGACGGCACCCGGGAATCGACGCGGCCCGGCTCGAAAAAGGGCCAAATGAAAACGGCGGCCCCGAGGCCGCCGCTTCCAGCACGCGCAGCGTCGGCGTCAGTGATCGCGCTGCGACGAACGCGCCGGATTCGCGCGCCCGCGCACGGCCATGTAGGCCCAGAACACGTAGCCGGACAGCCCGTACAGCACGAACAGGCAGAACAGCATCAGCGGCGGATCGGACGACACGAGCACGAACGCGACGACGACGAGCAGGATGGCCGCGAACGGCACGCGGTGCCGCACGTCGAGCGCCTTGCCGCTGTAGAACGGCGCGTTCGACACCATCGTCACACCCGCGTAGATCGTCAGCACGAAGGCGACCCACGGCAGCCAGCCGAGCTTCATCGGCACGCGGTTGTCGGTCGCGAGCCACACGAAGCCCGCGATCAGCGCGGCCGCGGCCGGGCTCGGCAGCCCCTGGAAAAAGCGCTTGTCGACCACGCCGATGTTCGTGTTGAAGCGCGCGAGACGCAGCGCGGCGCCCGAGCAATAGACGAACGCGGCGAGCCAACCCCAGCGGCCGAGATCCTTCAGCACCCACTCGTACATCACGAGCGCGGGCGCCACGCCGAACGACACCATGTCCGACAGGCTGTCGAACTGCTCGCCGAACGCGCTCTGCGTATGCGTCATGCGCGCCACGCGCCCGTCCATTCCGTCGAGCACCATCGCGACGAAAATCGCGATCGCGGCGATCTCGAAGCGCACGTTCATCGCCTGCACGACCGCGAAGAAGCCGCAGAACAGCGCGGCGGTCGTGAATGCGTTCGGCAGCAGATAGATGCCGCGCGTCTTCAGGAACCGCTGGCGCGCGGCGCGGCGGCTTTCGAGCGGCGCCTGATCGGGCGCCATCACCTTGTTGCGGCGGAACGGGCGTGGCGTCTGGCTGGAGCCGTTGCGCGGCCGACGCGGTTTGAATGCGGCCATCGTGCGCCCCGCCCCTTACTGCTCGAGCTCGGCGAGGATCGTCGACGACGCGTAGACTTTCTCGCCGATCGACACCTTCGCGCGGCTGCCGAGCGGCAGGTACACGTCGACGCGCGAACCGAAGCGGATGAAACCGTAGCGCTGGCCGCGCGACAGCGGCTCGCCGGCGCGGACGTAGCAGAGGATCCGGCGCGCGATCAGGCCGGCGATCTGCACGGACGTGACCGTCTTGCCGCTCGCCGTCTGGATCACGACCGCGTTGCGCTCGTTCTCGGTCGACGCCTTGTCGATCGCCGCGTTCAGGAACGCGCCCGGGAAATACTCGACCTTGCTGATCGCGCCATCGACCGGCGAACGCTGCGAATGGACATTGAAGACATTCATGAACACGCTGATCTTCAGCGCTTCGCGGTTCGCGTACGGATCCTGCGCGGTCTCGACCGCGACGATGCGGCCGTCTGCCGGGCACAGCACCGCGTTCGGCTGCGCCGGGATCGGGCGCTGCGGATCGCGGAAGAACTGGACGACGAAGACGAGCAGCAGCCAGAACGGCCACGCGAAGCCGAAGCCCCCGACGGCATGGATCAACAGCGCGATGACGGCTGCAATCGCGATGAACGGCCAGCCTTCGCGCGCGATGATCGGATGAGGATAGTTCATGGATTCGTTCTGTGTTCGGTGAATTGCAAAGCCCGTAGCATAACAAAAGCCGCCCGGGGCACTGCTGCCTTCGGACGGCTTTTTGATGCCGGCCCTTCGCTCGAAGGGCCGGAACAGCACGGGGTGCTTAGTTCTTCGTCTGGTCGACGAGCTTGTTCTTCGCGATCCACGGCATCATCGCACGCAGCTTCGCGCCGACCTGCTCGATCTGGTGCTCGGCCGTCAGGCGGCGGCGCGACTGCAGCGTCGGGGCGCCCGCCTTGTTCTCGAGAATGAAGCTCTTCGCGTACTCGCCCGTCTGGATGTCGGTCAGGCACTGCTTCATCGCCTTCTTCGTCTCTTCCGTGACGACGCGCGGGCCGGTCACGTACTCGCCGTACTCGGCGTTGTTCGAGATCGAGTAGTTCATGTTCGCGATGCCGCCTTCGTAGATCAGATCGACGATCAGCTTCAGTTCGTGCAGGCACTCGAAGTACGCCATTTCCGGCGCGTAGCCGGCTTCGACCAGCGTCTCGAAACCCGCCTTGATCAGCTCGACGGTACCGCCGCACAGCACGGCCTGCTCGCCGAACAGGTCGGTTTCGGTTTCTTCGCGGAAGTTCGTCTCGATGATGCCGGCACGGCCGCCGCCGTTCGCCGCCGCGTACGACAGCGCGATGTCGCGTGCCGCGCCCGACTTGTTCTGCGCAACCGCGATCAGGTGCGGCACGCCGCCACCTTGTGCATACGTGCCGCGCACGGTGTGGCCCGGGGCCTTCGGCGCGATCATGATCACGTCGAGGTCGGCGCGCGGGATCACCTGGCCGTAGTGGACGTTGAAGCCGTGGGCGAATGCCAGCGCCGCACCCTGCTTGATGTTCGCGTGCACTTCCTTCGCGTACACGTCGGCGATCTGCTCGTCCGGCAGCAGCATCATGACGACGTCCGCGCCCTTCACCGCTTCCGCGACTTCCTTGACCGACAGGCCGGCGTTCTCGGCCTTGCTCCACGACGCGCCGTCCTTGCGAAGGCCGACCGTCACGTTCACGCCGCTGTCCTTCAGGTTCAGTGCGTGCGCATGGCCTTGCGAGCCGTAGCCGATGATCGTGACTTGCTTGCCCTTGATGAGGGAGAGGTCGGCGTCTTTGTCGTAGAAAACGTTCATGATGGTTCCTTCGCTAATTCAAAAATTCAACAATTCGTTCGGATGGGGTACTGCGGGCCGGGACATGACGGCGCACCCGGCGTGCCTTCTTGCAATATCGGCATCACACCTTCAGGATGCGCTCGCCGCGTCCGATGCCGGAGCTGCCGGTCCGCACGGTCTCGAGGATCGCGGTGGCGTCCAGCCCCTGGATGAATGCGTCGAGCTTGTCGCTCGCGCCCGTCAATTCGATCGTGTAGGTCTTCTCGGTCACGTCGATGATGCGGCCGCGGAAAATGTCCGACATCCGCTTCATTTCTTCGCGCTCCTTGCCCACTGCACGGACCTTGATCAGCATCAGCTCGCGTTCGATGTGTGCACCGTCGGTCAGGTCCACCACTTTCACCACCTCGATCAGGCGGTTCAGATGCTTCGTGATCTGTTCGATCACGTCGTCCGAGCCAATGGAAACGATGGTCAGCCGCGACAGCGATTGGTCTTCGGTCGGCGCCACCGTCAAGGTTTCGATGTTGTAGCCGCGTGCGGAAAACAGACCGACCACGCGCGACAGCGCGCCCGGTTCGTTTTCCAGCAGGACGGAAATGATGTGTCTCATGTTCGCTTCTTCCAGAATGTGTCCGTGTCGATTCGCTCGCGCCGCGCGCCGCCGCGTGCCGCGCCGCCCTTCGTGAAGGCGGCCGCATCGCGCGCTGCGCGCGTCGCGCCGTTACAGATCTTCCGATCCGAGCAGCATCTCGGTGATGCCCTTGCCGGCCTGTACCATCGGCCAGACGTTTTCGGTCGGATCGGTCTGGAAGTCGAGAAACACGGTGCGGTCCTTCAGGCGCAGCGCTTCCTTCAGCGCCGGCTCCACATCCGAGGTCTTTTCGATCCGCATGCCGACATGGCCGTACGCTTCGGCGAGCTTCACGAAATCGGGCAGCGCATCCATGTACGAATGCGAATAGCGCTTGCTGTATTCGATCTGCTGCCACTGGCGGACCATGCCGAGGTAGCGGTTGTTCAGCGAAATGATCTTCACGGGCGTGTCGTACTGCAGGCAGGTCGACAGTTCCTGAATGCACATCTGGATCGAGCCTTCGCCCGTGATGCACAGCACGTCGTCGTCCGGATGGGCCATCTTGACGCCCATCGCCGCCGGCAGGCCGAAGCCCATCGTGCCGAGACCGCCGGAGTTGATCCAGCGACGCGGCTTGTTGAAACGGTAGAACTGCGCGGCCCACATCTGGTGCTGGCCGACGTCCGAGCACACGAACGCGTTGCCGTCCGTCAGCTCCCACGCCTTCTCGACCACGTACTGCGGCTTGATGATCTCGCTTTCGCGGTCGTACTTCAGGCAGTCCTTCGCACGCCAGCTCTCGATGTCCTTCCACCATTGCGCGAGCGCCTCGGTGTCGGGGCCATGCTCGGCCGTCTGCAGTTGTTCGATCAGCTCCTTCAGCACTTCCTTCACGTCGCCGACGATCGGGATGTCGACCTTCACGCGCTTCGAGATCGACGACGGGTCGATGTCGATATGGATGATCTTGCGCGGACGCGACGCGAAGTGGGCAGGATCGCCGATCACGCGGTCGTCGAAGCGCGCGCCGATCGCGATCAGCACGTCGCAGTGCTGCATCGCCATGTTCGCTTCGTAGGTGCCGTGCATGCCGAGCATGCCGAGAAATTTCTTGTCCGACGCGCGATAGCCGCCGAGGCCCATCAGCGTGTTCGTGACCGGGTAGCCGAGCAGGTCCGCGAACTGGTTCAGTTCGCGCGACGCGTCGGCGAGGATGATGCCGCCGCCCGTGTAGATGTACGGGCGCTTCGCCGTCAGCAGCAGCGACACGGCCTTGCGGATCTGGCCCGAATGGCCTTTCGTGACGGGATTGTACGAACGCAGCGACACGCTCTTGATCGGCTCGTACTGGCACGGCGTCTTCGAGATGTCCTTCGGGATGTCGATCAGCACCGGGCCCGGACGGCCCGTGCGGGCGATGTAGAACGCCTTCTTGACGGTTTCCGCGAGGTCGCGCACGTCCTTCACGAGGAAGTTGTGCTTCACGCAGGGACGCGTGATGCCGACGGTGTCGCACTCCTGGAATGCGTCCTGACCGATCGCGGCCGTCGGCACCTGGCCGCTGATCACGACCATCGGGATCGAATCCATGTACGCCGTTGCGATGCCGGTCACCGCGTTGGTGACACCGGGGCCCGACGTCACGAGGCAGACGCCGACATTGCCGGTGGAGCGCGCATACGCATCGGCTGCGTGCACGGCCGCCTGTTCATGGCGCACCAGCACGTGCTGAATCTTGTCCTGCTTGTACAGCTCGTCGTAAATGTAGAGAACCGAGCCGCCGGGATAGCCCCAGATGAATTCGACGTTTTCGTCGGCCAGTGCCTTCATGAGCACGGTGCCGCCGATGGAGTCGCTATCGGGAGGGGAAAGGGGTTCCGACGTGGAGAATTCCGCGCTGGGCATGTTCATGTTGACCTTTCGAATTTTCGGCAAAAAATTGATCGGGTGCTCTCTGCCGGGCTTGTGGCTCGGGTTCAAGCGGCGCGTCTAGTTTGAAGGGCGGGCTTCTTGGGCCAGCCTCAAATGAGACCATCACTTCATGTTGCGAATCGCCGACGATAGCGGGTAGCGATTGAGCCGTCAAGCAAAATATCCCGCAGCGCATCATGCGCGCCGCCCGGCGCCCCGCCGGCGCGGTTCGCGCGCAACGTGCGGCGCCCGACCCGGTGCCAAGCCGCGCGAAAATTTGATAGCATCCGCGGGTTTTACGAAATTTTTCGACCTTTTACACCACGCAGCGGGCCGCAGCGCATACCTTCACGGAATGGCATCAGACAAGGAACTCGCCGACTTTCTGGCGGGCGTCGAAAGGCGCGCGTTCAAGCAGGCCGCGTACGCCGTGCGTGACGACGATGCATCGCTCGACATCGTTCAGGACGCGATGATCAAGCTCGCTGAAAAGTACGGCGACCGGCCGGCGGCCGAGCTGCCGCTGCTTTTTCAGCGGATCCTGCAGAACGCGATCCACGACTGGTTCCGCCGACAGAAGGTCCGCAACACGTGGGTGACGCTGTTCTCGTCGCTGAACAACACCGACGACGACGACTTCGACCCGCTCGAAACGCTCGAATCCGCGGACGACAACGCGGGCGTCGAGAGCAGCGAGCACCGCCTCGAAAGAGAGCAGGTTCTGGCCCTGATCGACGAGGAAATCCAGAAACTTCCGGCGCGTCAACGGGAAGCGTTCCTGATGCGTTATTGGGAAGATATGGATGTCGCCGAGACTGCCGCCGCGATGGGGTGCTCCGAGGGCAGCGTCAAGACGCACTGCTCGCGAGCCACCCACACGCTGGCGCAAGCGCTCAAGGCCAAAGGAATCACGCTATGAGCTCCGCTCCCGCAAACCGAGAACTCGAATTCGCGCTGAAGGTGCGCCGCGCGCTGGACGAGCGCGCAGCCGCCCTGCCTGCCGCGACCACCGATCGGCTGGCCGTCGCCCGCCGGGCTGCGCTCGCGCGCAAGAAGCCCGAAGCCGCGAGCGCGCCGGTGTTCGTGCCGGCCTTCGCCGGCGCGGCCGGCGCCTATGGCCCGACGCCCGCGAACCGCCCGCCGGCCGGCCGCCCGTCGTTCGCGCGCCGGCTGCTGCGCGCATGGCCGCTCGCGTTGCTGCTCGCGGGGCTCGTCGGCATCGCGTACTGGGAAGACATGCAGCGCACCGCCGAACTCGCCGATATCGACGCGGCGATGCTCAGCGACGACCTGCCGCTCAATGCGTATCTCGACCACGGGTTCAACGCGTATCTTTCGCGCGCTCACTAACAGACAATAACGAGGGGATCGTACGGGTGAGTCAGAAGCGCGGCCTGGCCGTATTTTTCGGATGCGTGATCGCGATCGCCGTTTCCTACGTCGCCACGTATCCCCGATTCCACCCGGCCCCCGCGACGGCGCCCGTCGCGACCACCAGCCCCGCCGCGCCCGCGTCGACCGCGACCGGCCTGACCGCCGAACTCCCCCCGCTGCCCCTGCCGCTGCCGGCCGCCGCCGGCCCGCTGTCGTGGGCGCGCCTCACGCCGGCGCAGCACGCGGCCCTCGCCCCGTTCGCCGACCAGTGGGACGGCTTCAGCGACGCCCGCAAGCGCAAATGGCTGAAGATCGCATCGCGTTTCGCGAAGTTGTCGCCGGATGACCAGAAGCGCCTGCAGGAGCGGATGACCGAATGGGCGAAGATGACGCCCGAGCAGCGCCGCGTCGCGCGCGAGAACTACCAGAGTGCGAAGGAGCTGTCCGCCCAGGCGCGCGAGCGCGCGTGGAAGGCCTACCAGCAACTGCCCGAGGAGCAGAAGGAACGGCTTGCCGCCGCCGAGCGCCGTCGCAAGCCGAGTGTCGTCAGCGCGCCGCCGACCGCCGCCGACCGTGACGTCCGCCGCCTCGTCAACGCGCACGAACACCCGGCGAGCGGCGCGGCGGCGGCCGCGGCGCCCGCGTCGGCCGGTGCCGCCGCGCAGCCGGCGCCCGCGTCGTCGACCTCCGGCACCGCATCCGCGCCGGCCGCCGTGGCGCCGGTGTCGCCCGCCGACGCGCCTTCGCTGTTCAAGGGCTCCTGAGCGGCCGTGGCGAGCGCCCGCGCACCCGAAGCCCCGGCCGTCGCGCCGTCCGTACGGCGGCGCCTCGCCGCCCTGCTCTACGAAGGCGTGCTGCTGTTCGGCGTCGTGTTCTTCGCCGGGCTCGCGTTCAGCCTCGCGACACAGCAACGCAACGGCCTCGTCCATCACAACCTGCTTGCCGCATGGATCGCGCTCGTCGTCGGCGCATATTTCGTGTGGTTCTGGACGCACGGCGGCCAGACGCTGCCGATGAAAACCTGGCGGCTACGGCTCGAATCGTCGAGCGGCCGGCCGCTGAGCGCCGGCCACGCGCTCGTCCGCTACGTGCTCGGCTGGCTGTGGTTCCTGCCGCCGCTCGCGCTGCACCCGCTCCTCGGCCTGTCGGTACCCGTCACGCTCGCGCTCGCCGCCGCATGGATCGTCGTGTGGGCCGGCGCGGCCCGGCTGCACGCCAGCCGCCAGTTCCCGCACGACCGGCTCGCGCGCACGCGCGTCGTCGCGATCCCGCGCTGACGCGCCGCATTCGCCAGACGAAAGCCGCTCGTCCGGCGCGCTCGCCGAGCCGGACGCCCGTACCGGACAAGCGGCGATCGTTCGGTGCGGCAGGTTACGCAACGCCCATCCGTTCACTGCTAAACATCCTTCGACGGCCGTAATAAGAACGTCTCGTGACTGTCACGGCACAGTCACGCCCGCATGGCGGAATGCCGGTAATGTCAACCGGCGCGAGTCATGCATGGGCCAGAAAACGTCCGCGACCTCACTGTTTCGTCACCCCATCGGCGCTCGCGCCGCCACTGCGTTCCTGTCCGGCTCGGGGGCAACCGACGGCGTGGTGTCGCACAAGCCGCCCGTCGCGCACACCACGCAGCACGAGGACCCCGAGCCGTCCGCCCATCGCTACCGCACCATCTGGCTGTCCGACATCCACCTCGGCTCGAGCGGCTGTCAGGCGCCCTACCTGCTGGACTTCCTGCGTCACAACGACTCGGAATACCTGTACCTCGTCGGCGACATCATCGACGGCTGGCAGTTGAAGAAAGGCTGGTACTGGCCGCAGGCGCACAACGACGTCGTGCAGAAGATCCTGCGCAAGGCGCGCAAGGGCACGCAGGTGGTCTACATCCCCGGCAACCACGACGAAGGCGCGCGGCAGTTCTGCGATCTCGCGTTCGGCGACATCCAGGTGCGCGGCGAGGCATTCCACACGACGCTCGCAGGCAAACGTTTGTGGATCGTGCACGGCGACCTGTTCGACGGCGTGATCCAGCACGCGAAATGGCTCGCGTACCTCGGCGACACGCTCTACACGCTGATCCTCGTGCTGAACCGCTGGTTCAACCGGATCCGCAGCCGGCTGGGCTTCCAGTACTGGTCGCTGTCGCAGTACCTGAAGCACCAGGTGAAGAACGCGGTCAACTTCATCTCGCAGTTCGAGACCGTGATGACCGACGAGGCGCGCCGCCGCGGCTGCGACGGCGTCGTGTGCGGCCATATCCACAAGGCCGAGATCCGCGACATCGACGGCGTGCTGTACTGCAACGACGGCGACTGGGTCGAAAGCCTGTCCGCGCTCGTCGAAACGATGGAAGGCGAACTGAAGATCGTCTACTGGACGGTGATGCGCGCCGCACCGTCGGAGACCACGTCGCGCAAGGCCAAGGCCACTGCCTGACACCCCCTTACTTACAGGACAGATGCCGCGATGAAGATCATGATCGTCACCGACGCGTGGGAACCGCAGGTCAACGGCGTCGTGCGCACGCTGAAGAGCACGTCGCGCGAACTCACGGCGCTCGGCCACCGCGTCGAACTGCTGACGCCGCTGGAATTCCGCACGGTGCCCTGCCCGACCTACCCGGAAATCCGTCTGTCGATCCTGCCGTACCGCAAGCTGCGCGCGCGGATCGACGCATTCGCGCCCGACGCGCTGCACATCGCGACCGAAGGGCCGCTCGGGCTCGCCGCGCGGCGCTATGCACGCTCGCGCAAGCTGCCGTACACGACCGCCTACCACACGCGCTTTCCGGAATACGTGCAGGCGCGCTTCGGCATTCCGCTCGCCGCGACCTACCGCTTCCTGCACTGGTTCCACGGCCCGTCGCTCGCGGTGATGGCGCCGACGCCGGTCGTCAAGCAGGACCTCGAGAAATACGGCTTCACGAACGTGGTGCTGTGGACGCGCGGCGTGGATCTCGACATCTTCCGGCCGATGGAGTCGAAGGTGCTCAATACCGCGCGGCCGATCTTCCTGTACGTGGGCCGCGTCGCGATCGAGAAGAACGTCGAGGCGTTCCTGCGCCTCGATCTGCCCGGCTCGAAATGGGTCGCGGGCGAAGGCCCCGCGCTCGCGGAACTGAAGTCGCGCTACCCGGAGGCGAACTATCTCGGCGTGCTGTCGCAGGCCGAGCTCGCGAAGGTGTATGCTGCGGCCGACGTGTTCGTGTTCCCGAGTCGCACCGACACGTTCGGCCTCGTCCTGCTCGAGGCGCTCGCCTGCGGCACGCCGGTGGCCGCGTATCCCGTCACGGGCCCGATCGACGTGCTCAGCGGAGGCGACGCCGGCGCGATGCACGAGGACCTGCAGGAAGCCTGCCTCGAGGCGCTGAAGATCGAACGCACGACTGCGCGCGCGTGGGCGGAACGCTTCTCGTGGCGCGCGGCGTCCGAGCAGTTCGCGTCGCACCTGAAGCCGCTGCCGAAGACCGCGTACTCGCCCGCCGAAGGTGCCGCCGTTTGAAACGAGACCTGAACGACAAGACCCCGCCCTTTAACGCAACGCCGCAACGGCACCGGCCGTTCGACGAGGAAGAGCCGCACGCCGAAACGGACGCGCATCCGCACGAGCCGCTCGGCCCGGACGATCAACTGACGCCGCTGCCGCCGAACCCGTACAAGCGCCACCGCGGCATCACGCGTGCGTGGTTCGCGCTCAAGCATTCGCTGAACGGCTTTCGCGTCGCGATCCGCGAGGAAAGCGCGTTTCGCCAGGAGCTCACGCTCGCCGCGCTGATGCTGCCGATCGGCGCGTTCGCGCCGGTGCCGGCCGCGTCGCGCGCGCTGCTGATCGCCTCGGTGCTGCTGGTGCTGATCGTCGAGCTGCTGAACTCGAGCGTCGAAGCCGCGATCGACCGCATCTCGCTCGAGCGCCACGAACTCTCGAAGCGCGCGAAGGACCTCGGCAGCGCGGCCGTGACGGTCGCGCTGTTCGCGTGCGTGACGACCTGGGGCTTCGTGCTCGGCCCGGTCGTCGCACGCTGGCTCGGCTTCTAGGGCGCCTGCCCCGCCCCCCGCGTGCGGCGCTGCACCATGCGCCGCGCGGGGCCGCGATCACGAAATGCCCCGATGTGGCGAAACCCCGGTTTATAATCGTCCGCTAGACATAGAACAGCAACCCGCGCCGGACGAATCACGCAGCATCGATTGCAGCGCCCGCCAGTCCGGCATACACAGGGCCGGACGACATGGAAGCGAAACCTCCCCGCCGCACCCGCGAACGGATTCTCGAGTTGTCGTTGAAACTCTTCAACGAGATCGGCGAGCCGAACGTCACCACCACGACGATCGCCGAGGAAATGGAAATCAGTCCAGGCAACCTGTACTACCATTTCCGCAACAAGGACGACATCATCAACAGCATCTTCGCGCAGTTCGAGCAGCAGATCGAACGGCGGCTGCGCTTCCCCGAGGATCATCGTCCGACGATCGACGAAACCTGGTCGTACCTGCAGTACATGGCCGATTTCATGTGGACCTACCGGTTCCTGTATCGCGACCTCAACGACCTGCTCGCACGCAACCGCACGCTCGAGACGCACTTCAAGCAGATCATCAGCCACAAGGTGCGCTTCGCGCACGACATGTGCGAGCTGCTCGTCTCCGACGCCGAAATGGTCGCGACGCCCGCCGAGATCGAAGTCATCGCGACCAACATGGCGGTGATCTCGACGTACTGGCTGTCGTACCAGTACGTGATGCATCCGCGCAAATACAACGATCAGGACGCGATCCGCGAAGAGCTGCACCAGGTGAGCATGCACGTGATCTCGATCATGGCGCCGTACCTGCGCGGCCGCTCGCGCCAGCTGTTCGACGATCTGGTCTCCGGCAAGCTGCCCAAGCGCCAGTTCTCCGACTACCTGCCGCCGCGCGACGGTTCGCCGCGCCCGGCCGGCGGCCCCGTCGCCACCGGTCAAGCCGCCGCCAAGGACGCCAAGCAATGAAGGCAGTCTGCGTTTACTGCGGCTCGTCGTCCGGCGTGCGGCCCGTCTATGCCGATGCCGCGCGCGCGTTCGGCCGCGCGCTGGTCGACGCGGGCCTCACGCTCGTGTACGGCGGCGGCCGCGTCGGCCTGATGGGTGTGATCGCCGACGAAGTGATGGCGGCCGGCGGCCGCGCGGTCGGCGTGATCCCCGAGTTGCTCGTCGACAAGGAAGTCGGCCATACGGGGCTGTCGGAACTGCACGTGGTGCCCGACATGCACCATCGCAAGAAGATGATGGCCGACCTCTCCGACGCGTTCGTCGCGATGCCCGGCGGCGCCGGCACGCTCGAGGAGCTCTTCGAGGTCTACACGTGGGCGCAGCTCGGCTATCACCGCAAGCCCGTCGCGCTCTACAACATCGATGCGTTCTACGATCCGCTGATCGCGCTGTTGCGCCATACGGTCGACGAAGGCTTCATGCGGCCCGCCTATTTCGACGCGCTGTGCGTCGAATCGGAACCCGCCGGGCTGATCGAGCGGCTGCGCCGCTACCAGCCGCCCGCCCGCGACAAGTGGGCATCCGACGCAGCGAAGTAACCGTCACCGGAACCCGCACGCGATGACCGCACCGTCCGACCGCAAGGCCGTCCTCATCACCGGCGCGAGCCGTGGCATCGGCCGCGCGACCGCCGTGCTCGCGGCCGAGCGCGGCTGGGACGTGGGCATCAACTACGCGCGCGACGCGGCGGCGGCCGAACGGACCGCGCAGGCCGTGCGCGACGCGGGCGGCCGCGCGTGCATCGTCGCGGGCGATGTCGCGAACGAGGCGGACGTCGTTGCGATGTTCGACACCGTTGCCGCCGAATTCGGGCGGCTCGACGCGCTGGTCAACAACGCAGGCATCGTCGCGCCGTCGATGCCGCTCGCCGACATGCCGATCGACCGGCTGCGGCGGATGTTCGATACCAACGTGCTCGGCGCCTACCTGTGCGCGCGCGAAGCCGCGCGCCGGCTGTCCACCGACCGCGGCGGCCGCGGCGGCGCGATCGTCAATGTGTCGTCGATCGCGTCGCGGCTCGGCTCGCCGAACGAGTACGTCGACTACGCGGGCTCGAAAGGCGCGGTCGATTCGCTGACGATCGGCCTGGCAAAGGAACTCGGCCCGCACGGCGTGCGCGTGAACGCGGTGCGCCCCGGCCTGATCGAGACCGACATTCATGCAAGCGGCGGTCAGCCGGACCGTGCGGCCCGTCTCGGCGCGCAGACACCGCTCGGCCGCGCGGGCGAAGCGCAGGAGATCGCCGAGGCAATCGTCTGGCTGCTCGGCGATACGGCGTCCTATACGACGGGCGCCCTGCTCGACGTCGGCGGCGGCCGCTAAGCTGACGCGCGGCGCAACAATTCGGCGGTCGAAACCGCGCCGTGGTCACGGCGCCACAAATCTCCACAATTCCGTGACAGTTTCAGTAAACGTCCGTAACAATTCCGTGTTCTACTAGCGGACATTCAGACAGGTGTCTTGACACGCTGTCCGTTACCCGGATGTAGCCCCTTATCGGTCCAGCCCATGTCGCCGGACCGGCTCGACTCGACCCGAGATCTTTTCCATGCCTGGAACCGCAGCGCCCAGCCGGCGACGCACGCCCGTGCCCGCCCCGGCCGCGCACACCCGCTCGACCGCCGATACCGACGCCATCGCGACGCTGGATGTCGCCGGCACGCCCGTCTCCGCCTCGATCGCCGTCACCAGCCCCCCACGCGAGCGCTCGCTGCTGCTCGGCTGGCGCGCATGGCTGTTCGTCGCCGCACTGGTGTGTGCGTACACGCTGCCCGGCGTGCTCGGGCACGATCCGTGGAAACAGGACGAAACCTACACGTTCGGCATCATCCAGCACATGCTCGAAACCGGCGACTTCGTCGTGCCGACCAATGCCGGCCTGCCGTTCATGGAAAAACCGCCGCTTTACGCGTGGGTCGCGACCAGCCTCGCGTGGCTGCTGCAGCGCGTGATGCCGCTGCACGACGCGGCGCGCCTGGCGAGCGCGCTGTTCGCCGCGCTCGCGTTCGGCTTCATCGCGCGCGCGGCCCGCGCGGCCAGCCGGGCCAACGACTGGTTCGACCTGCGTGTGCTCGGCCCGGTCGTGCTGAGCGCGGGCACGCTCGTCGTCATCAAGCACGTGCACGACATGATGACGGACGTCGCGCTGTTTGCCGGCACGGCAATGGGGTTCTGCGGGCTGCTCGAACTCGTGATGCAGCACGTCGCGCGTGCGCAGCCGATGCGGCACGGGCTGCCGGCGCAGCCGGCGAGCCGCTGGGCCGCGCCGATCTTCGGCGCGGGCGTCGGCGTCGCGTTGATGGCGAAGGGGCTGTTCGTGCCGCTCGTGTTCGCGGCCACGCTCGTCTGCACGCTGGCGCTCTATCCGGCCTGCCGCACCCGCTCGTTCGCACGCGCGCTCGGCATTGCCGCACTCGTGTTCGCGCCGTTCGCGCTGATCTGGCCGACCGCCCTGTTCCTGCGCTCGGAAACGCTGTTCATGACGTGGTTCTGGGACAACAACGTCGGCCGCTTCTTCGGCTTCTCCGTTCCCGAACTGGGCGCCGAAAACGACAAGCCGTTCTTCATCCTGCGCGCGTTCCTGCTCGTCGGCTTCCCGGTCGCGCCGCTCGCGATCGTCGCGCTCGCCCGCGGCGCATGGCGCGACTGGCGCGCGCCGCGCATCGCGCTGCCCGTGCTGTTCGCCGGCATCGGGCTCGTGGTGCTGCAGGTGTCCGCGACGTCGCGCCAGCTCTACATCCTGCCGTTCTTCGCCCCGCTCGCGCTGGTCGCCGCGCAGGCGATCGACCGCCTGCCGCGCCGGCTGCATCTCGCGTGGGATTACCTGAGCCGCATCCTGTTCGGCACGGTCGTCGTACTCGCATGGGCGATCTGGGCGGTGATGGCCGATCCGGCCGCGTCGCATGCCGATCTCGCGCTGCTCGGCCGCTGGCTGCCGCTCGACTGGACGATGCCGATCCAGCCCGCGCTCGTGACCGGCGCGCTCGCGCTGACGGTCGGCTGGCTGACGCTGCTGCCGTCGCTGCGCACGACGGGCCTGTGGCGCGGCGCGCTGTCGTGGGGCGCCGGCGCGCTCGTCGCGTGGGGGCTGATCTATACGCTGCTGCTGCCCTGGCTCGACGTCGCGAAGAGCTATCGCTCGGTGTTCGACGACCTGAACGCGCATCTCGCGCTCGAATGGAACGACGGCGACTGCATGGCGAGCCTGCACGGGCTCGGCGAATCGGAAGCGCCGATGCTGTACTACTTCTCCGGCATCCAGCACACGCCGATCGACGACGCGAAGACGACGCGCTGCACGTGGATGATCGTGCAGGGCGTACGGGCCGTCGATCCGGCGCCGGGCAACGAATGGAAGCTGTTCTGGACCGGCGCCCGCCCGGGCGACAACGCGGAACTGCTGCGCGTCTACGTACGCACGCCCGAACAGCACCTGCAGTGACACGGGGCGGCGCGATGCGCCGTCCCGCCCGCCTTGACTGCCCTCTTCGGCACCGGCCGCACGCGTTGCGCGACGCCGGCCGGCACGAACCCGCCAGCGTGCGCGGGCTCGCCGCCCGTTTCCTCGTCGCGCCCAGGTCCGATCGTCAGAACGACGAGCCGGGCTCCCGCAGAAACGCCGTTTCCTCATCGGTCGACACGCGACCGAGAATCGCGTTCCGGTGCGGAAAGCGGCCGAAGCGCTCGACGACCGCCGCATGCAGCAACGCGAAGCGGTGATAGCTCTCGCACCCGGCCTCGTCGCGGATGCCCGCGCACAGGCGCACGGCCTCGCGCTGGCTCTCGACCGATTCGTCGTGCTCGAACGGCAGATACGCGAACGCACGATGATGTCCGCTCGGCAACTGCGCGTCCCAACCGGCCGCGACGACGCGACGGGCGAGCGCGAGCGCCTTCGGATCGGCGGCAAACGCGCGCGGCGTGCCGCGATGGATGTTGCGCGAGAACTGGTCGAGCACGACGATCAACGCCAGCGCCCCCTCCGGCGAACCGGCCCAGTGATCGCAGGCGCCGTCGCACGCGGCGTCGAGCAGCGCGCCGTAACGCGTGCGCAGCACGTCGTCGAACGCCGCGCCGCCGTTGAACCAGACCTTGCGGTTCTGCCCGAATTCGGCCGAGCCCGGCTCGCCGAACCAGAAATCGAGAATCTCCCGTGCCTGCGGATCGAGCGCCGCCGCGCCCGCTGTCCCGGTATCGATCGTCATGCAAACTCCAGTACGAGGCGCCGTGTGCGCGCGCTCTTCTTTTCCAGTTTCGCGACCCGCAGCCCGCCGATTTCGGACGTGTTGCGCACATGCGTGCCGCCGCACGGCTGCAGGTCGACGTTTTCGATGCGCAGCAGCCGCACGCGGCCGAGGCCCATCGGCGGCTTCACGCTCATCGTGCGCACGAGCTCGGGCCGCTCGGCCATCTCGTCGTCGGTGATCCATTCGGTCGTGACCGGATGCGCGCCGACGACGAGGCCCGCGAGGCGCCGCTCGACGTCGTCGCGGTCGATCGCGTCGGACGTCGCGAAATCGAGCCGCACGTAGTCGGCCGTCACGCTGCAGCCGTCGACCGCGTACGGCAGCACCGCGCACATCAGGTGCGCGGCCGTGTGCAGGCGCATGTGCCGGTAGCGGCGCACCCAGTCGATCGCGGCGACCACGCGCGTGCCGGGCGCAAGCGTCGCGACGCGCGCCTCCTCGCCCGGCGCGGGCACGTGCACCGCGTCGTCGGGCGTCGCGCCGTCGAACTTCGCCTTGCGCGTATCGGCAATCGCGATCGTGCTGCCGTCGGGCAGCGTCAGCGTGCCGGCGTCGCCGGCCTGGCCGCCGCCGAGCGGATAGAACACCGTGCGATCGAGCCGGATGCCATCGTCGCCGACGGCCTGGACGATCGCCTCGCATTGCGTGAGGTACGCGTCTTCGCGAAACAGCGCTTGTGTCGTCATCGGGGGAGCCTCGTGTCGATGGGGGAAACGGCCAGTGTCGCGCCGGGCCGCACGTGCGCCCAGACGCAGATCGTCTCGCGCGCGGGCAGCGGCGTACAGGTGGATCAACCGGGCCGGTTGCGCATCCAGTCGGCCGTGTCGTAGAACGAATGCATGAGCCGCTCGCGCAGCGGCTCCGGCAACCCGACGTCCTCCATCGCCCACGCCATGCAGCGCAGCCACTGGTCGCGCTCGACCGACGCGATCGGGAACGGCAGGTGCCGCGCGCGCAGCCGCGGATGGCCGAACCGGCTGATGTAGTGGTCGGGGCCGCCGAGCCAGCCGCACAGGAACCAGAACAGCTTGTCGCGCGACCCGTCGAGCGAAGGCGGATGCAGCGCGCGAATCTGCGCGAACTCGGGTTCGAGGTCCATCAGGTCGTAGAAGCGGTCCACCATGTCGCGCACGCGGGCTTCGCCGCCCACGAGCTCGAACGCCGTCGGTTGCGACGGCGCATCGTCATTCACATCGGTCATACGGATAGTCGGAAAACGGGATCTTCGGGCTGCGGGCGACGCTCAGGCGTCGCGCAGCGACTGCAGCGCGGGGCGCCGCAACACATTATGCAGGCTCAGCCAGCCGGCCGCACCGGCGCAGACGACGCCGGCCGCGATGCCGGCCGGCACGAGCCACGGATCGACGGCGAGCCGGAAATCGAACACGCGCGACGCGAGCACCCAGCCGACCGCGATCGCGCCCGCCGACGCGAGCGCGCCGGCCAGCGCGCCGACCACGATGAATTCCGCGCGCTGCACCGCATTGACCTGCGCGCGCGACGCACCGAGCGCGCGCAGCAGCGCGGCCTCGCGCACGCGCTCGTCGCGCGAGCCGGCGAGCGCCGTGTACAGCACGAGCACGCCGGCCGCGAGCGTGAACGCAAACAGGAACTGCACCGCCCCGACCACCTGCAGCATCATCCGCTGCAACTGCGCGAGGATCGGCGCGACGTCGATCGCGGTCAGGTTCGGGTAGCGCGCGATCAGCGGATCGAGCAGCGCGGCGTCCGATGCCGGCAGATGGAAGCTCGTCAGATAGACGGCCGGAAAATCCTTCAGCATCGGCGGCGGCATCAGCACGAAGAAGTTGACGCGGAACGAGCCCCAGTCGAGCTTGCGCACGCTCGTGACGGGCGCGTCGACCGTCAGCCCCGTCACGTCGAAGCGCAGCGTGTCGCCCGGCTTCACGTTCAGCGTCTTCGCCAGGCCGGCTTCGATCGAGATCTGCGGCGCGGCCGCGGTACCGAACCAGTCGCCTTCGACGATCCGGTTGTCCGACGGCAGTTCGGTCGTGTACGACAAGTTGAATTCGCGATCGACGAGCCGGCGCGCCTCTTCGGACGGATACGCGTCCGGATTCACCGGCTTGCCGTTGATCGCGACGAGGCGGCCGCGCACCATCGGCGCCGGTACGGCGTCGCGCACGCCGTGCGCGGCCAGATAGGCGGCGACATCGGCGCGCTGGTCGGGCTGGATGTCGATCAGGAACTGGTTCGGCGCGTCGGGCGGCGTCGACTGCCGCCAGCCCGCCACGAGGTCGTTGCGCGTGATCGCGATCAGCAGCAGGCACATCAGGCCGAGCGCGAGCGCGGTGATCTGCAGCGCGCTGGCCGTGCCGCGCCGGTGCAGCGACGCCAGCGCGTAGCGCCAGCCGACGCCCGCGGCCACGCGCGCATCGCGCACCGCGCGCGCGGCCGCGAACAGCACGAGCCGGGCGATCAGCGCGAACCCGACCAGCGCGCCGGCAAAGCCGCCCGCGACGATGAGGCCGAGTTTCAGGTTGCCGGCGGCCGCGATCAGCAGCCCCGCGAACAGCACGACACCGATCGCATACGCGGCCCACGCGGTGCGCGACGCGTCGCCCCACTCGCGCCGCAACACGCGTACCGGCGGCACGCGCGTGAGCGGCACGAGCGGCGGCAGCGCGAAACCGAGCAGCAGCACGAGCGCCGCGCCCATGCCGATCAGCGCCGGCCACAGCGTCGGCGGCGGCAGCACGACGTCGATCAGGCTGCCGAGCGCGGCCAGCAACGCCCAGTGGCCGCCATAGCCGAGCACCGCGCCCGCGGCGCCCGACACGATGCCGACGCCGGCGAATTCGAGCGCGAACAGCGCGCCGAGCGTGCGGCGGCTCACGCCGAGGCAGCGCATCGTCGCGCAGCCGTCGAGATGGCGCCGCATGTAGCGCTGCGCGGCCATCGCAATCGCGACCGCCGCGAGCAGCGCGGTCAGCAAGGCGACGAGCGTCAGGAAATGGCGCGCGCGATCCAGTGTCTGCCGCACCTGCGGCTGCCCTTCCTGCAACGACTCGAGCCCGACGCCGCGCAGCTTCCCGCCGTCGACGCGCGCGTGTGCATACGCTTCGAAGCGCGCGACGGCCGGTGCGTCGCCGGCGACCAGCAGCCGGTACGTGACGCGGCTGCCGTAGCCCGTGAGCCCGGTCGCGGCGAGTTCGTCCGCGCGCATCATCAGCCGCGGGGAAAAATTGACGAACGAAAAGCCGCGATCGAGTTCGCGGGCAATCGCGGCGGCGACGGTAAACGTGCGCAGCCCGACGCGCACCGTATCGCCCGCCTTGAGGTGCAGTGCATCGAGCAGCGCCGGGTCGGCCCATACGGTGCCGGGCGCGGGAATCGCGGTCGCCTTTTGCGCGACCGTCGCGCCGGCCGGCAGGATCTCGACCGCGCCGCGCAGCGGATAGCCGGGCGACACGGCCTTCACGGCCGCGAGGCGCGACGGCGCCGCGTCGGCGGCCTGCCCGCCCACGGCGGACGCGATCATGCTCGGGAAGATGGCCGTCGTCGCGGTACGCAGGCCGAGCGCGCGAGCCTGCCGGTCGAACGACGGATCGACGGGGCGATCGGCGCGCACGACGAAATCGGCGCCGAGCATCTGGCGCGCGTCGCGCTCGAGCCCCTGGCGCAGCCGATCGGCGAGAAAGCCGACGCTCGTCAGCGCCGCGACCGCGAGCACCAGCGCGAGGACCAGCAGCGTCAGTTCGCCCGCGCGCCAGTCGCGCGCGGTCATCCGGGCGGCCTGGTGGATCAGGTCGCGCAGGCCGAAGCGGCCCGCATGCGCGCGCCCGTCATGGCCGGGTTGCCCGGCCGGCGGCTGCCCCGCGTGTTGCGGCCCCTTCAATCGCGTTTTCCTCCGATCGAGTTGAGCCGCGACACCATGTGGTTCGCCATCCCGCGAAAACCGCCCGACACGCCGCGCCACAGGCGCGGCAGCGCCCATGCCGACGCCGCGACGAACGCGGCGAGCAGCACGAGGAACGCGAGCGGAACGAAGAACGCGAGGCCCAGCCCGCCGACCACGAGACCGTCCTCGGTCGATGACGCGACCCAGTTCGAAATCGGTTCGGGAGACAGGTTGATCAGCGCGCGCGTGCCGGCCTTCGCCACGTGCGCGGCGCCGGCGAGCGAGCCACCGGCGAGCCCTGCGACCGCCAGCATGGTCGGATCGGCATGGCCGAGCGCGCCGGCCGCGAGCACGGCGCCGGCCGGAATGCGGATGAAGGTGTGCACGGCATCCCACAGCGAGTCGAACGCGGGGATCTTGTCGGCAAGGAATTCGGTCACGGCGAGCACGGCCGCGGCGCCGATGACCCACGGCGACGTCAGCACGGCCAGCGTGTCGGGCAGGTGAAGCCAGCCGAACCGCGCCAGCACGCCGGCGATCAGCACCGTCAGGTACAGGCGCAGGCCGCTCGCCCACGCGAGTCCCGCGCCGAGCGAAATGGCTTCGATCATGGCCCTCTCCTTGCACTTTCCGTGCGTTTTGCCGATTGATCGGATCGGGTCGGACAGACCGGCCGCGGCGCGTGGCGACCGGCACCGCGTACCACGAGCGGCACGACGGCATTCAGGCCCGAATGCGTTCCATTATAGACAGGCCGGACGGCCGACCGGCGCAATTCCGCGGCGGCGCGGCATCCGGCAGACCGTCGTCAGGCGGCCGACGACAGCTTCAGGCCGACCAGCCCCGCGACGATCAGCGCCGCACTCGCGACGCGCGCGACGGTCAGCGCCTCGCCCATCATCACGATCCCGAACACGAACGCGCCGACCGCGCCGATGCCCGTCCACACCGCGTACGCGGTGCCGAGCGGCAACTGGCGCATCGCGACCGCGAGCAACCCGAAGCTGGCCAGCGCCGTCACGATCGTAAACAGCGACGGACCGAGCTTCGTGAAGCCGTCCGACGATTTCAAGCCGGCCGCCCAGGCCACTTCCAGCAAACCGGCGATCAACAACCATACCCACGCCATCTCGACGTACTCCGTATCGGATGGGGCCGTCCCCGTTGAAGCGAATGACCCGGGGTCGTCCCCGGGCGGCGCCGAGTATAACAAGAGGCTTACGGACCTGGCGGCTGTGGGCCGCCTCGGCGGCCGATGCGGGGCGCGACCGGCCGGACGCGGTCAGTTCGCCACGCGCTTGGGCGCGACGCCGCCGACGCAGCGGTCGTCGCGGTACAGCGCCCACTCCTCGCACACGCGGCCATCCTTGAACACGCACATGCCGACCTGCCCGCGCGGCAGGCTGCGGATCACGTGGCGACCACCGAGCTTCTCGCAGTTGACCGACGCGGGATTGGCCAGCGCCGCCTGCGCGGGCGGCTGCTGCCCGGGCGGCAGCGGCTGGGCGAACGCGCCGGGCGCAGCCAGCGCCAGCGCACAGCTGACGACCAGACGGACGGACATTGCACGCTCCTCGTTTTCGTTCGGGGAACGGTCAGGATAGCGGGGATTGCGCAGCCGGTGTGCAAGGGCGGCGGCGGTCGCGAAACTGTCGCGCCGGCACAACCCTGCCGGTGCGCGGCTCCGGGCCGCATGCCCTGCCGCGCACCGCCCGTCACACCGCGCCGACGAGCCGATAGCCGACGCCCGTCTCGGTGACGATGTGCTCGGGCTGCGCGGGATCGGCCTCGAGCTTCTGGCGCAGGTGCGCCATGTAGATGCGCAGGTAATGATGGCTCTCGACGTGCGACGGCCCCCACACGTCGCGCAGCAGCTGGCGGTGCGTGAGCACGCGCCCCGCGTGACGCACGAGCGTCGCGAGCAGCCGGTACTCGAGCGGTGTCAGGTGCACGATCGCGTCGTCGCGCCACACCTGGCGCAGCGCGAGATCGACGGTCACGGCGCCGAAGGTCACCTTCGGCGACGCGTTCGCGCCGCCCTGGTTGCGCCGGCGCAGTTGCGCGCGCATCCGCGCGCGCAGTTCGGACACGCCGAACGGCTTGGTCAGGTAATCGTCGGCGCCCGCGTCGAGCGCCGCGACCTTCTCCTCTTCCTGCGTGCGGGCGGACAGCACGATCACCGGCACCTCGGACCAGCCGCGCAGCTCGCGGATCACGTCGAGGCCGTCGGTGTCGGGCAGGCCGAGGTCGACGATCACGAGGTCGGGCTTGCGCGTCGCCGCGTCGATCAGCCCCTGCTTGCCCGTCTCGGCCTCGAACACCGCGATGTCCTCCTCCTCGAGCGCGGCGCGCACGAAGCGGCGGATCTGCTTTTCGTCCTCGATCAGGACGACGGTCAGGCTGGGTTCACTCATGGTCTGGCAATGGCTCGGATGGGGGCGATGCGCCCGGCAGGTCGGATTCGTCGTCGGGCACGGCCGGCGCGGCCGGCGGCGTGTCGACCGGCAGCGTGAACCAGAAGCGCGCGCCCGTCACGCGGCCGTCGGGCGCGGTGCGGTTGAGCGCGCCGATTTTACCGCCGTGCGCCTCGACGATCGCGCGGCAGATCGCGAGCCCGAGCCCGATGCCGGGCGTCGCCGACTCCTTCTCGCCGCGCGTGAACTTGTCGAAGATCCGCGTTTCCATGCCGACCGGCAGGCCGGGACCGTGATCGTCGACGTGCACGCGCACGAACGGGGTCCCGAACGGGCTCCCGTCGTCGGTCACGCGCTCCGCGCCGATGTCGAGCGACGTATCGGGCGGCGTGTACTTCGCCGCGTTCTCGAACAGGTTGGTGAACAGCCGCTCCATCAGCACCGCGTCCATCTGCAGCAACGGCAGGTCGGCCGGCAGCGCGACACGCACGGGATGACGCGCGAGCACCCGCCGGCAGGCGGCGAGCGCGGCGCCGACGGTTTCCTCGAGCAGCGACCACTGGCGCTTGAGCTGCAGGCTGCCGCCCTGCAGCCGCGCCATGTCGAGCAGGTTCGTGACGATGCCCGTCATGCGCAGCGCCTCGTCGTGAATCGCGTCGACGAGTTCGCCCTCGCGCTGCGCGAGCCGCGCGGCCGCCGCGGCGTCGCCCGCGTCGGCGGCCGCGCGCCCGTTCGCGAGCATCGACGAAAAGCCGACGATCGTCGTGAGCGGCGTGCGCAGGTCGTGCGAGATCGCCGACAGCAGCGAGTTGCGCAGCCGCTCGGACTCCATGTTGACGAGCGCGTCGCGCGCGATCTCGACGTAATGCACGCGCTCGAGCGCGAGCGCGATCTGCGCGGCGAATGCGTCGAGCATCCGCTGCTGCTCCGGCACCTCGAGTTCGCGCGGCTCGCGCGATGCGACCGCGAGCACGCCGCGCGTGCGCATCGGCGCTTTCAGCGGCAGGTACAGCGCGGCCGTCGCCGGCAGCGTATCGGTGCCGCGCCCGGCCGGCTTCTGCTGGTCGTACACCCACTGGCCGACGTCGCGGTCGAGCGCCGCGCCCGTCAGCGTCACGGCCGCATCGGGCTCCTCGATCTTCTGCCGCACCTGGTCCGCGCTGTCGGGCAGCAGGAACGCGACGCGTGCGCGAAACACCTCGCCCACGTGGCGGCTGCCGATCTCGACGATCTGCTCGGTCGTCAGCGCCGCGCCGAGCTCGCGCGCCATCGCGTAGATCGCGCCGGTGCGGCGCTCGCGGCGCTGCGCGACGCTCGCCTGACGCGTGAGCGTCGACGTCAGGTGGCTGATCACGAGCGACGTCAGCAGCATCCCGAAGAAGGTCAGCAGGTATTGCGTGTCGCTGACCGAGAACGACATGCGCGGCGGCACGAAGAAGAAATCGAACGCGGCCACCGACAGGAACGACTGCAGCACGCCCGGGCCGCGCCCGAGCCGCACGGCCGAAAACACCACGCCGAGCAGGTACAGCATCACGAGATTCGTGAGGTCCAGCCGCCCGGACACGACGCTCGCGACGACGGTGATCGCCGCGCAGATCGCGGCCGCATACGCGTAATGGCGCGGCGGCGAACGATGCGTGCCGAACTGCGCGAACGCATCGCGCCAGTCGCGCGCCCGCGCGTCGAGCGGCGCGGCGCGCGCCTCGTCGCTCGCGGACGCGCGAATCAGCATCAGGTCGACGTCGCCCGCGCGTTCCGCCAGTTGCTCGCCGAACGGCCGCGCGAAGCGGCGCGCGAGCCCGACCTTCGGCGAGCCGCCCGCGACCAGCTTCGATACGTTGCGCACCTTCGCATAGCCGATCAGCGCGGCGACCGCGTCGGCGCCGGCGAGCGTGGCCGTCTCCGCGCCGAGCTCGGCCGCGAGCTTCAGCGCGTCGAGCGTGCGCTGCCGCCGCGCGTCGGGCAGCCGCTGCAGGCGCGGCGTCTCGACGTACACGGCGATCCAGTCGGCCTTCAGGCTCGCGGCCAGGCGCGCCGCCGCGCGCACGAGCGTCGGCGCCTCGGCGCCCGGGCCGACGCACACGAGCAGCCGCTCGCGCGCCTGCCAGATGCGCTGGATCGACCGGTCGGCGCGGTATTCGCGCATCTGCGCGTCGACGCGATCGGCCGTGCGCCGCAGCGCCAGCTCGCGCAGCGCGATCAGGTTGCCCTTGCGGAAGAAGTTGCGCACCGCGCGCTCGGCCTGCTGCGCAAGATAGACCTTGCCGTCGCGCATGCGCTCGAGCAACTCCTCGGCCGGCAGGTCGACGAGCGTGACTTCGTCGGCCGCGTCGAACACGCGATCGGGCACGGTTTCCCACACGCGGATGCCGGTGATCGCGCCGACCACGTCGTTCAGGCTCTCGAGGTGCTGGACGTTGACGGTCGTATACACGTCGATGCCCGCGTCGAGCAGCTCGTAGACGTCCTGCCAGCGCTTCAGGTGCCGTGCGCCCTGCACGTTCGAATGCGCGAGCTCGTCGACGAGGATCAGTTGCGGCGCACGCGCGAGCGCGCCGTCCAGGTCGAATTCGGCGAGCGTGCGGCCGCGATGGTCGATGCGGGCGAGCGGCAGCACGTCGAGGCCGTCGAGCAGCGCGGCGGTCTCGCCGCGGCCGTGGGTCTCGACGATGCCGACGACGACGTCGACGCCTTCCTGCCGGCGCTGCCGCGCGGCCTGCAGCATCGCGTAGGTCTTGCCGACGCCGGCGGACGCGCCGAAGAAGATCTTGAGCTGGCCGCGCCGCTGCTTTTCTTCGTCTCGCTGCAGCTTGTCGAGAAGTTGGTCTGGATCGGGACGGTTCATGCGTGAGGAAAGCGGAGCGCCCGGTTGCGCGCAGGTACGAGCATTGTGGTTCCAAATCGCCGCAAAAGGCAAAGACGGCGCGCGCGCCGTCGGCAAAAGCGCATCCGGCGCGGTTCAGGCGCGCCGGATGCCGGTCGGCACGCGCGATCGGTCAGTGCGCGACCTGCGCCGCGTCGAGCGCGAGGTTCAGCTTCAGCACGTTCACGCGCGGCTCCCCGAGCACGCCGAACTGGCGGCCCGTCGTGTTCGCGGCGACGAGTTGCGCGACCGCGTCCGGCGCAAGGTTGCGCACCTTCGCGACGCGCTCGACCTGGTACGCGGCGGCGGCCGGCGTGATCTCCGGATCGAGGCCGCTCGCCGACGCCGTCACGAGATCGACCGGCACCGGCTTCGACAGGTCGGTGCCGGCGTCGCGCAGCGCGGCGAGGCGCGCCTTCACCTGATCGGCGAGCGACGGGTTGAGCGGGCCAAGGTTCGAGCCGCCGGAGCCGGCCGCGTTGTACGGCATCGGCGCGGTGGCCGACAGCCGGCCCCAGAAATACTTCGGTGCGTCGAACGGCTGGCCGATCAGCGCGGAGCCGACGACCTTGCCGTCCTGTTCGATCAGGCTGCCGTTGGCCTGCGACGGGAACACGGCCTGACCGAACACGGTCATCGCGGCCGGGTAAGCGAGCCCCGTCACGGCGGTCAGGACGACGAACAGTACGACGAGCGGGCGAATCAACGATTTCATGATGGTTCCTTCGGGTGCGGCCGGCGTAGGTGGGGCCGGTTCAGATGCAGCCGGCTCAGGCCCAGCCGAGCGCGGCGAGCGTCATGTCGATCAGCTTGATGAACGGGAACGGCAGCAGCACGCCGCCGAGCCCGTAGACCAGCAGGTTGCGGCGCAGCAGCGACGCGGCGCCGAGCGGCCGGTAGGTCACGCCCTTCAGCGCGAGCGGAATCAGCGCGACGATGATCAATGCGTTGAAGATCACCGCCGACAGGATCGCGGACGCCGGCGAGCTCAGGTGCATGATGTCGAGCACGCGCAGTTGCGGGTACGTCGTCACGAACGCGGCCGGAATGATCGCGAAGTACTTCGCGATGTCGTTCGCGATCGAGAACGTGGTCAGCGACCCGCGCGTCATCAGCATCTGCTTGCCGATCTCGACGATCTCGATCAGCTTGGTCGGGTTCGAGTCGAGGTCGACCATGTTGCCGGCCTCCTTCGCCGCCTGCGTGCCGGTGTTCATCGCGACCGCGACGTCCGCCTGCGCGAGCGCCGGCGCGTCGTTGGTGCCGTCGCCCGTCATCGCGACGAGGCGCCCGGCCGCCTGGTGCTCGCGAATCGTCGCGAGCTTGGTTTCCGGCGTCGCTTCCGCGAGGAAATCGTCGACGCCCGCTTCCGCCGCGATCGCCGCGGCCGTCAGCCGGTTGTCGCCCGTCACCATCACCGTCTTGATGCCCATCTTGCGCAGCTCCGCGAAGCGCTCCTTGATGCCGCCCTTCACGATGTCCTTCAGCTCGATCACGCCGAGCACGCGCGCCGCCCCGTCCTGCAGGTCGGCCACGACGAGCGGCGTGCTGCCGCGGCGCGCGACGTCGTCCACCGCGCGGCGCACGTCTTCCGGAAAGCGGCTGCCGTGCGCCTCGACGTAGCGGCGGATCGCATCGGCCGCGCCCTTGCGGATTTCGCGGCCCGGCAGATCGACGCCGCTCATCCGCGTCTGCGCGGAAAAGCCGAGGAACGTCGCGTGCAGTTGCGCCATGTCGCGCTGGCGAATGTCGAAGCGCGCCTTCGCGAGCACGACGATGCTGCGGCCTTCCGGCGTTTCGTCGGCGAGCGACGACAGTTGCGCGGCATCGGCCAGCGCTTCCTCGGTCACGCCGGGCGCCGGCACGAACGTCGACGCCTGGCGGTTGCCGAGCGTGATCGTGCCGGTCTTGTCGAGCAGCAGCACGTCGACGTCGCCGGCCGCCTCCACCGCGCGCCCCGACGTCGCGATCACGTTCGCCTGCATCATCCGGCTCATCCCGGCCACGCCGATCGCGGACAGCAGGCCGCCGATCGTCGTCGGGATCAGGCACACGAGCAGCGCGACGAGCGCGGTGATCGTCACCACGTGGCCGGCCTTCATCGCCTCGACCGAGAACATCGAGAACGGCAGCAGCGTCGCGGTCGCGAGCAGCATCACGATCGTCAGCGCGACGAGCAGGATCGTCAGCGCGACCTCGTTCGGCGTCTTCTTGCGCTTCGCGCCTTCGACCATCGCGATCATCCGGTCGAGGAACGCCTCGCCCGGATTCGCGGTGACCTTGACGACGATCCAGTCCGACAGCACGCGCGTGCCGCCCGTCACCGACGAGAAGTCTCCGCCCGACTCGCGGATCACCGGCGCGGATTCGCCGGTGATCGCCGATTCGTCGACCGACGCGACGCCGTCGAGCACCTCGCCGTCGGCCGGGATCACGTCGCCGGTCTCGACGAGCACGACGTCGCCTTTACGCAGGTCGGACGCGGTCGTGATGCGGATCGGCGACTTCGGATGCGGCTCGTTCAGCTTCTTCGCCATCACGTCCTTTTTCGCGCTGCGCAGCGACGCGGCCTGCGCCTTCGAGCGCCCTTCCGCGAGCGCTTCGGCGAAGTTCGCGAACAGCACCGTGAACCATAGCCACAGCGCGACCGCGAGGATGAAGCCCGCGGGCGCCTCGGCCTGGCCGGCGAGCGCCGCGATCCACAGGATCGTGGTCAGGATGCTGCCGACGTACACGCAGAACATCACCGGGTTGCGGAACTGCGTGCGCGGCGTGAGTTTCTTGAACGAATCCACGATCGCCGGGCGCAGCAGCGCCGGATCGAACATGGACCGTGTTGCGGAATGTTGAGTCATTGCGATCTCTTCAAGCTCTTCAGTCTTTTCAAATGTGTCGCCGTGCGGGCACGCGTCACGCGCCCAGCCACATCATCAGGTGCTCGACGCCCGGGCCCAGCGCGAGCGCCGGCACGTAGGTCAGCGCACCCACCAGCAGCACGGTGCCGAGCAGCAGCACGACGAACAGCGGGCCGTGGGTCGGCAGCGTGCCGCTCGTCACCGCGATGCGTTTCTTCGCCGCGAGCGAGCCGGCGATCGCCAGCACCGGCACGATCGTGCCGAAGCGGCCGAACCACATCGCGATCGCGGTCATCCAGTTGTAGAACGGCGTGCCGACCGTCAGGCCCGCGAACGCGCTGCCGTTGTTGTTCGCGGCCGAGCTGAACGCATAGAGGATTTCCGAGAAGCCGTGCGGGCCGGGGTTCGCGATGCCGGCCTTGCCCGCGTCCGCCAGCACCGCGATCGACGTACCGACCAGCACGAGCAGCGGCGTGAGCAGCACGACGATCGACACCATCTTCATCTCGTACGACTCGATCTTCTTGCCCACGTATTCCGGCGTGCGGCCGATCATCAGGCCGGCGACGAACACCGCGAGCAGCGCGAACACGAGCATCCCGTAGAGGCCGGAGCCGACCCCGCCGTAGACCACCTCGCCGAGCTGCATCAGCAGCATCGGCACGAGGCCGCCGACCGGCGTCAGCGAATCGTGCATCGCGTCGACCGCGCCGCACGACGCGGCCGTCGTCGCGACCGTGAAGATGCCGGTCTGCGCGATCCCGAAGCGCGTTTCCTTGCCTTCCATGTTGCCGCCCGGCTGCAGCGCGCTCGCCGACTGGTCGACGTGCAGCGCGACGAGCGTCGGGTTGCCGGCCTGCTCGGCGCTCACCTCGACGCCGGTCGCGACCGCGAACGCGACCGTCATCGCCGCGAGCACCGCGATACCCTGCCGCCGGTCGCCGATCATTCGGCCGAACACGAGGCACAGCGCGGCCGGGATGATCAGGATCGCGAAGATCTGCACGAAGTTCGCGAACGGCGTCGGGTTCTCGTACGGGTGCGCGGAGTTCGCGTTGAAGAAGCCGCCGCCGTTGGTACCGAGCATCTTGATCGCTTCCTGCGACGCGACGGGGCCCATCGCGAGCGTCTGCTTCGTCAACGGGGTCGGCACCGTGACCGCGTTGCCCTTGTCGTCCTTCACCGGGTTGCCCTGCGCGTCGAGCTTCGGCGCCGCATAGGTGCTCGCCTGCAACACCGGCACGTCCTGGTACGCCGTCATGTTCTGCAGCACGCCCTGGCTCATCAGCAGCGCGGCGACGAGCGCCGCCATCGGCACGAGCACGTACAGCGTCACACGCGTCAGGTCGACCCAGAAGTTGCCGATGGTCTGCGCGGTGTGGCGCGCGAAGCCGCGGATCAGCGCGATCACGACGACGATGCCGGTCGCCGCCGACAGGAAGTTCTGCACGGTCAGGCCGAGCATCTGCGTCAGGTAGCTGACGGTCTGCTCGGGCGTGTAGTCCTGCCAGTTCGTGTTGGTGACGAAGCTGACGGCCGTGTTGAACGCGCCGTCGGCCGTCATCGCGCCGAACTGCTGCGGGTTGCCGGGCAGCAAGCCCTGCAGGCGCAGCAGCCCGTAGAGGAACAGCACGCCGAGCGCGTTGAACGCGATCGTCGCGACCGCGTATTGCTTCCAGTTCATCTCGGTGCCGGCGTCGACGCCCGCGACGCGGTACAGCACCCGTTCGAGCGGCCCGAACACGCGCACGACGCGCGCGCTGCCGTCCATCACCGCCGTCAGATAGCGCGCGACCGGCACGGCCGCCGCCAGCAGCACGACGATGAACAGCAGCGTCTGCAACAGGTTGTTCGCGTTCATTCGATGTCCTCCGCGCGCAGCAGCGCAAAGACGAGATACGCGAACAGCAGCGCGGTGGACGCGCCCGCCAGCCAAAGCATCCAGGTCATGCTCGCCCCCCGCGACCGTATTGCACGAGCTTCTCGCAACCGGCAACCAGACCGAGGATCAGCACGGTGAAAAGCACCAGGGCGCCGATGAATACCCCATCCATTTTTGTGTTCTCCGTCGTCGAAATCAGACGACTGCAACGTTATGGGAACGCACGTAAAGGGCGGGTCAAAGGTATCGGGGCGGATATAAAAAACGTGTAAACGCGAGGCGGGAGCAGAACGGAGGCAGGACGGGCGGCGCCGCAGCGCCGCCCGCGAAGGCGCGTGCCGGCATGGCGCCGGCACGGAAAGGAACGGTCAGGGAACGAGGATCGTCGAGCCGGTGGTCTTGCGCGCTTCCAGATCCGCATGCGCGCGGCCGACTTCCGCGAGCGGATAGCGCTGGTTGATGCTCGTCTTCACCTTGCCCGACAGGATCACGTCGAACAGCTCGGCGGCCGCCGCTTCGAGATCGGCGCGCTTCGCGATGTACGAGAACAGCGTCGGCCGCGTGAAGAACAGCGAGCCGCGCGACGAGAACTCCTTCGAGTCGATCGGCGGCAGCGGGCCGGACGCGTTGCCGAAGCTGACGAAGTAGCCGAGCGGCGCGAGGCTGTCGAGCGAGCCGACATAGGTGTCCTTGCCGATCGAATCGTAGACGACCGGCACGCCCGCGCCGTGGGTGATCTCCTTCACGCGCTGCGTGAAGTTTTCGCGCGTGTAGACGATCGGGTGATCGCAGCCGTGCGCCTTCGCGAGTTCGGCCTTTTCGTCGGAGCCGACCGTGCCGATCACGGTCGCGCCGAGCGCCTTCGCCCACTGGCACACGAGCAGCCCGACGCCGCCGGCCGCCGCATGGATCAGGATCGTGTCGCCGGCCTTCACCGGGTACGTGCGACGCAGCAGATAGTGCGCGGTCAGCCCCTGCAGCATCACCGACGCCGCATCGTCGTAGCCGATACCGTCGGGCAGCTTCACGAGTTTCTCGGCCGGCAGCACGCGCTCCTGCGCATACGCGCCCGGGGGCTGCGCGACGTAGGCGACGCGATCGCCGACCTTCAGCGCGCTCACGCCGTCGCCGACGGCCGTCACTTCGCCGGCCGCCTCCATCCCGAGGCCCGCCGGCAGCGGCTGCGGATACAGGCCCGTGCGGAAATACACGTCGATGTAGTTGAGCCCGACCGCGTGCTGGCGGATGCGCACCTCGCCGGCCTTCGGCGCGTCGACGTCGACATCGACCCACTTCATCACGTCCGGGCCGCCCGGCTGGTCGTATCGGATTGCTTTCGGCATCGTTTTGCTCCTCGTCTGTCTGTCGGTCAGGGAAATCCGGATCGCCGATGCGCGCGCCGCACCGATTCGTACGGGAGCCGGCAGGCGCGCATGGCGACGCACGATTCTCGCGCGTCGCCGCCGTCCGTGCATGGCCCTGCCGTCGGCAGGGACAATCGGCCGGCGCCCGCGCCTAGCAAACGTCCTGCATGTTCCGCGCCAGATCGTCGAGCAGCATCCGCGCGGTCGCGACGTTGGTCGCGACCGGCACGTCGTGCACGTCGCAGGCGCGCACGAGCGCGGTGATGTCGGGGTCGTGCGGCTGCGCGGTCATCGGATCGCGCAGGAACACGACGATGTCGACGCGGCCGTCGGCCAGTTCCGCGCCGATCTGCAGGTCGCCGCCGAGCGGCCCCGACAGCTTGCGCTCGACCTCGAGCCCGTGCGCGGCGGCGATACGGCCGCCCGTCGTGCCCGTCGCAACCAGCCGGCATTGCGCGAGCGTCTCGCGATACTGGCCCGCGAGCGCGACGATCTCGTCCTTCTTCGCGTCGTGCGCAATCAATGCGATGCGGGGTTTGCTCATCTCCGTTTCCTTCGTCGTTCGGTTGTTCGGTCGTTGTGTCGTGGTCTTGAATCGCAAAGCGCGGGTCAGAACGTGCCCGGATACGCGCCGCCGTCGAGCAGCCAGTTCTGCCCGGTGATGTAGCCGGCGTGCACGCTGCACAGAAATGCGCAGGCCGCGCCGAATTCGGCGCGCGTGCCGAGGCGCCCGGCCGGGATGTCCCGGGTGCGCCGCGCACGCATCTCGTCGACCGTCACGCCCTGCGCCTTCGCCGATGCGGCGAGCGTCGTCGCGATCCGGTCGGTGTCGAACAGCCCCGGCAGCAGGTTGTTGATCGTCACGCCCTGCCCCGCGACCTTGCGCGACAGCCCCGCGACGAAGCCGGTCAGCCCCGAGCGCGCGCCGTTGGACAGCGCCAGCACGTCGATCGGCGCCTTCACGGCCGAACTCGTGATGTTGACGATCCGGCCGAAGCCGCGGCCGATCATCCCGTCGACGGTCGCACGGATCAGCTCGATCGGCGTCAGCATGTTCGACTCGAGCGCACGGATCCAGTCGTCGTGGGAGAAATCGCGGAAATCGCCGGGCGGCGGGCCGCCGGCATTCGTCACGAGAATGTCCGGCTGCGGGCACGCGGCGAGCGCGGCCGCGCGGCCGTCCGGCGTCGTGATGTCGCAGGCGACCGCCGTGACCGACACGTTCGCGCCGGCGCGGATCTCTTCCGCGGTTTCCTCCAGCGTGTCGCGCGTGCGCGCGACGATCACGAGGTTCACGCCCTCCGCGGCCAGCGCTTCCGCGCAGCCGCGCCCGAGGCCCTTGCTCGCCGCGCACACGAGCGCGGTCTTTCCTTCGATGCCGAGATCCATCGTCGCTTCCCTGGTGGCGCGCGTGCCGGCGCGGCCCCGCGTTGCCGCCGGCGGGCGGGCGAACGGGCGTGCGCGGCACGCGGATTGTCGTGAGACGTCGATAATATCCGGATCGCGCGGCGCGCCTTGGTAAAATTGCGGCCATCGGCGGCGGCCGGCACGCGCCCGCCGCCGCCCCCCGATCCCCTTTCGCCGCCAAGGCACCCCGTCATGAAACAGGACAGCCGTTTCCCGAACCTCTTCATCACCGATCACCCGCTGATCCAGCACAAGCTCACGCACATGCGCGACAAGGACACGTCCACGCGCACGTTCCGCGAACTGCTGCGCGAGATCACGCTGCTGATGGGCTACGAGATCACCCGCAACCTGCCGATCACGACCAAGCGGGTCGAAACCCCGCTGGTGGCGGTCGACGCGCCGGTGATCGCGGGCAAGAAGCTCGCGATCGTCCCCGTGCTGCGCGCGGGCATCGGGATGTCGGACGGCCTGCTCGACCTGGTGCCGTCCGCCCGCGTCGGCCACATCGGCGTGTACCGCGCCGACGACCACCGTCCGGTCGAATACCTGGTGCGCCTGCCGGACCTGGAAGACCGCATCTTCATTCTGTGCGACCCGATGGTCGCGACCGGCTATTCGGCCGTGCACGCGGTCGACGTGCTCAAGCGCCGCAATGTGCCGGCCGCGAACATCATGTTCGTCGCGCTCGTCGCCGCGCCCGAGGGCGTGCAGGTGTTCCAGGACGCGCACCCCGACGTGAAGCTGTTCGTCGCGTCGCTCGATTCGCACCTGAACGAGCACGCGTACATCGTGCCGGGCCTGGGCGACGCCGGCGACCGCCTGTTCGGCACCAAGAACTGACCGCAGCGAGCGGCCGCGACGGCCGCCCTGGTCGTTCGGCCATGCGCGGCGGCCCCGAACCGGCGGTCGCCGCGTGATAAAATCACGCTCCACTCGACACGCGCGGCCCCGCGGCTTCATGCCCGCCGACACGGCCGCCGATTCAACGACACACTGCAACAATCGCCCGCGCTGCGCGCCCGGGCACGGAGAAAGGTATGGCTGGTCATTCGAAATGGGCCAACATCAAGCATAAGAAAGCGGCGGCCGACGCGAAGCGCGGCAAGATCTGGACCCGCCTGATCAAGGAAATCCAGGTCGCGGCGCGCCTCGGCGGCGGCGACGTCAACTCGAACCCGCGCCTGCGTCTCGCGGTCGACAAGGCAGCCGACGCGAACATGCCGAAGGACAACGTCAAGCGCGCGATCGACCGCGGCGTCGGCGGCGCGGACGGCGCGAACTACGAAGAGATCCGTTACGAAGGCTACGGCATCGGCGGCGCGGCGATCATCGTCGACACGCTGACCGACAATCGCACCCGCACGGTCGCGGAAGTGCGCCACGCATTCTCGAAGTTCGGCGGCAACATGGGCACCGACGGCTCGGTCGCGTTCATGTTCGATCACGTCGGCCAGTTCCTGTTCGCACCCGGCACCTCGGAAGACGCGTTGATGGAAGCGGCGCTCGAAGCCGGCGCGAACGACGTGAACACGAACGACGACGGCTCGATCGAAGTGCTGTGCGACTGGCAGGCGTTCTCGGCGGTGAAGGACGCGCTCGAAGCCGCGGGCTTCAAGGCCGAACTCGCCGAAGTGACGATGAAGCCGCAGAACGAAGTCGAGTTCACCGGCGACGACGCGGCGAAGATGCAGAAGCTCCTGGACGCGCTCGAGAACCTCGACGACGTGCAGGACGTGTATACGAACGCCGTCATCGTCGAGGAATGAAATGCCGGCCGCCGCACCTGTCGCGGCGGCGGCCCGACCGATTCCGCGGCCGGCGCGCCTGAGCGTGCCGGCCGCCCTGTTTTCTAGTCTGCGGGGAATCCCATGAAACTACTCGTCGTCGGTTCCGGCGGCCGCGAACATGCGCTGGCGTGGAAGCTCGCGCAGTCGCCGCGCGTCCAGATGGTCTACGTCGCGCCCGGCAATGGCGGCACGGCGCAGGACGAGCGTCTGAAGAACGTCGACATCACGTCGCTCGACGAACTCGCCGATTTCGCGGAACGCGAAGGCGTCGCGTTCACGCTCGTCGGGCCGGAAGCACCGCTCGCGGCCGGCATCGTCAACCTGTTCCGCGCACGCGGCCTGAAGGTCTTCGGCCCGACCCGCGAAGCCGCGCAGCTCGAAAGCTCGAAGGATTTCGCGAAGGCGTTCATGAAGCGCCACGGCATCCCGACCGCCGATTACGAAACCTTCGCCGACGCGGCCGCTGCCCACGCGTACATCGACGCGAAGGGTGCGCCGATCGTCGTGAAGGCCGACGGCCTCGCGGCCGGCAAGGGCGTCGTCGTCGCGATGACGCTCGACGAAGCGCATGCGGCCGTCGACATGATGCTGTCGGGCAACAAGCTGGGAGACGCCGGCGCACGCGTCGTGATCGAGGAATTCCTCGACGGCGAGGAAGCGAGCTTCATCGTGATGGTCGACGGCAAGCACGCGCTGGCGCTGGCATCCAGCCAGGACCACAAGCGCCTGCTCGACGAGGATCGCGGCCCGAACACCGGCGGCATGGGCGCGTATTCGCCCGCGCCGATCGTCACGCCGCAGATGCACGCACGCGTGATGCGCGAAATCATCATGCCGACCGTGCGCGGGATGGAGAAGGACGGCATTCGCTTCACGGGCTTCCTGTACGCCGGCCTGATGATCGACAAGGACGGCAATCCGCGCACCCTCGAGTTCAACTGCCGGATGGGCGACCCGGAAACGCAGCCGATCATGGCGCGCCTGAAGAGCGATTTCTCGAAGGTCGTCGAACAGGCGATCGCGGGCACGCTCGATACGGTCGAGCTCGACTGGGATCGCCGCACCGCGCTCGGCGTCGTGCTGGCCGCGCACGGCTACCCGGACGCGCCGCGCAAGGGCGACCGCATCAACGGGATCCCGGCCGAAACCGAACAGGCCGTGACGTTCCATGCAGGCACGACGCTCGCCGACGGCGACAAGCTCGTGACGTCCGGCGGCCGCGTGCTGTGCGTGGTCGGCCTCGCCGATTCGGTGCGCGAGGCGCAGCAGCATGCGTACGACACGATCAACCAGATCAATTTCGAAGGCATGCAGTACCGCCGCGACATCGGCTTTCGCGCGCTCAACCGCAAGAGCGCGTGACGTCGCCATCGCCGCCCCGCGCCCGCGCGGCGGCGGCCCGTCTGCCGGGGTTCGATAGAATGCCCGGCAGACGCTTTTTTTACGGCCCTCGCTCAGCGCGGGGGCAGCCAGTCCAGACATGACCGATTCGACCTACGACGTGGCGCGTGTGCGCACGTACCTCCAGGGCCTGCAGACACGTATCGCCGACGCGCTCGGCGCGCTCGACGGCACGCCGCTCGCGACCGACACGTGGCAGCGCGGGCCGGCCGAACGCCTGCGCGGCGGCGGTTGCACGCGGATTCTCGAAGGCGGCCGCGTGTTCGAACGCGCGGGAATCGGCTTTTCCGACGTCGCGGGCGACGCGCTGCCGCCGTCGGCGAGCGCGGCGCGCCCGCAGCTCGCGGGCCGCGGCTTCGAGGCGCTCGGCGTGTCGCTCGTACTGCACCCGCGCAATCCGTACTGCCCGACCGTGCACATGAACGTGCGGATGCTGATCGCGACGAAACCGGGCGAGGCGCCCGTGTTCTGGTTCGGCGGCGGCATGGATCTGACACCGGTTTACGGTTTCGAGGACGACGCGCGGCATTTCCACCAGACCTGCAAGGACGCGCTCGACCCGTTCGGCGTCGAGCTCTACCCGCGCTTCAAGCAATGGTGCGACGAATATTTCTTCCTGAAGCACCGCAACGAGATGCGCGGCATCGGCGGGATCTTCTTCGACGATTTCTCGGAACCCGGTTTCGAACGCTCGTTTGACATGATGCAAAGCGTCGGCGATGCGTTCCTGCACGCTTATCTGCCGATCGTCGAGCGCCGCGCCGGGCTGCCGTACGGCGAGCGCGAGCGCGACTTCCAGGCCTACCGCCGCGGCCGCTACGTCGAATTCAACCTCGTGTTCGACCGCGGCACGCTGTTCGGCCTGCAAAGCGGCGGCCGGACCGAGTCGATCCTGATGTCGATGCCGCCGGTCGCGAACTGGCGCTACAACTGGCAGCCCGAGCCGGGTTCGCCCGAAGCGCGCCTGACTAGCGACTTCCTCGTGCCGCGCGACTGGGTGTGAGCCCGCGCGCCCCGCTGCCCCAACGAAAGGACGCGTTTCTGGACACCATCGCCCGCCCCGCCCCGCTGCCGCGCCGTATCGGCTTGCTGGGCGGTACTTTCGACCCGATCCACGACGGCCATCTCGCGCTCGCGCGCCGGTTCGCCGGGCTGCTCGACCTGACCGAACTCGTGTTGCTGCCCGCCGGGCAGCCATACCAGAAGCGCGACGTGTCGGCCGCCGAGCACCGGCTCGCGATGACGCGCGCGGCCGCCGGCACGCTGTCGATGCCGGGCGTGACCGTGACCGTCGCCACCGACGAGATCGAGCATGCCGGCCCGACCTACACGGTCGAGACGCTCGCGCGCTGGCGCGAGCGGATCGGCCCGGATGCGTCGCTGTCGCTGCTGATCGGCGCCGACCAGCTCGTGCGCCTCGATACGTGGCGCGACTGGCGCACGCTGTTCGACTACGCGCACATCGGCGTGTCGACGCGCCCGGGCTTCGAACTCGACGCGGCGCCGCCGGACGTCGCGCGCGAAATCGCCGCGCGGCAGGCCGGCGCCGACGTGCTCAAGGCCACGCCGGCGGGCCGCCTGCTGATCGATACGACCCTTTCGTTCGACATCGCCGCGACCGACATCCGCGCGCACCTGCGCGAATGCATCGCACGCCATGCGCAAATGCCCGATGCGTCGGCCGAACATGTGCCGGCCGCCGTATGGGCCTATATTCTTCAACATCGCCTCTACCATTCCTGAATCCATGGATATTCGCAAACTGCAGCGCGTGATCGTCGACGCCCTCGAAGACGTCAAGGCGCAAGACATCAAGGTGTTCAACACCAGCCACCTGACCGAATTGTTCGACCGCGTGGTCGTCGCCTCGGGCACCTCCAACCGCCAGACCAAGGCCCTCGCGTCGAACGTGCGCGACAAGGTCAAGGAAGCCGGCGGCGACGTCGTCAGCTCCGAAGGCGAGGACACCGGCGAATGGGTGCTGGTCGACTGCGGCGACGCGGTCGTACACATCCTGCAACCGGCGCTGCGCCAGTACTACAACCTCGAGGAAATCTGGGGCGACAAGCCCGTGCGGATGAAGCTCGGCGGCGGCAAGGCCAACGGCTTCGCCACGGCGAGCGAAGACGACGAAGAAGAGGAAGAAGCGCCCGCACGCCCGGCACGCAAGACGGCCGCCCGGCGCCGCTAAGCCGTCACGCGTCTCCCGATGAAGCTTTTCATCCTCGCGGTCGGCCACAAGATGCCGGGCTGGATCGCATCCGGCTTCGACGAATACACGAAGCGGATGCCGCCCGAACTGCGCATCGAGTTGCGCGAAATCAAGCCTGAACTGCGTTCGGGCGGCCGCAGCGCCGAAAGCGTGATGGCGGCCGAGCGGCAGAAGATCGAGGCCGCGCTGCCGAAGGGCGCACGCATCGTCGCGCTCGACGAGCGCGGCCGCGACTGGACCACGATGCAGCTCGCGCAGGCGCTGCCCGGCTGGCAGCAGGACGGCCGCGACGTCGCGTTCGTGATCGGCGGCGCCGACGGGCTCGATCCGGACCTGAAAGCGCGCGCCGACGTGCTGCTGCGCATCTCGAGCATGACGCTGCCGCACGGCATGGTGCGCGTGCTGCTCGCCGAACAGCTTTACCGGGCGTGGAGCATCACGCAGAATCACCCCTACCACCGCGCATGACGCGTCGTCCTCGAGACGCGCGCCGCGCGCGCTCAACGAGATAACGACACCATGCCGTCCAGCACGTCCCCCGCGCTTTTCCCGATCCTTTACCTCGCTTCGCAAAGCCCGCGCCGCCAGGAGCTGCTGCAGCAGATCGGCGTGCGCTTCGAGCTGCTGCTGCCGCGCCCCGACGAGGACGCCGAGGCGCTCGAGGCCGAACTGCCCGGCGAAGCCGCCGACGCGTACGTGCGGCGCGTGACCGTCGCGAAGGCCGAGGCCGCGCGCTCGCGCCTCGTCGCGAGCGGCAAGCCGGCCGCGCCGGTGCTGGTGGCCGACACCACGGTGACGATCGACGGCGCGATCCTCGGCAAGCCGGCCGACGCCGACGATGCGCTCGCGATGCTCACCCGCCTCGCCGGCCGCGAGCACGCGGTGCTGACCGCCGTCGCCGTGATCGACGCCGGCGGCGCACTGCTGCCGCCCGCGCTGTCGCGCTCGTCGGTGCGCTTCGCGGCCGCGTCGCGCGATGCGTACGCGCGCTACGTCGAAACCGGCGAGCCGTTCGGCAAGGCCGGCGCGTACGCGATCCAGGGCCGCGCGGCCGAATTCATCGAGCGAATCGACGGATCCCATTCAGGTATCATGGGTCTGCCCCTTTTTGAGACTGCCGCGCTGCTGCGTACCGCACGCGTCGCCTTCTGAACCGCACCATGAACGAAGAAATCCTGATCAACCTCACGCCGCAGGAAACGCGCGTCGCACTCGTCCAGCAAGGCGCGGTGCAGGAGCTTCACGTCGAGCGCACGCTGTCGCGCGGGCGGGTCGGCAACATCTATCTCGGCAAGGTCGTGCGCGTGCTGCCCGGCATGCAGTCGGCGTTCATCGACATCGGCCTCGAGCGCGCGGCGTTCCTGCACGTCGCCGACATCTGGCATCCGCGCCTCGCCGGCGAGCCGCAGTCGGGCGCGCCGCACCAGCCGATCGAGAAGATCGTGTTCGAGGGGCAGACGCTGATGGTGCAGGTGATCAAGGATCCGATCGGCACCAAAGGCGCGCGGCTGTCGACGCAGGTCAGCATCGCGGGACGCACGCTCGTCTACCTGCCGCAGGAGCCGCATATCGGCATCTCGCAGAAGATCGAGAGCGAGGCCGAGCGCGAGGCCGTGCGCGCGCGCCTGACGGCCGTGATCCCGGCGGACGAGAAAGGCGGCTACATCGTGCGCACGATCGCCGAGGACGCCACCTCCGACGAGCTGGCCGGCGACGTCACCTACCTGCGCAAGACCTGGGCGACGATCGTCGCGCAAGCGCAGCGGCTGCCGGCGACGAGCCTGCTGTACCAGGACCTCGATCTCGCGCAGCGCGTGCTGCGCGATTTCGCGAACGACGACACGACGCGCATCCAGGTCGATTCGCGCGAGACGTACCAGCGCCTCGCGGAATTCGCGGGCGAGTTCACGCCGGCCGTGAGCCCGAAGCTGCATCACTACACGGGCGAGCGACCGCTGTTCGACCTGTACAACATCGAGACGGAGATCCAGCGCGCGCTGTCGCGCCGCGTCGACCTGAAGTCGGGCGGCTATCTGATGATCGACCAGACCGAGGCGATGACGACGATCGACGTGAACACCGGCGGCTACGTCGGCGCGCGCAATTTCGACGACACGATCTTCAAGACCAACCTCGAGGCCGCGCACACGATCGCGCGACAGTTGCGGCTGCGCAACCTCGGCGGGATCATCATCATCGACTTCATCGACATGGAGAACGCCGAGCATCGCGACGCGGTGCTGTCCGAGCTGAAGAAGGCGCTGTCGCGCGACCGCACGCGCGTGACGGTCAACGGCTTCTCGCAGCTCGGGCTCGTCGAGATGACACGCAAGCGTACGCGCGAGTCGCTCGCGCACGTGCTGTGCGAACCGTGCCCGACCTGCCAGGGCAAGGGCCAGGTGAAGACGTCGCGCACCGTGTGCTACGACATCCTGCGCGAGATCCTGCGCGAATCGCGGCAGTTCAACCCGCGCGAGTTTCGCGTGATCGCCGCGCAGCAGGTGATCGACCTGTTCCTCGACGAGGAGTCGCAGCATCTCGCGATGCTGATCGACTTCATCGGCAAGCCGGTGTCGCTTCAGGTCGAGTCGAACCTGAGCCAGGAGCAGTACGACATCGTGCTGATGTAACGTTGCGCCCATCCGCCGCCGGCAGCGCCGCGCGGCGCCCCGATGCGGCGGCCGGGCCGTTCGCGTATGCCGCGCCGGCACCGCCGCCGCCCTTTCATCGATCCTTTTCGCATTCACCCCCAGACCATGAGCCAACGCCACAACCGCCGCCAGCGCAAGAAACTCCACATCGGCGAATTCCAGGAACTCGCGTTCAACGCCACCGCGCATTACCGCAACGACATGACCGACCTCGAGCGCGGCCAGTTGATCGATGCGTTCATCGACTTCGTCGAAGCGAACGGGCTGCTGACCGTCGCGTCCGCGGACGAAGGCATCGGCGCATACGTGATCTCCGGCGCGCCGCGCGGCACGACGACCGACGCCGACCGCGAACTCGTGCGCGGATGGCTGGCCGCCCGTCCGGAGCTGACCGACGTCAAGGTCAGCGAATTCACCGACGCGTGGTATCCGGACGCCTGATTTCCCGGTTTCGCGCTGCGTCAAACGGCGCCCGAGCCTGCCCGCCGTCACGGCGAGCCAGGCCGGCGCCGCTTCTTCCGAACGATCGTGACGGCCGCTCGCGTCGCCGGGCCGATGTCGCCGTCCGCGTATGGCGGCTCAGGCCCGTTGAGCCAGGGCGCCGGCGGTGCCTGCACCACGTCGTCGCGGCCCGGGCGCCGCGGCCGGACCGCCCTCCCCCGCTCCCTTCCTTTCCCCCACGATCCGCTTGCAACCGGCCATCGAAATCGGACCTGAAAGCAAGACACGTTAAACTCTCACCTCGCGTGGTGCGCCGCCCGCACCCGCCATCCATCGCCAGCCGCGTGCCCTCGGGCCGCCCCCGACCCATGGAGTGAGTGTCAATGAGCGGCGGACTCCCGTTTCCCGCATCCCGCAAGTCGTTGCCGTCCTCGACGGTCTTCCTGATTCTCGCCGTCGCCGCGTTGCTGTCCGGCTGCGGGCTGCTGCCGGTCCAGAACCCGCCCGCGCCGATCAGCGAGGCGCTCGTCGAGCCCGTCGAGGAGACCGCCGGCGAGCCGCTGACGATGCCGCCCGTGCCCGCGCCGACGCAACCGGAGGAACCGGAAGCGCCGAAGAAGCCGCACCGCGAGGTGGCACGACCGAAGCCCGTGCAGCGCCCCGAATCGCCGACCCCGCCGCCGCCGCCGCCCGCGCCGCTCGTCGCGACGCGCGCGCTCGACCGCACCCAGATCCATGCGCTGCTCGACAGCGAGGTCGCGCGCCGCAACGGCAAGGTGGTCGGCCGCGCGGTCGACATGGTGGTCGACGCGAGCGGCAAGCCGCGCGAGATGATCGTCAACCTGCAGGGCTTCATGGGGATCGGCGACCGCAAGGTCATCTTCCCGTGGAACGTGTTCCGCTTCACGCCGGGCGGCAAACAGGAGCCGATCGTGCTCGACGTGCCGTCGGGCGACCTGCCGCCCGCCGCGCGGCCGAAGGCGGCGCCGCTGTCGGGGTCGGCCGCGGCGTCGCCGGCGACGCGGCTGCCGATGCTCGACAGCGACGTCGAGCGCCCGAACGGCACGAAGATCGGCCGCATCGTCGACGTGCTGATCGACCGCGGCGCCCAGCCGCAGGCCGTCGTGCTCGACCTCGGCGGGCTCGTCAATACCGACCGCCGTTCGATCGCCGCGAGCTGGGGCGCGCTGCGCTTCGTCACGCGCGACAAGGCGCTGCACCCGCAGCTCGACCTGGACGACGCCCAGATCAAGGCGTCGCCGCCGTACGCGGCCGACAAGCCGATCGTCGCCGTCTTCCCGCCTGTCGCCCCGGCCGCGCCGGCTTCGTCTGCGAGTGCCATCCGATGACGACCAAGCATTCCGTCAGCGTTCGCAGTCTGCGCTCCCTCGACTGGCTCAACTTTTTCGTTGCAAACGTTCAAACCGGGTTCGGTCCGTTCATCGCGTCCTATCTCGCGTCGCACAAGTGGACGCAGGGCGAGATCGGCATGGTGCTGTCGATCGGCACGATCAGCGCGATGGTCAGCCAGGTGCCGGGCGGCGCGGCCGTCGACGCGCTGAAGAACAAGAAAGGCGCGGCCGCGTGGGCGATCGCGGCCATCATCCTGTCCGCGGTCCTGCTCGCGTCGAGCCCGACGATCGTGCCGGTGATCGCCGCCGAGGTGTTCCACGGCTTCGCGAGCTGCATGCTGGTGCCGGCGATGGCCGCGATCTCGTTCTCGCTCGTCGGCCGCGCCGATCTCGGCGACCGGCTCGGCCGCAACGCGCGCTGGGCGTCGATCGGCAGTGCGGTCGCGGCGGGCCTGATGGGGCTGACCGGCGAATATTTCTCCGCGCGCGCGGTGTTCTGGCTGACCGCCGTACTGGCGCTGCCCGCGCTGTTCGCGCTCGCGATGATCCAGCCGACGCACGAGGTGATTCCGCAGTCGTCGAAGCACGACGACACCGACGAAGGCGAGGAACGCGAAACGCTGCTCGAGCTGCTGCGCGACCGCCGGATGCTGATCTTCGCGGCCTGCGTCGTGCTGTTCCACCTGTCGAACGCCGCGATGCTGAACCTCGCGGCCGGCGAAGTCACGGCCGGGATGGGCGAGAACGTGCAGCTCGTGATCGCCGCGTGCATCATCGTGCCGCAGGCGATCGTCGCGATGCTGTCGCCGTGGGTCGGCCGCTCCGCGCAGCGCTGGGGGCGCCGGCCGATCCTGCTGCTCGGCTTCTCCGCGCTGCCGGTGCGCGCGCTGCTGTTCGCCGGCGTCAGCAGCCCGTACCTGCTCGTGCCGGTGCAGATGCTCGACGGCATCAGCGCGGCCGTGTTCGGCGTGATGCTGCCGCTGATCGCGGCCGACGTCGCGGGCGGCAAGGGCCGCTACAACCTCTGTATCGGGCTGTTCGGGCTCGCGGCCGGGATTGGCGCCACGCTCAGCACGGCCGTGGCCGGCTACGTCGCCGATCACTTCGGCAACGCGGTCAGCTTCTTCGGGCTCGCGGCCGCCGGCGCGCTCGCGGTGCTGCTGGTCTGGCTCGTGATGCCCGAAACCCGCGTCGAGAACGGCGACGCGACGGCCGCCGAACCGGCGGCCGCCTCGCCCGAACAGGCGCATTGACGGCGGCGCGCCGCCGCTACCCGCTTCTTGGCCGACGCACGATGGATACGATCAGGACACTCAACGAAGCCCGCCAGCAGATCCAGCAGTCGATCTTCGATCTGTTCAAGGGGTTGTCATTCGGCGAGCGGCTCGCGCAAGGCGCGCTGATGGCGCTGCAGGCCGTCTGCGGCGCGTGCCTCGCGTATGCGATCGGCCGCGCGATGCATACCGAGCAGGCCGTGTGGGCGGCGATCACCGCGATCGCCGTCACGCAGCACAACTACTCGGACACGATGTCGCTGTCGCGCGACCAGTTCATCGGCGCGATGGTCGGCGGCATCCTCGGCTTCGCCGGTGCGGCGTTGGGCGGCGATCGCCTCGTCGCGTATGCGATCACGGTCGCGGTCGCGATCGTCTGCTGCTGGTGCCTGAACGTCGGCAGCGCCGCACGGCTCGGCGGCGTGACCGCGACGATCGTGCTGCTGTTCCCGGGCAACGGCCCGCTGTGGGACGTTCCGCTGATCCGGCTCGGCGAAGTGACGCTCGGCACGGTGTGCGCGCTGGGCGTGTGCTGGCTGATGTCGAGAATCGAGCGGCGCTGGTTCCGCCGGGCGGCGGCAAAGTGACGCTGGGAGCCGGCGGCCCGGCGCGCATCGCGGCATCGCGATCCATGCCGGGCCGCGGGCCGGATCAGTCGCCGATCCGCAGCACGATGCCGGACCCGATCTGCACCAGCAGGTGATCCCCGCCGACGCCGACCCATTGATAGCCGCGCGGTGGCGGGCTCAGATGATAGCCACGCCAGTCGTCGATCACGTATTGGCGATCGCGGAACTCGGGAGGAAGCCGATCGCCCTTGTGCCACTCGCGGCGCGGCTGGTCGGCCCAGCGCGGCGGTACGTCGTCGTCGCGATGCATCGCGTGGCCGGGCGGCACGTGTTTCGGGCCATGGCCGTGCTGCATCCCGTGGCCGCCGCGGTCATCGCGATTGTCGTGGTCCTGCGCCATTGCCGCGGTAGCCGCGCAGCCTGCGGCGATCAGTGCGGCCAGCATCATGCCGTGCATCCTCTTCATTGTCCTTCCCTCCGTGGTGTCACGTCGAACAAGAAACGACCGGGACTGCCCGACGAAGACTAGCACACGGCATCGCGGCCGCCTCACCGCGCGTTACGCCGCCTGCTGCTGATACTGGATCCGGTGCAGGTGCGCGTAGAGGCCGCCGTGGCGCAGCAGCTCGTCGTGGCTGCCCTCTTCGACGATCTTGCCGGCTTCGAGCACGAGGATGCGGTCCGCGCGCTCGATCGTCGACAGCCGGTGCGCGATCACCAGCGTCGTGCGGCCTTCCATCAGCCGCTCGAGCGCGGCCTGCACGTGGCGCTCCGACTCCGAATCGAGCGCCGACGTCGCTTCGTCGAGGATCAGGATCGGCGCGTCCTTGTAGATCGCACGCGCAATCGCGAGCCGCTGGCGCTGGCCGCCGGACAAGCGCATCCCGTTGCCGCCGACCAGCGTATCGAGCCCGTCGGGCATCGCGGCGACCGCATCGGCGAGGTTCGCGGCCTCGAGCGCGGCCTGGACGCGCGCGCGATCGGGGGTCTGCCCGTATGCGACGTTCGCGGCGATCGTGTCGTTGAACAGCACGACGTCCTGGCTGACCATCGCCATCTGGCTGCGCAGCGCGTGGAGGTCGTAGTCGGACACCGGCACGCCGTCGACCAGGATCGTGCCGTCCGTCGGGTCGAAGAAACGCGGCAGCAGGTTCACGAGCGTCGTCTTGCCGCTTCCGGACGGGCCGGCCAGCGCGATCATTTCACCCGGCGCGACCTTGAACGAGATGCGGTCGAGCGTCGGCCGTTCGGCCGCGCCGTAGTCGAACGACACCGCGCGGAACTCGATCTCGCCGCGCGCATGCGGCAGCGGCCGGCCGCCGCCCTGCGGCTCGGCCGGCTCGTCGATCAGCCCGAAGATCAGTTCGGCGGCCGTCATCCCGCGCTGCAGCGGCTGGTTGACGTCGATCAGGTGCTTGAGCGGCGAGATCACCAGCAGCATCGACGTGACGAACGCGACGAACCCGCCGACCGTCGTCTGGTCGTTCGACGACTGCACGACCGCGATCGTGATCACGACCGCGAGCGCGATCGACGCAAGGAACTGCGTGAGCGGCTGCGCGAGGCCGCCGGAGATCGTCATGCGCATCGCGTAGCCGCGCAGGCGCTTGCTCATCGTCGTGAAGCGGTCCATCTCGTACGCTTCGCCGTTGTGCACCTTGACGACCTTGTAGCCGCCGACCGTCTCCTCGACGATGTACGACAGCTCGTTGGTCAGCGTCTGGTGCTCGCGGTTCAGGCGGCGCAGCCGGCGGTTGATCTTGCTCACGAGCCAGCCGATGCCCGGCAGGATCACCGCGACGATCAGCGTGAGCCGCCAGTTCAGGTAGAACAGGTAGCCGAGCAGGAAGATCACCGTCAGCGAGTCGCGCACGAGCGTGACCATCACGCCCGTCAGCACCGACAGGATCTGGTTGACCTCGAACACGATCGCGTTGATCACCGTGCTCGCGGTTTCGCGCTGGAAGAACGACGCGCCGGTATGGATCATCCGCCGGAACATCTCGAGCCGAAGCTGCAGCAGGATGCGGTTCGATACGTAGTTGAGCAGGTAATTCGACGCGTACTGCGACACGCCGCGCACGAGCGCGAGGCCGATCACCGCGATCGGCACGTACCATTTCGCGCGGTCGCTGCCGTGCGAGCCGAAGCCGTGGTCGAGGAGCGGCTTGAGCAGCGCCGGGATACCGGCTTCGGTGGCCGCGACGACGCCCATCGTTACCACGGCGAGCACGACGATGCCGATGAGCGGCCGGATATACGGCCACAGGCGCTTGAGGACCGTCACCGGCGAAGTGCCGCTGCCGTCCATCGGTTTGCGAAGAGTGTTCTGGGTTTCCAAGGCAATCCTTCTTGAGCCGCGATGCGGCGCCCGGCGCGTGGCCGCCCGGGTGTGCGCCCTGGTCGGGCGACTGCCGAAAAGGGCTCAACATTATAGCTGCACCGCCCTCGCCGGCACGGTCGGCGCCGATGCTGCCCGCGGCCGCCCCGAAGGTATACTGCCGCTCACCGTTTTCTCCGCCTTTTCGACGATTTCATGGCTGAACCCTCCCTCGGCGTCGCCCTCATCGCCCTCAACGCATCCGCGCGGCTCGCGCAGTGTCTCGATGCGCTGTCGTTCGCCGACGATATCGTCGTCATCGACGGCGGCAGCACCGACGATACCGTCGCGATCGCGCAGGCGCACGGCGCGCGCGTGATCGTCGAGCGCGACTGGCCGGGTTTCGGGCCGCAGAAAAACCGCGCGCTCGACGCGCTCGGCACCGACTGGATCCTGTCGCTCGACACCGACGAAGTGGTCACGCCGGAACTCGCGCAATCGATCCGCGACGCGATCCGCGCGCCGGCCGCGCAGGTGTATGCGCTCGATCGGCTGTCGAGCTTCTGCGGCCAGTGGATCCATCACAGCGGCTGGTATCCAGACTGGGTGCCGCGGCTGTTCAGGCGCGGCGCCGCGCGGTTCTCGGACGATCTCGTGCACGAACGCCTGGTATTCGAGGCCGCCGCGCAGCGCCTGCCCGGCAAGCTGATGCACTACTCGTACGAGGATTTCGAAACGGTCGTGCGCAAGCTCGACGCGTATTCGACGGCCGGCGCGCGCCAGCGCCGCGCGGCCGGCCAGCGCGGCGGCTTCGGCAAGGCGCTCGGCCGCGGCGCCTGGGCGTTCGTGCGCACCTACGTGCTGCGGCGCGGGTTCCTCGACGGCCGCGCGGGCTTCATGATCGCCGTGTTCAACGCGGAAACCGTGTATTACCGCTTCCTGAAGCTCGGTCACGAACCGGCCCGCTAGGCACCCGCCGGCGCGCGGCCGGCCCGGCGTTACAATGCCGGGTTGCGCGCACCGCGCGTGCCCGCCCGAACGGCTGCGCCGCGCGCCGCCCGCCACGACGACCACCGAATCCGACCGCCATGTTCTCCATCATCATCCCGACCTGGAACAACCTGCCGTACCTCAAGCTCGTCGTCGACAGCCTGCGCCGGTATTCCGCGTACGACCACCAGATCGTCGTGCACGTAAACGACGGCTCGGACGGCACGCTCGACTGGGTGCGCAGCGAAGGGATCGAACACACCGCGTCGCCGACCAATATCGGCATCTGCCATGCGGTCAACCTGGCCGCCGCGCGCGCCGTGCGCGACTACGTCGTCTACATGAACGACGACATGTTCTGCTGCCCGGGCTGGGACACGGCGCTCGTGCGCCGCATCGAACGGATGCCGACCGACCTGTTCATGCTGTCCGGCACGATGATCGAGCCGGTCGACACGCGCAATCCGTGCGTAGTCGTCAGCGATTTCGGCCGCGACGCCGAGCAATTCGATGCGGCGGGCCTCGTCGCCGCGACGCCGAAGCTCGCGCGCGCGGACTGGCTCGGCTCGACCTGGCCGCCGACGCTCGTCCACCGCGACTGGTGGAACCGCATCGGCGGCTACAGCAGCGAGCTGTCGCCGGGCATGAGCAGCGACAACGACTTCTCGATGAAATTCTGGGACGCCGGCTGCCGGATCTTCATCGGCGTCGGCGACAGCCTCGTGTATCACTTCCAGCAGAAGAGCACCGGCAAGATCGTCAAGAACGACGGCCGCCGTCAGTTCCTGAACAAATGGGGCATGACCCAGGCGACGTTCGATCGCTACTACCTGCATCGCGGCGAGCCGGCAGGCACCCGGATCGCGCTCGATGCGCCGGCCGTGGAAGGCCGCCTCAAGCGCGCACTGCTGCGCTCGCGAATCAAGCGCGCGTTCAGCTGATCGAGCCCCGAAAACCGCACGGAAACCTGTCCTGCTTCGCGTATACTGCGCCGTTCGTCCCGGGTCTCTCGCCGGGGGCGCGACGCGGCGCGGTGCACGCCGTTCGCGCGCCGCATTCGTCCATACGCCAGGTTCCGATGCTTTCGTTTTCCACTCCCGCCACGCGGCGCCTGACCGCCGCCCGTGCATTCGCCGTCGCCGCGCTCTGCATGGTGCCCGTCTCGACCGCGCTGACCAACGTGTTCTGCGGGCTGTTCGCCGTCGCGCTCGTGATCTCCCCCGAATTCTGGCGCAACCTGCGCTCGCTCGTCGCCGACCCGGCTTCGCTGGCGGCGCTGCTGATCCTGGCCGCGCTGGCCGTGAGCGTCGCCTATACGGTCGCGCCGCACAACAAGGCGTGGAACTGGGTCGCGAAGTACGACAAGCTGCTGCTGCTGCCGTTCGCCGTGCTCGCGTTCCGTCATTCGAACTGGGCGCCGATCGTGCGGCGCTGCTGGTTCGCCACGCTGTGCGCGATCCTGCTGCTGTCGACGACCAACTACCTCGGGCTGACCGCGATCGGGCCGGCGCATGCGACCCAGTTGCCGCTGTCGCGCGCGTGGGTGTTCAAGAACCATATCGCCGCCGGCATGTTCGGGGCGTTGCTCTTTTACCAGGCAGCCGATCTCGCGCTGGCGGCCCGCACGATGCTGTCCCGCGCCGCGTATGCGGGCGTCGCCGCGTGGTCGCTCGTCAACGTGTTCGTGATGCTGCAAGGACGCACGGGGCAGGTCATCGCGCTGTTGCTGATCCTCGTCGTCGCCGTGCGTTTCGTGCTGCTGCTGCGCCGGCGGTCCGCGTTGCGCGCCGGGCTCGCCGCCGGCGTGCTCGTCCTCGCGGGCGCCGCACTCGTGGTCGCCGCCTGCACGGTTCACAACGGCCGGCTGACGAAGGTCGTGACGGAAGTGCAGCAATACCGGCAGAGCGATGCGGCCACGTCGACCGGGCTGCGCCTCGAGTGGTACAAGAAGGGGTTCGAGCTGTATCGCCAGCGCCCCGTGCTCGGCTACGGCGCGGGCGGCCTCGAATCCGAATTCGAGAAGCTCACGGCCGGCAAGACGGCGGCCGAAGGCCAGCTCACGTCGAACCCGCATAACGAATACCTGCTGATGGCCGTGCAACTCGGCTCGCTCGGCGTGCTGCTGTTCGTCAACCTGATCGTGCAGATCGCGCGCGGCAGCCGGGCGCTCGATCCGCGCTCGCGACACTTGCTGCTCGCATGGCTCGCGATCTTCGCGATCGGCAGTCTCGCGAATTCGCTGCTGCTGGATTTCGCCGAAGGGCACCTGATCGTGCTGCTGGCCGGCATCCTGCTCGGCTGCGGCGAGCGCAGCGAAGCGCTACCGCGCGAAACGTCGGCAATCCGACGCAGCGTGTAACACCCGCCGGCCTACGTTCCGCTGCCCGCGCCGACCGGTTCGGCGGCAGCGGACCTCCGCAGCCGATACGGGCGAGCCGCGTGGTTCTCCGCGAAACAAAGCCCCCGGCCAACGAAGAAAAACGCGCGTTTGCCGGGCGTCAAGCGGGTCCGGCGCGGCCCAGCCGCGACGTGTCGACGATGACGTCGGCCGGGCCCGGCGGATTCAGCCCGAGCATCTCGGCAGCCGCGGCCTTCACGCGCTGCGCCCCAAGATGAACGAGGCAGTCGCTGCGGCTGTCGACATGACGCTCGCAGCCTTCGTGCCGGCACGGCACGCAATCCCCCTCCCCTTGCAGCAGCCACACGTTCCCGTGCCGGCCCGAGCCGCGCAGCGGCCACGGATTCTCGGTCGCGGGCCAGTGCTGCGGCCACGGCCCCCAGCGCACGGGGTCGGACGGCCCGAACAGTGCAATCGTGTCGGTGCCGGTCGCGGCCGCGACGTGCGTCGCGCCGGTGTCGGGCCCGATGAAGAGCCGCGCGCGCCGCACGAGCTCCGCGCTCTCGCCGAACGTCAGGCGCCCGACCAGGTTCAGCACGTCGCCGCCCGCCTCGGTCGCGACCTGCTCCGCATACTCGCGCTCGCGGTCGGCCGGGCCGCCCGACAGCGCGACCGCGAAGCCCTGCTCGCGCAGCCAGCCGATCATGTCGACCCAGCCGTCGAGCCGCCATTGCTTGTAACGGAACATCGGATACGGATGCAGCACGACCAGCGGCTTGCCGGCGCGGATCGCGGGCGACTCGGCGAGCCACGCGTCGAAACGCGCGCGTCGCGCGGGATCGTCGCCGATGCCGGGTGCGACGACCTCGGATACCGGCTCGATGCCGATCACCGGCGCGAGTGCGAGCGTACTGACGACCGTATGCGCGGATTCGTGGTGATTGATCGCGATCCCGTTCAGCATCATCCGCGCGAGCCACGTGACGCGGTTCGGGTCGACGAGACCGACCCGCTTGCGGCCGGCGAACCAGCTATAGAAACGCGGCCGGTCGGAACTCAGCGCCGCGCACGCGAGATCGTAGCGGCGCCACATCGACAGCGCGTCGCGCAACCGCTCGCGAAACCCCGCGCGCTGCGCGACCACGATCACGCGTCGCACGTCCGGATTGTGCTCGAGCACGCCCTCGGTGCCGCGAAACACCAGCATGTCGATCTGCGCGTCCGGCCAGCGAGCCTTCAGCGATCGGACGAGCGGCGTCGTCAGCAGCACGTCGCCGATACGGCGCGGCGCGGCAACGAGGATGGTTCGGGGCGGACGGGCGGAAGAAAACAGGGCCACGGCGATCGTCTGGCTGGCTGAACAAGGCTGGCAATGTACAGGATTTTGCCGCGGCCGGCGCGGCGTCGCGCACCGGCCGCGCCGGCTGCCGCGATGCGGCCCCGCCCGCGGGGGCGTCGCGCGGTACGCGGCCGCACGGCGCGCCCGGCACTACGAAGCGGTCGTCACGATCGCGGCCGCCGTGGCGGCGGCCGGCGGCTCACGCGTCGCATCGGCCGCAGCGTCGTCGCGATGGCCGGCCTGCGGCAGCAGGTGGCGCACCGCGCGCTCGACCGCATCGACGCCGATCGCTTCGACGGTCGGGCCCGCGCGCAGGATCACGTGCGGCACGCCAAGCGGATGCCAGCGCAGGTATTTCTCGGGACGGTCCTCGAACAGGGCGGCCACCGGTACGCCGAGCGCCGACGCCAGATGGACGGGTGCGCTGTCGGCCGAGACGATCATATCGAGCAGGCTCGCGGCCGCCACCAGTTCGGCGATCGACGCAGGCGCGACATGCCGTGCATTCACGTCGCGCCATACTTCGTCTTCGACAGCCCGGCCGATGGCCGGATCGCGAAACACGATCACGTCGGCGATCGGTGCGAGCCGCTCGCCGAGATCGCGCCAGCGGTCGGCCGGCCAGCGGCGCTCGACGGCCTTGTTCGACACGAACAGCCCGATGCGCGGTTTCGTCCGCGCGCCGAGCAGGCGATGCCACGCCTCCTGCAGCGTGGAATCGGGATGCACCGACAGCTCGAGACCGTCGAGATCGGCATCGCCGAGTTCGGGCACGAGCCGGAAGCCCGACAACGCTTCATGGCACATCGGCCGCTGCGCGACATGCTCGGGCTTGCGATCGTCGAATTCGGTCCTGGCATCGTGCCAGCGGCAATCCTTCGCGCGAAGCTGGCGCGCGAACTGCATGCTGCTGCGATGCATGCCGCCGTTCGGCACGATCACGAGGTCGAACCGCAAGCGGCGCAGACGGCGCACGAGCCGCAACCGGTCGAAGAATGCGCGCATCCGCCCCGGACGGTCGTTGCGCTCGCACTGACGGCTGTACACGTAGGTGTGGATCGCGTGCACGTTCGGGTTCCCGGCCAGCGCGGCCGCGTTGTAGCGGTTCGCGACCACATGCAGCTCCGCGCCCGGCCAGCGCGCCTTCAGCGCGCGGAGAAACGCCGTCGTGCACAGCATGTCGCCCAGAAAATCAATCCGGATCACGAGGATCCGCTGCGTCGGGTTCCCATTGGCCATGGTCATGTGGTGACAATCCGTTTTTATCGTCGAGACGGGCCGTTCCACGGCATCCCGTTCGGGGGCTACACCGCCGCGCGTTGCCGCACCCCGCATGGATCCGCCCCTGTTTATTCGCGCGCCACCGGCGCGGCGTCGCTCGCCGTGCGAACCCGGCGCGGCGTTCGGACGGTCAGCGCGGGATTGTATAGCGTCCGGATGGCCAGCCCAAGTCCGATTACCGTCGCACGTAAAAACGGCCCGCCGCACCGCACGATGGCGATGCGACGGGCCGCCTGGACGCGACACCCGCCGAAGCGGGCGCGGTCAGTACGTGATCTCGACGACGCTGCCGTCGAACGCCGCGCGCAATTCCGCCAGCAGCACGTCGCTCGGCTTCACGCGCCATGCGTCGCCCAGCCGCATTTCGCCTTGCGCGCGTGCGTTGCTGTAGTGGATCTGGACCGCAAGCCCGTTCGGCAGCGGCGGCGGCGGACGCCGCCCGCCATCGCGGCCGCCGCCGCGCGGCGCGGGCACGTCGACCGCGTTCGCCGCGGCCGGATCGTCCTTCGACACGTGCGGCTCGAGCACGCGGCGCAGCGCGAGCGCGTCGGCGTTGCCGTTCATCGTCAGCCGCACGGCCTGCGCATAGCGGCTGCGCGCGCGTTCGAGATCCATCACGGTATCGGCCGTGAAGCGAATGCCGCCGGTGAACGCGTCGTTGCGCGCCTGCCCCTGGACGATCAGCAGCTCGTCCTCCTTGAACAGCGCCTTGTTCGCCTCGAACTGCTCGTTGAAGATCGTGATCTCGCACTGGCCCGTGCCGTCGTCGAGCAGCGCGATCAGCATCTTGCCGCGCTGGGTCATCTGCGTGCGCAGCGACGCGATGATGCCGGCGACGAGCTTGTCGCGCCCTTCCTTCAGGTCACCGATCTTCTGCCTCACGAAGCGGCGCACTTCGTCGCGATACGCGTCGAACAGGTGGCCGGACAGGTAGAAACCGAGCGCGGCCTTTTCTTCCTGCAGGCGACGCTTGTCGTCCCACGCGGGTTCGTCGACGAGCGCGTGCGCATGCGGCGACTCGGCGCCCATGTCGAACAGGCCGGCCTGCATCGCATTCGCTTCGGCCTGCTCGGCCGCCTCCATCGCGAGCGGCACCGACGCGATCAATTGCGCCCGGTTCGGGTTCAGCGAATCGAACGCGCCGGCGCGAATCAGCGCCTCGACCGTGCGGCGGTTGACGATGCGCCGGTCGATCCGCTCGCAGAAGTCGAACAGGTCGGTGAACGCCTTTTCCTCGCGGGCGCGCAGGATTTCCTCGATCGCGTTCTGGCCGCTGCCCTTCACCGCGCCGAGACCGTAGCGGATCGTGCGCGAGCGCTTGCCGTCGGCTTGCGCGACCGGCTCGAACCGGTAATGCGACTGGTTGATGTCCGGCGGCAGCACGACGAGGTTGTTCACGATGCAATCGTCGAACAGGATCTTCACCTTGTCGGTGTCGTCCATCGCGAGCGTCATGTTGGCCGCCATGAATTCGGCCGGATGGTGCGCCTTCAGCCACGCGGTGTAATACGCGAGCAGCGCATACGCGGCAGCGTGCGACTTGTTGAAGCCGTAGCCCGCGAACTTCTCCATCAAGTCGAAGATCTCGTCGGACTTCTCGCGCGTGAGGCCGTTCTTCGCCGCACCCTCGGCGAAGATCTCGCGATGCTTGGCCATCTCCTCGGGCTTCTTCTTGCCCATCGCGCGACGCAGCAAGTCCGCACCGCCGAGCGAGTAGCCGCCGATGATCTGCGCCATCTGCATCACCTGCTCCTGATAGACCATGATGCCGTAGGTCTCTTTCAGGACGGGTTCGACGCGCGGATCCGGATAGTCGACCTTCTCGCGCCCGTGCTTGCGCGCGCAGAAGCTCGGGATCAGGTCCATCGGGCCCGGACGGTACAACGACACGAGCGCGATGATGTCCTCGAAGCGGTCGGGCTGCGCATCCTTCAGCATGCCCTGCATCCCGCGGCTTTCCAGCTGGAACACCGCGACCGTGTTGGCCTTCTTCAGGATCTGGAACGAGGCCGGATCGTCGAGCGGCACCTGCGCGAGCGACCAGTCGGCCTTCGACGGATCGAGGCGGCGGATGTAGCGCTCGGCCCAGTCGAGGATCGTCAGCGTCGTGAGACCCAGAAAGTCGAACTTCACGAGGCCGACGGCTTCGACGTCGTCCTTGTCGTACTGGCTGACCACGCCGCCGTCGTCGCCCTGCGTGTACAGCGGGCAGAAATCGGTCAGCTTGCCGGGCGCGATCAGCACGCCGCCCGCGTGCATCCCGACGTTACGCGTGAGGCCCTCGACGCGCTGCGCGAGATCGAGCAGCTGGTGCACTTCGTCCTCGTGGTCGTAGCGCTCCTGCAACTGCGGCTCTTCCTTCATCGCGTCGGCAATCGTCACGTGCTTGCCGGGCTTGAACGGGATCAGCTTCGCGACGCCGTCGGTGAACATGTAGCCGAGGTCGAGCACGCGGCCGATGTCGCGCACGGCCGCCTTCGCGGCCATCGTGCCGAACGTGGCGATCTGCGATACGGCGTCCGCGCCGTATTTCTCCTTCACGTACTGGATCACGCGATCGCGGCCGTGCTGGCAGAAGTCGATGTCGAAGTCGGGCATCGACACGCGTTCCGGGTTCAGGAAGCGCTCGAACAGCAGGTTGTAGCGCAGCGGATCGAGATCGGTAATGCCGAGCGCGTACGCGACCAGCGAGCCGGCGCCCGAGCCGCGGCCCGGCCCGACCGGCACGCCGTTGTTCTTCGCCCAGTTGATGAAGTCCGCGACGATCAGGAAGTAGCCGGGGAAGCCCATCTTCGTGATGGTCCCGCACTCGAATTCGAGGCGCTTGTAGTACGTGTCGCGCTGTGCGTCGCGCTCGGCTTCGACCGGATACAACTGCGCGAGGCGCGTCTCGAGCCCTTCCTTCGACAGCTGGACGAGGTAGTCGTCGAGCGACATGCCGTCCGGCGTCGGAAACAGCGGCAGTTTCGGCTTGCCGAGTTCGAGCTTCAGGTTGCAGCGCTTCGCGATCTCGACCGTGTTCGCGATCGCCGACGGCAGGTCGGCGAACAGCGCGACCATGTCGTCCTGCGTGCGGAAATACTGGTCGGTCGTGAAACGCTTCTGGCGCCGCGGGTTCGCGAGGATGTCGCCTTCCGAGATGCACACGCGCGCCTCGTGCGCGGTGAAATCGTCGTCGGTCATGAACTGCGTCGGGTGCGTCGCGACGACCGGCAGCTTCAGCGACGCGGCGAGCGTCGCGGCCTGCTGGATGTACGCCTCGGCGCCCGGCTGGCCGTAACGCTGCAGTTCGATGTAGAAGCCGCCCGGAAACACCCGCGCCCAGCGCTCGGCGTGACGGCGCGCGGCGTCTTCGTTGCCCGCGGCCAGCGCGAGCCCGATATCGCCCTGCTGCGCGCCCGACAGCGCGAGCAGCCCCTGCGCGCGCTCGCCGTCGAGCCAGCTCGCGTCGAGTTCCGCGCGGCCGCGGTACTGGTTCGTGAGCCACGCCTTCGACAGCAGCTCGCAGAGATTCAGGTAACCGACCTTGTCCTTGACCAGCAGCAGCAACCGCGACGGCTTGTCGCGGTCGTCGGGATTGGCAATCCAGACGTCGCAGCCGGCGATCGGCTTGATGCCCTTGCCGCGGGCTTCCTGGTAGAAACGGACGAGACCGAATGCGTTGCCGAGATCGGTGAGCGCGAGCGCACCCTGACCGTCCGCGGCCGCCGCCTTGACGATGTCGTCAATGCGCACGATGCCGTCGGCGATCGAGAATTCGGAGTGAACGCGAAGATGGACGAAGCGAGGATCTGACATGGGCGCTATTGTAGCCGCGTCGCCGCGCAGGCTGCCCAAAAAATGCCCGCTTCGGCCGTTCGGCCGATGCACGCGGCGACGCGCCGCGCGGTTGGCCGATCGGCCGGGTACCGATGCGCCCGCCGTTTGCGGGATAATACGGTTTTTCGAATCAACGCCCCGGCTTCGCACCCTTTTTTGCGGGCCGCCGTGCGGCCGTTTTCCCGTCGGACCATCATGACCATCGTCAACCTCGCCGCCTACCACTTCGTCTCGCTCGACGCGAACGAACAATGGCGCCCGCTCGTCACCGCCCGCTGCAACGAACTCGGGCTGCGCGGCACGATCCTGCTTGCGCCGGAAGGCATCAACCTGTTCATCGCCGGCACGCGCGAAGCCACCGACGCGTTCATCGCGTACATCCGCCACGATCCGCTGTTCGAAGGCAAGTTCGCGACGCTGCAGTTCAAGGAAAGCCTGTCCGACTCGCAGCCGTTCCGCCGCATGCTCGTGCGCCTGAAGCGCGAGATCATCACGATGAAGAAGCCCGCGATCAAGCCGGAACTCGGCCGTGCGCCGTTCGTCGACGCCCGCACGCTGAAGACGTGGCTCGACCGCGGTCACGACGATACGGGCCGCCCGGTCGTGATGCTCGACACGCGTAACGCGTTCGAAGTCGACGTCGGCACGTTCGACAACGCGCTCGACTACCGGATCGACAAGTTCAGCGAATTCCCGGAAGTGATCGACGCGCATCGCGCCGACCTCGAGGGCAAGACGGTCGTGTCGTTCTGCACCGGCGGCATCCGCTGCGAGAAGGCCGCGATCCACATGAAGGAAATCGGCATCGAGAACGTGTACCAGCTCGAAGGCGGGATCCTGAAGTACTTCGAGGAAGTCGGCGGCGCGCACTATCACGGCGACTGCTTCGTGTTCGACTACCGCACCGCGCTGAACCCGCAGCTCCAGCCCACCGACAACGTCACGTGCTTCGCGTGCCGCGCGGTCGTCACGGCGGAAGCGCAACAATCGCCGCACTACGTGCCCGGCAAGTCGTGCCCGGCCTGCGCAACGGCCGCCAGCGCCGCCGCGTAACCGTACGTCGCACCGCGCTCCGCCGATGAACCACGGCTATCGCGGCCGCTTCGCGCCGTCGCCCACCGGCCCGCTGCACTTCGGCTCGCTGGTCGGCGCGCTCGCGAGCTGGCTCGACGCACGCGCGCACGGCGGCACCTGGCTCGTGCGCATCGAGGATCTCGACGGCCCGCGCGCGGTGCCCGGCGCGGCCGACGACATCCTCGCGACGCTCGCGCATTTCGGCATGACGCCCGACGAGCGGCCCGTCTGGCAGAGTACGCGCGACGCGGCCTACACGGCCGCGCTCGAGCGGCTCGTCGCGGCGGGGCTCGTGTATCCGTGCGGCTGCACGCGCAAGGAAATCGCCGATTCGCTGCGCGCCGCCCACGAACGCCACACGACGCTCGCGTATCCGGGCACCTGCCGCAACGGCCTGCACGGCAAACCCGCGCGCGCATGGCGGCTGCGCGTGCCGGACGGCGACGACGCGCTCATCGCGTTCGACGATCGCTGGCAGCGCACGCAATCGCAGAACCTCGCGACCGAAGTCGGCGATTTCGTGCTCAAACGCGCGGACGGCCAATGGGCGTATCAGCTCGCGGTCGTCGTCGACGATGCCGACGCCGGCATCACGCACGTCGTGCGCGGCGCCGACCTGCTCGATTCGACCGCGCGCCAGATCCATCTGCAGCGCTGCATCGGCGTGCCGACTCCCGCGTACCTGCACGTGCCGGTCGTCGTCGACGCCAACGGCGAAAAGCTCAGCAAGCAGACCGGCGCGACGGCGCTCGAACGCAACGATCCGCTGCCGGCGCTGCGGGCCGCGGCCGCGCATCTCGGACTGTCGAACGATGGCGAGCTGCCGGGCGATACGATCGACGCGTTCTACGCGGCCGCCACCGATGCGTGGGCGCGTCGCTTCGGGCCGCGCGCCGGTTGAATCGCCGGCAGGACTCCGGCCCATGCCGACGACGTTCCTGCATCCGTCGGCGTCGAATCCGATCGCATGAAAGCGTGACGCAGGCCTGAGCGCCCCGTCCGCTACCGTCGTTGCGCAATGCGCAACGGCATCGCATCGAAATATCCGCCCCGGCACGGCACTCAATTGCCCGCGCACGCACGCCCCGTCCCGACCGCTCGCCCAATGAAAAACGGGCACATGCTCGTCGCATGTACCCGCCTGTCCGGCAGCGCTCCCGCGCCGCCCTGCCGCTTCGCCCGGCTTACGCCGACGGCTTGCGCGGCATTCCGAACCCGCCGAGCAGCGCGGCGACCTGACGCTTCGGCCCTTTCTTCTCGGGCTGCTGCGCGGCCTGCGTGTCGTCCGGCTGCTTCGCCGGCGCCGACGGCTCGTACGGTTTCAGGAAGAAATCGTCGACCGGCGCTTCGTGGCGGCGATGATGGCCACCACGCTCGGAACTGCCCGAGCGGCGACCCGCTGCACCGCGATGCTCGTCGCGCTCGCGCCGGCCACCCCGTTCGCCACCGCGCTCGCTGCTGCGCTCGCCGCCGCGCTCGTCGTGACGCTGGCGCGCGGGCTTGTCGAGCTTGAGCGTCTGCACGTCGAGCGGACGCTTGATCAGCTTCTCGATATCGGCGAGCTGCTTGCGCTCGTTCGGGCTGCACAGCGACAGCGCGTCACCCGTCGCCCCGGCGCGACCGGTACGGCCGATCCGGTGCACGTAGTCTTCCGCGCTGAACGGCAGGTCGAAGTTGATCACGGCCGGCAGCTCGGCAATGTCGAGACCGCGCGCGGCCACGTCGGTCGCGACCAGCGCCTCGATTTCGCCGCGCTTGAACGCGTCGAGCGCCTGCATCCGCTCGATCTGCGTCTTGTCGCCGTGAATCGCCGACGCGACCACGCCGTCGCGCTCGAGATTGCGCGCGAGGCGGCTCGCGCCGATCTTGCTGTTGCAGAACACGATCACCTGCTTGAGGCCGCGATCGCGCAGCAATTGCACGACGGCCGCCTGCTTGTCGCCTTCGGCGACGTCGTAGACGATCTGCGTGACGTTCGCGTTCGTCGAATTGCTGCGCGCGACTTCGATCGTCTGCGGGTTGCGCAGGTAGGTCGACGCGAGCTTCTTGATTTCGCCCGAGAACGTGGCCGAGAACAGCAGCGTCTGACGCTCCTTCGGCAGCAGGTTCAGGATGCGCTGCAGATCGGGCAGGAAGCCCATGTCGAGCATCCGGTCGGCTTCGTCGAGCACGAGGATCTGGACCTGGCCGAGGTTCGCCGTCTTTTGCTGCACGTGGTCGAGCAGGCGGCCCGGCGTCGCGATCAGGATCTCGACGCCGCGGCGCAGTTCGGCCGATTGCGGGTTCATGTCGACGCCGCCGAACACCACCGCGCTGCGCAGCGGCGTGTGCTTCGCATACGCGTGCACGTTCGCGGCGACCTGGTCGGCGAGTTCGCGCGTCGGCGTGAGGATCAGCGCCCGCACGGGATGGCGCGCCGGGGACGCGCTCGTGTTGGCTTGCGGCAGCAGACGCTGGATGATCGGCAGCGAGAAGCTCGCGGTCTTGCCGGTGCCCGTTTGCGCGGCGCCCATGACGTCGCGGCCGGCGAGCACGACCGGAATGGCCTGAGCCTGAATCGGCGTCGGCGTCGTATAGCCCTGCTCCGCAATGGCTTTCAGGATATCGGCGGCAAGGCCGAATTGGTCGAAGGTTGCGTCGACGGGCTTGGCGACAGAATCGGACATGGTGGCGTTTCGCTCAAAAGGCGCGGCGGGGACATCGTGCGTCAGGCCGGCCGGGCCTGCGCTCATCACAATTCGGAAATAGACGGAGCCGCGGCGCGCCGCGCGGCGCCGCTCTGGCGCTTGGGACCGGTTCGATGCGAACGCCGGACGCCAGGCCGTGCGGACTCCGTTCGGCGCGAATGCCGGCGGAAAGGGCCGTATTGTAGCACCGTGCGCGCATCTGTCCGTGACAACGCCGCGAACGGCCGCGACCGCGGTTCGCGCGGCATGCCCGTCCGCCCCGCGCGACCGGGCGATTGGCCGATCGGACTATCCGTATCGGCCAGCGAACCATATTAGGGGCTCGATCCTGGAATCCCACACCGGCCTGCCCGCCGCCTGCCCGTGCGCCCGGCCGTCAACCCGACGGCAGGTCACGCAGGCGAATACGCGCTGCGCGCGCGTCCGCCGCTCAGCCCTTCTTCTTATTCTTCTCGACCTGCACGCAGTCGCCCAGCAGCGGCGGCGACTGCGGGTCGGCGATCTCGTCGCGCAGCGTCGCTTCCTTGCCCTTCGTCCACCAGGTATAGCGGCCGGCCTGGTAGCGCGCGCCCGACGCCGACACCGTATCGACGAACAGCATCTGCTTGCCGTCCACCGGCACGAGCGCGAAGCTCTGGCCGTTGCCCGCGAGCCAGTACGACACGCGCACCGGCTGCTTGTGGTTCGCGCACTGGTAGAGGGTTTGCTGGCGCGCGTCGGCGTCGATCTCCTCGACGGTCAGTTGCGCGGCGTGCGCGACCGAAACGGCGGTGCCGGCGAGCGCAAGCGCGGCGAGGGTGTGGCGAATCATGCAGGTCCTCTCACGAGACGGTGGAAACGCGCCCTTGCGGGACGCGCGGTTAGTGTTTGCGGGACCGGCGGGAAATCGCGCCGATCGCCAGAATCAGGGATCGATCACGTCTGCGCACGCATCGGTCGGCGCCGCGGCGAGATGGCCGACGAGCGGCACGATCTTGAGTCCGGCCGACGCCACCCGGCACGGCGCGGCCGCGACGCCGCAGCCGGCGAGACTCGCGACGAGCGCCAGCGCGGCGCCCAGCTTTCCGATACGCAACCATCGCGACGCCATCGTCCTCTCCTCGTTCCGTCAGCGCGCCGACACGGGCCGGACGGCCGCGGCAGCGCGCTTCGCGCGTTCGCGGGCTTCGTCGACGGTCGCGCCGGTCGCCAGCGCGACGCCCATGCGCCGCTTCGCGAAACTTTCCGGCTTGCCGAACAGGCGCAGGTCCGCGCCCGGCACCGCGAGCGCGTCGCGCACGCCTTCGAACGCGATCCCGCGCTCGTCGAGCCCGCCGTAGATCACCGCCGACGCGGCCGGCGTGCCGAGCGCCGGATCGACCGGCAGGCCGAGAATCGCGCGTGCGTGCAGCTCGAATTCCGACTGGCGCTGCGAGGCGAGCGTGACGAGGCCCGTATCGTGCGGCCGCGGGCTCACCTCGGAGAACCATACGTCGTCGCCGCGCACGAACAGCTCGACGCCGAACAGCCCGCGCCCGCCGAGCGCCTCGGTCACCTTGTGCGCGATCTCGCGCGATTTCTCGAGCGCCGCCGCGCTCATCGGCTGCGGCTGCCACGATTCGACATAGTCGCCCGCCACCTGCACGTGGCCGACCGGTTCGCAGAAATAGGTGCGCGTGTCGAGCGTCGCCGGGTCGATCGCGCGCACGGTCAACTGCGTGATCTCGTAGTCGAAATCGACGAAGCCCTCGACGATCACGCGGCCGTGGTTCACGCGCCCGCCCGCCATCGCGTAGTCCCACGCGGGTTTCACGTCGGCGTCGGTCTTCACGACCGACTGCCCCTTGCCCGACGACGACATCACGGGCTTCACGACGCACGGCATGCCGATCGTCGCGACGGCCGCGCCGAAGGCCTCGAACGAATCCGCGAACGCATACGGGGAAGTCGGCAGGCCGAGTTCCTCGGCTGCGAGCCGGCGGATCCCTTCGCGATTCATCGTGAGCTGCGTCGCGCGCGCGGTCGGGATCACCTCGGCGAGGCCGGCCGCCTCGATCGCCGCGAGCGCGTCGGTGGCAATCGCCTCGATCTCGGGGACGATCAGGTGCGGCCGTTCGGCTTCGACGATGGCCTGCAGCGCGGCCGGGTCCGTCATGTCGATCACGTGCGCGCGATGCGCGACCTGGTGGCCCGGCGCGTCCGGATAGCGATCGACCGCGACGACTTCGACGCCGAGACGCTGCAACGCGATGATGACTTCCTTGCCGAGTTCGCCGGCGCCGAGCAGCATGACGCGCGTGGCCGAGGGTGAAAGCGGCGTACCGAGCCGCTGACCGATCTGCATGTGATTTCCCGCTGGTTCTGTTGGAGGACGAAAACGGCTTCGATGTTAACACGGGCATCCGCGCCGGTTTGGGCGGTTTGGCCGCGCCCGCGCGTGGTCGCGCGAGGCCCGCGGGCGGGCCGCGAACGTTTTCGCGCGCGAAGTGTCGGCTCGCCTGCCGCGGGGCGGGTGCGTTACTCTTACGCCTTGATCAGAATCCGAAGAGGAACGAGGCTCATGTCCCACCTGTCCGCGGCCGCACGCGCACGCACCGGCCTGCTTCGCCCGTTGCGCGCGCCGCTTTGCGCGTTGACGCTTGCCACGCTTCTCGCCGCCTGCGCGATGCCGACCCATCCCGATTCCGCCGCCCCCGCACCCGACCCGTACAACCCGGCCGCCGTCCAGCTGCTCGACGACACGAGCTGGGAGCTCACCAGCTGGGTGAACGCCGACGGCACGCCGCGCGCGATCCCGCACGGCGACAACGGCGAGCCGATCAAGCTCGCGCTGTCGACCGACTCGGGCATCCGCCGCGCGAGCGGGTTCTCGGGCTGCAACCGCTACATGGGCACCTACGCGATCAAGAACGGCCTGCTGAGCTTCGGCCCGCTCGCCGGCACGCGAATGGCGTGCCCGAACACGCTCGGCGGCCAGCTCGAATCCGCGTACCTCGACGCGCTCGCCCACATCGAGAAAACCGGCGTGCAGATGCGCGCGCCGCAGCAATTGCAGATCGTGACCCAAGCCGGCGCGACGCTGACGTTCACGCAACGGAGCCCCTGATGGACGGCGCGCGCGAAGGCCGACCGACCGCCTTCGCGCGGCGCGCCACGCGCACGTGCCACCCACGTGCGTCGCGCGGCATGAATCGGAATCACGCCGCGTCAGAGTCTTGTTCGCCGGCCGGTTAAACTCGGCGGGTCGCGCCCCGCGCGCCCCGCCCCACTCCTGTTTCAAAGCATGCACACGGTTGTCTTCGGCTGGTTCGGCATCTCCGCCGTCTGGTTTCTCCTTCTCTTCTGGCGTCTCGTGCAGGCGATGCTGCCCGGCGGCGGCGGGCTCGCCGGCCGCGGCTCGATCCGCCTGTGGCTCGGCTTCGCCGCGGTATTCGTCGCAAGCTGCACGCTGACGAGCCCGCTGTCGGGCCCCGACACGAACGCGCTCGGCCATGCGTGCTCGGCCGGCTTCGCCCATGTGCTCGGCCCGATCGGCACGCCGGTCGCGATGGTCGTGTTGTTGTTCGCCGGCTTGCCGTGGCTGACCGGCATCGGCTGGCGGCAGTTCGCCGCGTGGGTCGACACGTCGTTCGGCGTCAAGCTGTCGCGCGACGGCGGCGACGACGACGCGCGCGGGATCGCCGACCTGCCGCGCAGCGCGCTGCATCGCGACGACGACGTCGTGCAGCCGACCACCGCGCACACCGTCAATTCGATGGCGCCGCGCCAGAACGGCCGGTATTCGCGCCCGACGGTGTGGAAACCCGATCCGCAGGCGCGCCCGAAGCCGCGCAGCAAGACGCCGCCCCGCCCGCTCGCGGAGCCCGTCGCGCCGTCGGGCTGGCTGAAGCCGACCGCCCCGCCGCGCACGCCCGCGCCGCCCGCGCCGATCCCGGCCAGCGCGATGCCGCCTCCGACGACCGGCAGCACCGCCAGCCTCGCGCGCGCCGCGGCGAACGCGCAAGTGCCGCGCCCCGCGCCCGCACCGCTTCCGGTCGGATTCGAACCCGTCCGGCCGCGTCCGACCGCCGCGCGACCGGCCACCGCCGCGCTGACGCAGACGGCGCCGCGCGCGACGGTCACCCCGCGCCCGGCCGGTACGCCGCCGCAGCGTCCGCCGGTGCGGCCGGTCGCGGGCACGGCGGCCGCCGGCCCGTCGGACGCGGCACGACGTCGCCCGACGCCGCCCGCGCCGGCGCGTGCACCGCTCTATGCATGGAACGAGCAGCCAGCCGCGCCGATCACGCCGGCGCCGAGCGTTCACGACACGCTGCGTTCGATCGAGGCCAGCACCGCGCAATGGGCGTCGCTGGGCGGCGCGCAATCGGCCGATGCCACGCGCGCGGCGACCGCTGCCGCCGCCGTGGCCGGCGTCGCCGCGACGGCAGGCAGCGCGGCCGCGCCGGCATCCGCGGCCGCGTCGAACGCGTTCGTCCCCGCGGCGCAGGACATCGCAGCCCAGGACGGCGATGTCCCGGCCGCACACGATGCCGCGCCTGCTCGCGACGACGGCGCGCCGATCGTGCTCGACGCCTTCATGCCGGTGCAATCCGGTATCGCGCAGGCCCCGCGTGTCGATTCGCCCACCCGGGCGCTCGACGACGCCGCACCGCCCACGCCGCCGGATACCGGCATCGACGATCGCGCGTTCGCGCATCGCGCCGACGACGAAATCCGTCGTGTGGACGATGCGGCCGCTGCGCCGTCGTTCGACGCACCCCTCGACGTCGCGCCTTGGGACGACGTCGTCAGCCCGCCGGTTTCCGCGCTCGACGTGCCGACCGAAAACCCGATGGCCGATGTGCCCGCGCACGCCACGGGATCGGAGTCCGCTCATTCGGCGTTCGCGCAAGCAGGCAATGCAGCGGCTCACGATCTCGGCGCCGGCAAGCCGACCGCATCCGTCGATGTCGACGACGAGGACGACGCACGACCGGCGCCTGCAATCGATCGCGCGGCACCGGTCCACTTGCGTCAAGCGGCTGCCGATCCGCACGCCGACGTGAAGCCGCCGGCCGACAGCATCGTTTCGTTCGCTGCCCTGCCCGCTTCGTCGATTGCGGCAACGTCCGCACCGGCCGTATCGCATCCCGCACCGGACGCTGCCAAGCCGGTCGAGGTGGAACCTGCGGCGCCGTTGCCGGCTGTCGCTCCACGCGCGACGCCCGCCGCCACGTATTGGACACCTTCGACGGTGCAGCCCACCGCGGCCTCGTCGACCGTCTCCGCCGAATTGCCGAAATCACCGGCGGTTCAGCCGTTTGCCGCCACCTCGGCGGCTTCGACCGCCGCTGCGTCGCCGCTGGCCGGCACGGCTGACGGTTCGACTGCACACGCGTCCGCACTCGCCTCCACATCGAGCATCGCGCCCGTCGCCGCCGCAGTTTCGTCGGTCGGCGTAACCGGCACGGCGTCCGCGTCGCCGTCGCAACCGACCGCGTCGATACCACCCGCTACTTCCGCCGCGTCGGCGTCGCCGGCCAGTGTGACGGGCCTGACCTACGGTTCGCTTTCGCGCACTTCGACGCCCGCATCGATCGATGCGCCCGCCGTGACGCCATCGGCGACCGGCGCATCGGGTTCGTCGTTCGGTTCGACTGCGCAGGCGCCTACAACGCCGGCACCCGCCACCGTGACGCCCGCGACTTTCGCGTCCGCGCCCGTCGCCGCACCGTCTTACGCGCCGGCATCGACGCTTCCGGTCGACACGGCAACCCCGTCGACCGGCACCACGACTTTCGCGACATCGGGTTCATCGAGCGCAGTCAGTCCGCAGCCGGCAAGCGGCCTGCTCGCGTCGCCCACCGCGTCCGCCCCGACGTCGCCGTCCTTCAGCACGATCGCGTCGACGACCACGGCCGCCGCCACGCCGGCCCACTCGATCGCGGGCTCGCCTGCCGCTGCCGCCGGATCGCCGACCTCGATGGGCGCGACCGCTGCGACGCAGGCTCCGTCGATCGCGTTCGTCCCCGCCGCAGCTGCAGCCCAGACGTCGACGACACAGCCCGCCCCTGCCGCGCCGTCGGCAAGCGGGTCGATGTCGCATGACGCGGGCGCAACGCCGACCGCGACACCGCAAGCGACGCCCCTCCCCGCCGCGAACCTCTCGCCCACGCCGGCAGCCGCGTTTTCCGCGCCGACATTGCCCGCTACCCCGTCGATCGGCGCACCGGCCGCCGACGCCGCCGAAGCCATCGAGGCAGCCGAACCGGCCCCGGTCGCCCCCGCCCGCCCACCGCGCCCGAACGCGTTCGAATTCCACGCACCCGCGTCGTTCAGCGTCGAACTGCCGACGCTCGACCTGCTCGAGCCCGCATCCGACGACGTCGAAACGATCACCGAGGAACACCTCGCGCAAACCGCGCAGGTGATCGAACAGCGGCTGCAGGAATTCAAGGTGCCGGTGACGGTGGTCGGCGCATCGGCCGGCCCGGTGATCACGCGCTTCGAGATCGAACCCGCGCTCGGCGTGCGCGGCAGCCAGATCGTCGGCCTGATGAAGGACCTGTCGCGCGGCCTCGGCCTCACGTCGATCCGCGTCGTCGAGACGATCCCCGGCAAGACCTGCATGGGCCTCGAACTGCCGAACGCGAAGCGCCAGATGATCCGCCTGTCGGAGATCCTCGAATCGCGCCCGTACCAGCATTCGCCGTCGCAACTGACGATCGCGATGGGCAAGGACATCACCGGCCACCCGGTCGTCACCGATCTCGCGAAGGCCCCGCACATGCTCGTGGCGGGCACGACGGGTTCGGGCAAGTCGGTCGCGATCAACGCGATGATCCTGTCGCTGCTGTACAAGGCGACGCCGGAAGACGTGCGGCTCATCATGATCGACCCGAAGATGCTGGAGCTGTCGGTCTACGAAGGCATCCCGCACCTGCTTGCGCCGGTCGTCACCGACATGAAGCTCGCGGCGAACGCGCTGAACTGGTGCGTCGGCGAAATGGAGAAGCGCTACCGGCTGATGTCGGCCGTCGGCGTGCGCAACCTCGCGGGCTTCAACCAGAAGATCCGCGACGCGGAAGCGAAGGAAAAGAAGATCGGCAACCCGTTCTCGCTGACGCCCGACGACCCGGAGCCGCTGTCGAAGCTGCCGCTGATCGTCGTCGTGATCGACGAGCTGGCCGACCTGATGATGGTCGCCGGCAAGAAGATCGAGGAGTTGATCGCCCGCCTCGCGCAGAAGGCGCGCGCGGCCGGCATCCACCTGATCCTCGCGACCCAGCGGCCGTCGGTCGACGTGATCACCGGCCTCATCAAGGCGAACATTCCGACGCGCGTCGCGTTCCAGGTGTCGTCGAAGATCGATTCGCGCACGATCCTCGACCAGATGGGCGCGGAGTCGCTGCTCGGGATGGGCGACATGCTGTTCCTGCCGCCGGGCACCGGTTATCCGCAGCGCGTGCACGGCGCGTTCGTCGCCGACGAGGAAGTGCACCGGATCGTCGAGTATCTGAAGCAGTTCGGCGAGCCGCAGTACGAGGAAGGGATTCTCGACGGCCCGGCCACCGACGGCGCGACGCAGGACCTGTTCGGCGATGCGCCGGACGCGGAAGCCGATCCGCTGTACGACGAAGCCGTCGCGTTCGTCGTGCGCACGCGACGCGCGTCGATCTCGTCGGTGCAGCGTCAGTTGCGCATCGGCTACAACCGTGCGGCACGCCTCGTCGAGCAGATGGAAGCGGCCGGCCTCGTATCGGCGATGGGCATCAACGGCAGCCGCGAGGTGCTCGTGCCGGCCGCGGCCGAGTGAAGCGGGCGGCCCGCCGGCCGCGATTCATCGCCACGGGCGCGCCGCGCAACGGGCCGTCCGCAAAAAAAGGCGCTGCCTCGGCAGCGCCTTTCTCGTTTACTGCACCGGCACCAGCTTGAAATCGACCGGCTTGCCGACCGCGACCTTCTGCGGATTCGCGCCGAGCTGCCCCGTTTCGACGTCGCGACTGAACACGTAGAACGTGTCGCTGTCCTGGTTGCCGACGATCAGCCACTTGCCGGTCGGATCGATCAGGAACTCGCGCGGCGTCTTGCCGAGGCTCGACTGGCGGCCGACGCGCTTCAGCCGGCCGTCCGCCTTGTTCACCGCGTAGATCACGAGGTCGTTCGCGTCGCCGCGGTTGCTCACGTACAGGAAGCGCCCGTCCGGCGACAGGTGGATCGCGCCGCCGCCGACCTTGCCCTTGAAGCCCGGGGCCGTCATCGGCACCGTCTCGACCGGCGTCAGCTTGCCGTCGTGATAGCCGAACACCTCGACCGACGCGTTGAGCTCGCTCGTCACGTACGCGAAGCGGCCGTCGGCGCCGAACACCATGTGACGCGGGCCCGAGCCGGCCTTCACCGGCGTGTAGCGCGTGTCGGTCGGGCTGATCAGCCCGCGGCTGCCGTCCACCGTGTAGCGGTAGCCGTAGATCTTGTCCGCGCCGAGATCCTGCACGAACAGGTAGCGGCCGTCCGGCGAAAATACCGTCGAATGCACGTGCGCGCCGTCCTGGCGGCCCTTCACGGGCCCCGTGCCCTCGTGATGGACCGTCAGCACGGCCGGGCCGACGGCGCCGCCGTCGCGGATCGGGAACACCGCGAAGCTGCCGCCCGGATCGGCCGCCACCGAGTAGTTGGCGGTGACGAGGTACTTGCCGTCCGGCGACAGCGCGAGATAGCAAGGATCGTTCCCTTCCGACGACACGCGGTCGATGAACGTGAGGGCGCCCGTCTTCGCGTCGAAGCCGAACGCGCTGACGCCGCCGCGCTGCGTCGCCGGCCCGTTGTCGCCGGGCAGCTCGTTGACCGCGTACACGGTGCGACCGTCGCGGCTCGGCAACAGATACGACGGATTCTCGGTCTTCGCCGACGACACCGGCGCGACGCTGCCCGTCTTCGTATCGAAGCGGTAAACGTAGATCCCGTCGCTGCCGCCGCCCGTATAGGTGCCGACGAGCAGGTTGTAGACGCCGTCGGCCGGGGCGGACGATTGCTGCGCGAATGCGTGGGTCGCGGACAGGGAAAGCACGATCGCGAAACCTTTCATCCAGTGAGCGAGCCTAAGCGGGAACCCTCGTGTCGAAGCGCGTGCGTCACGCTCGCGTAAACGGTTGGGCATTGAATCCTCCTTGCATCGAGTCGCTTCAAGTGTTGAGATAGGACGAAACGCCGGCCGTTCATGCGCTCCGCCGCCCGGCCGAGTATACGGGGCGCGGCGCCCGGGCGTGAAGTCCGGGCCGCCGACGTCCGCATTGTGAACTCGAATACCCAAGGATCGCCTGCCCATGCCCGCCCTGATCGAAGACTACGCCCTCGTCGGCGACGGCCACACGGCCGCGCTGATCGCAAAAGACGGCTCCGTCGACTGGCTGTGCTGGCCCCGCTTCGATTCGGGCGCCTGCTTCGCGGCGCTGCTCGGCACGCCCGAGCACGGCCGCTGGCTGCTTGCTCCGGCCGCCGACGCCACGATCACGCACACGACCCGCCGCTATCGCGGCGACACGCTGATTCTCGAAACCGATTACGAAAGCGCCGACGGTGCCGTCACCGTGATCGACTTCATGCCGCCCGGCAACGGCTGGTCCGAACTGGTGCGGATCGTCGTCGGCCGCCACGGCACGATGAAGATGCGCATGGAGCTCGTGTTGCGCTTCGACTACGGTTTCTCGATTCCGTGGGTCACGCAACTGACCCGCGAGGACGGCATGAAGGCCATCGCCGGCCCCGATACCGTCGTGCTGCGTACGCCGGTGCCGCTCACCGGCAAGAACCTCCATACGCTCGCGGAATTCACGGTCAACGCCGACGAGCGCGTGCCGTTCTCGCTCGGCTACGCGGCGTCGCACATGCGGCTGCCGCCGGCGCGCGACCCGCTGTCGATGCTCGCGCGCACCGAGAACTACTGGCTCGAATGGTCGGGCCGCTGCCAGGTGCAGGGCCGCTACGCGGCCGCCGTGCGCCGCTCGCTGATCACGCTGAAGGCGCTCGCGTACGAACCGACCGGCGGCATCGTCGCCGCGCCGACCACGTCGCTGCCCGAAAAGATCGGCGGCAACCGCAACTGGGACTACCGCTACTGCTGGCTGCGCGACGCGACGATCACGCTGCTCGCGCTGATGCGCGGCGGCTACTACGACGAGGCGCGCGCATGGCGCACGTGGCTCGGTCGCGTGATGGCCGGCTCGCCCGAGCAGATCCAGATCATGTACGGGATCGCCGGCGAGCGCCGGCTGCCGGAAATGGAGCTCGACTGGCTGCCCGGCTACCAGGATTCGAAGCCGGTGCGCGTCGGCAACGGCGCCGCGAACCAGCTCCAGCTCGACGTGTTCGGCGAGGTGATGGCCGCGCTGCACCTCGCGCGCGTAGGCGGCCTGCAGGCCGACGACACGGTCTGGTCCGTGCAGTGCGCGCTGCTCGACCACCTCGAGAAGATCTGGCAGGAACCCGACGAAGGCATCTGGGAAACGCGCGGCGGCCGCCGCCATTTCACGTTCTCGAAGGTGATGGCGTGGGTCGCGTTCGACCGCGCGATCAAGTCGGCGGAAATGTTCCGGCTGCCCGGCTCGCTCGACCGCTGGCGCGCGCTGCGCGAGCGGATCCATGCGGACGTCTGCGCCAACGCGTGGCACGAAGGCAAGCAGGCGTTCGCGCAGAGCTACGGCAGCGACGAGCTCGACGCGAGCGTGCTGCTGCTGCCGCAGCTCGGCTTCCTGCCGCCGGAAGACCCGCGCATCGTCGGCACGGTCGACGCGATCGAGCGGGAATTGCTGCACGACGGGCTCGTGATGCGCTACCGCACGACCGAATACGACGACGGCCTGCCGCCCGGCGAAGGCACGTTTCTCGCATGCAGCTTCTGGCTGGTCGACAGCTATGCGCTGCTCGGCCGGATCGACGACGCGCATCGGCTCTTCAGCCGCCTGCTCGCGCTGTCGAACGACCTCGGGCTGCTCGCGGAGGAGTACGACCCGGTGGCCGGGCGGCTCGTCGGCAACTTCCCGCAGGCGTTCTCGCACGTGGCGCTCGTGCATACCGCGATGAACCTGATGCACCACGAAGACGCGATGGCGCGCGCGGCCGGCCAGCCCGCGCCGGCCGTCGCGACCGGGCGCTGAGCGGCGCGGCGCGCGCCCTTGTTCATAGATCGTCAAATCGCAAAATTTTGATGAAAAAACCGGGAAATGTTGCATTGCACAACCGATCGTTGTCCGATATGATCGACGAGATTGTCCGGCTGCAATGCAACATGGCCGGCCGCTGACCCACACGGCACGCCGCGACGCCCCACGCCGCCCTTGCGCACCGTCCCCCCACGCGGGAGTAGCCTGCATGCTTTACCAACTGCACGAATTCCAGCGGGCGATGCTGAGCCCGCTCACGGCCTGGGCCCAGGCCGCCTCGAAGTCGTTCGCGAATCCGTCCAGCCCGTTCTCGCTGATCCCCGGCGCGCCGCGGATGGCCGCCGCCTATGAGCTGATGTATCGGCTCGGCAAGGATTACGAAAAGCCGGAATTCAACATCCATCAGATCGTCAAGGACGGCCACAACATCCCGATCGTCGAGCAGACGATCATCGAGAAGCCGTTCTGCCGGCTGCTGCGCTTCAAGCGCTATTCGGACGACGCCGACGCCGTCACGCAACTGAAGGACGAGCCGGTCGTGCTGGTCTGCGCGCCGCTGTCGGGCCACCACTCGACGCTGCTGCGCGACACGGTGCGCACGCTGCTGCAGGATCACAAGGTCTACATCACCGACTGGATCGACGCGCGGATGGTGCCGGTCGAGACCGGCCCGTTCCACCTGCACGACTACATCGCGTACATCCAGGAATTCATCCGTCACATCGGCGCGCGCAACCTGCACGTGATCTCGGTATGCCAGCCGACGGTGCCGGTGCTCGCGGCGATTTCGCTGATGGCGAGCCGCGGCGAGGACACGCCGCTCACGATGACGATGATGGGCGGCCCGATCGACGCGCGCCGCAGCCCGACTTCCGTGAATTCGCTCGCGACGCAGCACTCGACCGCGTGGTTCGAGAACAACGTGATCCACACGGTGCCGGCGAACTATCCGGGCGAAGGCCGCCAGGTATATCCGGGCTTCCTGCAGCACACGGGCTTCGTCGCGATGAACCCGGAGCGGCACGCGCAATCGCACTGGGATTTCTACCAGAGCCTGCTGCGCGGCGACGAGGACGACGCCGAAGCGCACCGCCGCTTCTACGACGAGTACAACGCGGTGCTCGACATGGCCGCCGAGTATTACCTCGAGACGATCCGCGTCGTGTTCCAGGAATTCCGGCTCGCGGAAGGCACGTGGGACGTCGAAGGCGAGCGCGTGCGGCCGCAGGACATCAAGCACACCGCGCTGATGACGATCGAGGGCGAACTCGACGACATCTCGGGCAGCGGCCAGACGCACGTCGCGCACGAGCTGTGCACGGGCATCCCGCAAGACGATCGCCGCAGCCTGACCGCCGAGAAGTGCGGCCACTACGGGATCTTCTCGGGCCGCCGCTGGCGCACGATCATCTATCCGCAACTGCGCGACTTCATCCGCGAGCATGCGCCGGAACCGAAGCACGGCGCGACGAAGCTGCCCGCCGATGCGCAGGATGCGACCACGATCGGCGTCGTGCCGGCCGCCAAGCCGCAGCCGGAAACGACAGCGCGCGTCACCGCCGCGAAACGCGCGCGCGCGAAGACGCCGGCCGTGACGGTCGCGCCCGCCAAGGCGCCCGCCGCGAAGGCCGCGCCCGCCGCCAAACGCGCGGCGAGCAGCCCGCGCGCAAAACCCGTGCGGGCCCGCAAGGCCGCCTGACGCATCGCGTTCCGACGCAAAAACGCCGCCGTTGCTTGCGCACGGCGGCGTTTTTTATGCGGCGGCCGCGAGCGGGCGGCTCGTCAGTTCGTCCGTTCGTCGCGTCAGCGCCGCAGCAGATACGCGAGCAGCACCTCGGTGCTCATCCGGACCATCTCCGCGCGCTCGTCGGTGTCGGTGAAGTCGCGGCCGAGCGTCGCCGCGAGCGTGAAGCGGTTCGAGACGATGTAATAGCCGAGCCCCGACAGCGTCACGTAGAAGCGCAGCGGATCGACGTCGCCGCGGAACAGCCCGGCCTTCTGGCCGCGCATCAGCACGTTGCCGAGCTTCGCGACGATCGGCGACATCATCTCGCGGATCCGCGTCGACTTGTGCAGATAGCGCGCTTCGTGCAGGTTCTCGTTGTTGATGAGCCTGAGCAGCTCCGGATGGTCGCGGTAGTAGTCCCAAACGAAATGCGCGAGCCGCGTGACGGCCTCGACCGGCGCGACGCCGTCGAGATCCAGCACGCGCTCCGCCTCGGTCAGCGCGGAGAACGCGTGTTCGAGCACCGCCGTGAAGAGCTGTTCCTTGCTGCCGAAGTAGTAATAGAGCATGCGCTCGTTCGTTTCGGCCCGGCGCGCGATCTGATCGACGCGCGCGCCGAACAGCCCTCCATTCGCGAACTCTTCGGCTGCCGCCATCAGGATGCGACGGCGCGTACCTTCAGGATCTCTTTTGATTTTTGGCTGATTCATGGTGGCGTTTTGCTACGTGAGCCGCTTGATCCGGACCGGCACCCCCACCGCCTCGGCGCCGGCCGCCCTGGAACGGGCGCCCCGCGGGCGGCCGCCCTCCTGCTGAGCCCCTGCAAAAAAGCGGTTCGATTATGCGCATAGACGGCGTCCAGCGCAATGCGGGAAATCGGCGATAATCAAGGTTTGGCAAACCTTTCCGGCCGCGCCCGACGCGGCCGAGAGCCATTCGGCGCCATTGCGCCCGTTGTCACCGTGACCGACTCCAAAACACTCGCGGATCGCATCGAAGATCTGCTTCCCCAGACGCAATGCACGAAGTGCGGCTATAACGGCTGCCGTCCGTACGCCGAGGCGATCGCCGCCGGCGACGCGAACTACAACCAGTGCCCGCCCGGCGGCGCCGAAGGCATCGCGCGTCTCGCGAACCTGCTCGGCAAGCCGGTGATTCCGCTGAACCCCGTCAACGGCAGCGAGCATCCGCGCGCGGTCGCGTTCATCGACGAAAACCTGTGCATCGGCTGCACGCTGTGCATGCAGGCGTGTCCGGTCGATGCGATCGTCGGCGCACCGAAGCAGATGCACACGATCGTCGCGTCGCTGTGCACGGGCTGCGACCTGTGCGTGCCGCCGTGCCCGGTCGACTGCATCGCGATGCTGCCGGTGACCGGCGATCGCACGGGCTGGGATGCGTGGTCGCAGGAACAGGCAGACGCCGCGCGCGAACGCCACGACCTGCGGCTCGCGCGCCAGCGCCGCGAGCGCGAGGCCGCCGAAGCGCGCGCCGCCGCCCGCCGCGCGGCCAGTGCGGCAAAGCCGGCCGCGGGCCCCGCCGCAGCGCAGCCGGATGCGCCGGCCGCCGACGACGCCGAAGCGAAGAAACGCGCGATCATCGCCGCCGCGCTCGAACGCGCGCGCAAGAAGAAGGAAGAACTGTCCGGGCAAGGCGCCGGGCCGAAGAACACCGAAGGCGTGAGCGCGGCCGTCCAGGCGCAGATCGACGCGGCCGAGGCCCGCCGCAAGCGACTCGCCGAGCAGCAGGCGCAGCGCGATGCCGAAGCGGCATCGAGCGGCCGCGACCACGACAACGACACAGACAGCGACGATCCGGACGGCCCGTCCGCGCCGCCCGACCAGACCGCTCCATGAACGCCAGCAAACGACGCGCGATCTACGAAACGCTGCAGAGCCTCAATCCGCATCCGACCACCGAACTCGAATACTCGACGCCGTTCGAACTGCTGATCGCCGTGATGCTGTCCGCGCAGGCCACCGACGTGTCGGTCAACAAGGCGATGCGGAAAATGTTTCCGGTCGCGAACACCCCGCGACAAATCGTCGCGCTTGGCGAGGAAGGCGTCACCGAGTACATCAAGACGATCGGCCTCTATCGCACCAAGGCGAAGAACGTGGTCGCGACATGCCGGATCCTGCTCGAGCGCTACGACGGCGAGGTGCCGGCCGATCGCGAAGCGCTCGAAGGCCTGCCGGGCGTCGGCCGCAAGACCGCGAACGTCGTGCTGAACACCGCGTTCGGCCAGCCGACGATCGCGGTCGACACGCATATCTTCCGCGTCGCGAATCGCACCGGCCTCGCGCCGGGCAAGGACGTGCGGGCCGTCGAGGCCGCGCTCGAAAAGTTCACGCCGAAGGAATTCCTGCAGGACGCGCATCACTGGCTGATCCTGCACGGGCGCTACGTGTGCAAGGCACGGCGGCCCGAATGCTGGCACTGCGCGATCGAGCCGCTGTGCGAGTTCCGGCCGAAGACGCCGCCGCCCAACGAATAAGCGTCACGCCGCATGGGCGAGCGCCGCACGCGCCGTCGCGACGCCCGCTCCGCCCCCCTTCCCGGCTACGCGTTGGACGTCGCCGTCGCGTCGTCGGCGGCCGCGCCGCCCGCGCGCACGAGCGCCAGCACGGCCGCCAGAATCGCGACGCCGCCCGCCCACTGCAGCGGCGACAACGCCTCCCCGAACAGCAGCGCCGCGAGCGCGACCGTCACGACCGGTTCGAGCGTCGACAGCATCGACGTGCGTGCGGCCCCGAGCCGCTCGAGCCCGGCGAAGAACGCGAGCATGGCCGCGACCGTCGACACGAGCGCGATCGCGAGCATCGACGCCCAGCCGCCGGCCGTCGCGGGCCAGCGCGGCGGCGCGCCGATCGCCGCCGTGCGCACGATGGCAATCGCGACGAGCATCGCGGTGGCAGACAGGCAGATGATCGCGGTGGTCGCGAGCGGGTCGACGCCGCGCGTCGCCCTGGTGCCGCCGACGATGTACAGCGAATAGATCACCGCGGCGGCCAGCGCGAGCGCGATCCCGAGCGGCTCGCCGTGCCCGCCGCCGACCATCAGCGCCGAACCCGCGACGCACAACACCAGCGCGACGGCCTTCGCCCGCGTCAGGCGCTCGCCGAGCCACCACGCGGCCAGCAGCGTGACGAACGCCGGATACAGGTACAGCAACAACGCGACGAGGCTCGCCTGCGCGTGCTGCAGCGCGCTGAAATAGCAGAACGACTGCCCGACGTAGCCGAGCGCGCCCATCGCCACCAGCGGCGCGAGCGCTCGCCCGCGCGGCCATGCGACGCGGCGGTGCCGCGCGATCGCGGCGAGCACCGCGCCGCCGATCGCGAAGCGCACGATCAGCAACCCGAGCACGTCGACGCCGGCCGCATACGCGTAGCGGCCGAAAATCGCCATCGCGCCGAACGCGGCGGCGGACAACGCGACGTAGAGCGCGCCCTGCAGGGCGGCGGGCGAAGGGCGAACGGTGTCGGTCATGATGAAACGGGCGAACCAGCGTCGGGACGGAATCGTCGGAGTGTAGCGGTGCGGCAGCGGCGAGCCTAGCCCGCGCTTACCCATTGCGCAGCGCGCGGCCGCAACGCCCTGCGACGCCTGACTCCAGCCGCCCGGAGCCGCCGCCAGCGCCGTGCGCCGCTCCGGCGTACAATGCGCGACGCGGCATGACGCCGCCCGAATCACGACGTTTCCCCACCATGTTCAATCCAAGCCGCGACGACGTGCGTCGCTTTTTCACCGAGACCTGGCGCAAGCAGCGCGCGGGCGAAATCCTGACGCCGCTGGAAGCGATCGCAGCCGACTGGATCGTCGAGCATCCGGAATACCACGACGAACTGGCCGACGCCGACGGCGCGGCCGCGCGCGACTACACGCCCGAGGAAGGCCGCACGAACCCGTTCCTGCACCTGTCGATGCACCTCGCGATCAGCGAGCAGTTGTCGATCGACCAGCCGCCCGGCATCCGCGCCGCGCACGACAAGCTGGCCGCGAAGCTCGACTCGACCCACGACGCGCAGCACGCGATCATGGAATGCCTCGGCGAGACGATCTGGGAAGCGCAGCGCACGAACACGCCGCCCGATACCGACGCGTACCTGCAGCGCATCCTGCGCCGCGCGTCGCGCGACTGAGCGCGGGCCGGCACGTCGACCTGCGCCGGGCCGCGGACAAAAAAATACCCCGCCGAGGCGGGGCATTCCTGCTGCGCGAGCCCCTGAGGCCCGTCGCGCTTACTTCTTGAACACGAGGTCGGTTTCCTTCAGCGACTCGATGTAGGACGCGATGTCCTTCATGTCGCTGACCGACAGGTTCTGTACCTGCGCCTGCATGATCGCGTTGTTGCGGCCGAGCAGCGGGTTCGTCAGCCCCATCTGGTACTGGCGCATCGCCCACACGAGGTAGTCGGCGTGCTGGCCGGCGAGGCGCGGATACTCGGCGTTGATCGGCTTGTTCAGTTGCGCGCCGTGGCAGGCCGCGCAGTTGTGCGATTCGACCAGTTCCTTGCCCTTCGAGATGTCCGCGGCGTGCGCGGTACCGATCGCGAGGCCGGCCGCCAGTGCCACCGCCGCCGTCTTGAATGCGTTGTTCATGAATGCTCCTGTCCCGCCGGGGAGATCGGCGGCGCGCGCTTTACTTGTAGGGGTTGTCCTTCGTGTCGGCCTTCTGGGCGGCGTAGTACGCCGACAGATCCGCGATGTCCTGGTCGGTCAGCGAACCGGCGATCGCATTCATCGACGGGAAGTGACGATCCTTCTTGCGGTAGGCCTTCAGCGCGTTCTCGAGGTATTGCTGGTTCTGGCCGCCGAGGACAGGCACCCGGTAGACCTCCGGGTACGCCGCGCGGTAGTCCTGGATGCCGTGGCAACCGATGCACATGGCGGCCTTGCTCGCCCCGTCCTTCGGGTTGCCGACCACACCGGCCGCCTGCGCGCTGCCCGCGAGCGCCACGAGCGCTGCGACAACGACGTGTTTGCCGACGAATTTGTTCATAGCTCTTGTAACCTAGCTTGAGGGGAAACTGGCGCCTAAGCGGCAACGGCCCGCGCCGTTTTGCTTGTCGGTCGCCACGCAGGCCAAAAAAAACGGCCAGATTGTACCGCGTCGGCGGGGAACGCGTCCATAAGGCGCCCCGGTCCGCCCCGCCACAGCCCCGCTACGATACGCGGGCGCGGCTCAACCGCACAGCCCTTCTGACTTATACTGGGTTTTTTTCCCGAGAAAGAAGAGCGCCGCCATGCGTTTCGAAGGGTCCTCGCACTACGTCGCCACCGACGATCTGAAGCTCGCGGTCAATGCCGCGCTGACGCTGCAACGCCCGCTGCTGATCAAGGGCGAGCCCGGCACCGGCAAGACCATGCTCGCCGAGGAAGTCGCCGCCGCGCTCGACATGCCGCTGCTGCAGTGGCACATCAAGTCGACCACCAAGGCGCAGCAGGGCCTGTACGAATACGACGCCGTGTCGCGGCTGCGCGACTCGCAGCTCGGCGACGAGCGCGTGAAGGACATCGCGAACTACATCGTCAAGGGCGTGCTGTGGCAGGCGTTCGACGCCGAGCGCCCGAGCGTGCTGCTGATCGACGAGATCGACAAGGCCGACATCGAATTCCCGAACGACCTGCTGCGCGAGCTCGACCGGATGGAGTTCCACGTGTACGAGACGCGCGAGACGGTCCGCGCGAAGCACCGCCCGCTCGTCATCATCACGTCGAACAACGAGAAGGAGCTGCCCGACGCGTTCCTGCGCCGCTGCTTCTTCCACTACATCCAGTTTCCGGACCCGGCGACGATGCAGAAGATCGTCGCGGTGCACTTCCCCGACATCCGCGAGGAGCTGCTGCGCGCGGCGCTCGAGAGTTTCTTCGAATTGCGCGGCGTGTCGGGCCTGAAGAAGAAGCCGTCGACGTCCGAACTGCTCGACTGGCTGAAGCTGCTGCTCGCCGAGAACATCCCCGCCGACGCGCTGCGCGGCGCGGACGCGAAACAGATCGTGCCGCCGCTCGCGGGTGCGCTGCTGAAGAACGAGCAGGATTTGAGCCTGCTCGAACGGCTCGTCTACATGAACCGGCACAACCGGTAATCTCCCTCACCCGCGAAGGCCCGGCCATGCTGCTCAATTTCTTCTACGCGCTGCGCGCAGCCAAGCTGCCCGTCTCGGTGAAGGAATACCTGACGCTGCTCGAGTCGCTGAAGGCCGGGCTGATCTCGCCGTCGATCGACGCGTTCTACTTCCTCGCGCGGATGACGCTCGTCAAGGACGAGCAGTACTTCGACAAGTTCGACCAGGCGTTCGGCGCGTATTTCCACGGCGTGTCCGCGCTGCCGTCCGAGGCGTTCGACATCCCGCTCGACTGGCTCGAGAAGCGCCTCGAGCGCGAGCTGTCGCCGGAGGAAAAAGCCCAGATCGAAGCGATGGGCGGGCTCGACAAGCTGATGGAGCGCCTGAAGGCGCTGCTCGACGAGCAAAAGGAACGCCACGAAGGCGGCAACAAATGGATCGGCACCGGCGGCACGTCGCCGTTCGGGCACGGCGGCTACAACCCCGAAGGCGTGCGCATCGGCGGCCCGTCGAACGGCAACCGCACCGCGGTGAAGGTGTGGGAAGCGCGCGCCTATCGCGACTACGACGATTCGGTCGAGATCGGCACGCGCAACATCAAGGTCGCGCTGCGGCGGCTGCGCCGCTTCGCGCGCGAAGGCGCGGCCGAGGAGCTCGACCTGCCCGGCACGATCCGCAGCACGGCCGCGAACGCCGGCTGGCTCGACCTGCGGATGGTGCCCGAGCGCCACAACAACGTGAAGGTGCTGATGCTGCTCGACGTCGGCGGCTCGATGGACGACCACATCAAGCGCACCGAAGAGCTGTTCTCGGCCGCGAAGGCCGAATTCAAGCACCTCGAATTCTTCTACTTCCACAACTGCGTGTACGACCACCTGTGGAAGAACAACCGCCGCCGCCACGCGGAGCGCACCGCGACGTGGGACGTGCTGCACAAGTTCACGCCCGACTACAAGCTGATCTTCGTCGGCGACGCGACGATGAGCCCGTACGAAGTGCTGCAGCCCGGCGGCTCGGTCGAATACAACAACCCGGAAGCCGGCGCCGTGTGGCTGCGCCGCCTCGCCGACCAGTTCCCCCATCATGCATGGCTGAATCCCGAGCCCGAACGGCTATGGGAGTACCGGCAGTCGATCGCGATCATTCGCGACGTGCTCGGCCAGCGCATGTATCCGCTCACGCTCGCCGGCCTCGAAACCGCGATGCGCGCACTCAGCAAGTAACGATACCCACCCGCAGATACCCAGGCCGCGTCCGAGCGGCCGCCCCGGAGAGCGCATGAACCCTTCGTCCACCGCGAGCGCCGGCCGCGCCGGCGGCCGCCGCTTTTTCGCCGATACGTCCGTGTCCGCGCTCGTCGCCGGCTTCGTCGCGATGATGACCGGCTACACGAGCTCGCTCGTGCTGATGTTCCAGGCCGGCCGCGCCGCCCACCTCACCGATGCGCAGATCTCGTCGTGGATCTGGGCGCTGTCGATCGGCATGGCGCTGACGACGATCGGCCTGTCGCTGCGCTTTCGCGCGCCCGTCGTCGTCGCATGGTCGACGCCCGGCGCCGCGCTGCTGATCGCGTCGCTGCCCGGCGTGCCCTACCCCGAGGCGATCGGCGCGTTCGTCGTCTGCGCGCTGCTGCTGACGGCCGTCGGGGTCAGCGGGCTGTTCGACACGCTGATGAAGCGCATTCCGGCCGGCATCGCGGCCGCGCTGCTCGCGGGTATCCTGTTCGAGATCGGCATCGAGATCTTCCGCGCCGCGCAGTTCCAGACCGCGCTCGTGCTCGCGATGTTCTTCACCTACCTGATCGTGAAGCGGCTCGCGCCACGCTATGCGATCGTCACGACGCTGATCGTCGGCACCGCGGTGGCCGGCGGTCTCGGGCTGCTCGATTTCAGTCGCTTCCACATCGCGCTCGCGCAGCCCGTGTTCACGATGCCCGCGTTCTCGATCGCGTCGATCGTCAGCATCGGCATTCCGCTGTTCGTCGTCGCGATGGCATCGCAGAACGTGCCGGGCATCGCGGTGTTGCGCGCGGACGGCTATCGGACGCCGTCGTCGCCGCTGATCGCGACGACCGGCCTCGCGTCGCTGCTGCTCGCGCCGTTCGGCTCGCACGGCGTGAATCTCGCGGCGATCACGGCCGCGATCTGCACCGGCCCCGAAGCGCACGAGGATCATGCGAAGCGCTACACGGCCGCCGTGTGGTGCGGCACGTTCTACCTGATCGCCGGCATCTTCGGCGCGACGATCGCCGCGCTGTTCGCGGCGCTGCCGAAGGCGCTCGTCGTGTCGGTCGCGGCGCTCGCGCTGTTCGGCTCGATCATGAGCGGGCTCGCGAACGCGATGCAGGACGTGAAGCAGCGCGAAGCGGCGCTCGTCACGTTCATGGTGACCGCGTCGGGCCTCACGCTGCTGTCGATCGGCTCGGCGTTCTGGGGGCTCGTCGCGGGCGTCGTCACGCAGGTGATCCTGAACGCGCGGCGCCCCGCGTGACGCGGCTCGCCGCCCGCCGCGGCGCGCGCCGGGCACGCCAGAACGTGCCGGACACGAATCGGGCCTAAAATGATGGATCGGAAGCGGCGCCCGGCGCCGCTTCGCTTCGCCGCCGCGCTCGCGCGGCCCGTGAGAACCCGGCGCCCCGCGCTCTTCTTCCGAATCGCCATGACTACCGCACTCGACCAGCTGAAGCAGTACACGACCGTCGTCGCCGACACGGGCGACTTCCAGCAGCTTGCGCAATACAAGCCGCAGGACGCGACCACGAACCCGTCGCTGATCCTGAAGGCCGTCCAGAAGGATGCGTACAAGCCGATCCTCGAGAAAACCGTCCGCGATCATCGCAACGAAAGCACCGATTTCATCATCGACCGCCTGCTGATCGCATTCGGCACCGAAATCCTGAAGCTGATCCCGGGCCGCGTGTCGACCGAGGTCGACGCGCGCCTGTCGTTCGACACGCAGCGCTCGATCGACAAGGGCCGCGAGCTCGTCAAGCTGTACGAAGCCGCCGGCGTCGGCCGCGAGCGCATCCTGATCAAGCTCGCGTCGACGTGGGAAGGCATCCGCGCGGCCGAGGTGCTGCAGAAGGAAGGGATCAAGTGCAACATGACCCTGCTTTTCTCGCTCGTGCAGGCCGCCGCGTGCGCGGAAGCCGGCGCGCAACTGATCTCGCCGTTCGTCGGCCGCATCTACGACTGGTACAAGAAGCAGGCCGGCGCGGAATGGAACGAAGCGCGCGACGGCGGCGCGAACGATCCGGGCGTGCAATCGGTGCGCCGCATCTACACGTACTACAAGACGTTCGGCTACAAGACCGAAGTGATGGGCGCGAGCTTCCGCACGACGAGCCAGATCGTCGAGCTCGCCGGCTGCGACCTGCTGACGATCAGTCCCGACTTGCTGCAGAAGCTGCACGAAAGCAACGAGCCGGTCGCACGCAAGCTGTCCCCGGACACGCTGCAGGACAAGCCGGCCGAGCGCGTCGCGATCGACGAGGCATCGTTCCGCTTCCAGCTGAACGACGAAGCGATGGCGACCGAAAAGCTCGCCGAAGGCATCCGCGTGTTCGCCGCCGACGCGGTGAAGCTCGAGAAGCTGATCGACGCGCTGCGCTGAGCCACGCTGCGCGTCAGCGGCTGTCGGCAAGACTGGCAACAGCCGTCAGCACGCGCGCTGCACACGGCCGCGAACGCGATGTTCGCGGCCGTTTTTATTTTTCATTCCATCGTCAAGCGCGCGCACTACAATCCACGTCACGGGTGCGACGGCCGCCTCCCGATGCGCCCTTTCCCAGTCAATCTTGCACGACGCCAAGCCAGCGCCGAGGCGCCGGTACGGCTCATCCCAGGAGACAACGATGCAAGTTCAACCGTACCTGACGTTCTACGGCCGTGCCGACGAAGCCCTGCAGTTCTACGAAAAGGCACTCGGCGCGAAGACGATGTTCAAGATGCACTTCAAGGACGCACCGCCGAATCCCGATTACCCGATGTCGCCGGAAATGAGCGACAAGGTGATGCACGCGAGCTTCACGATCGGCGACTCGATGATCATGTGCTCGGACGGCGATTGCAGCCAGCCGGCCGGCGCCGCGCATGCCGGCTATTCGCTGTCGCTGAACCCGGCGACCGTCGACGAAGGCCAGAAGCTGTTCAATGCGCTCGCCGACGGCGGCGAAGTGACGATGCCGTTCGGCAAGACGTTCTGGGCGCTCGGCTTCGGGATGGCGAAGGATCGTTTCGGCGTGCACTGGATGGTCAACGTCGAGGATCCGTCGCAGCGCGAGGAGCTCGCGAAACGCGCGCAGGGCTGACGCAAAGGAAACGCCCGCCACCTTGCGGTGGCGGGCGTTTTCGCTCTTGAGCAAAGCGCCGTGCGCGGCACACGGCCGCGCACGGCGCCGTCTCAACCCTCGACGACGTCGAGATAATCCTCCGGCCGCGTGCGATCTTCCGCATGCGCCATGCCCATCGCGCGCACCAGCACGCTCACCGCCACCGATACCACCAGATTCACGACCAGCGACCACACGGCCGCATAGCCGGGGATCGCGAGGCCGAACAGGTGGATCGTGAAGATCGAGCTGGCCAGCTTCAGCGAGATCGCCATCCACGTGCCGCAGACGATGCCGGCCGCCCAGCCGGCCAGCAAGCCGCGATGGTCGAGCACGCGCGTGTACAGGCCGAGCACGATCGCCGGCAGCGTCTGGATGATCCAGATCCCGCCGAGCAACTGCAACTGGATCGCGTAGGTCAGCGGCAACCCGAGGATGAACGCCACCGCACCGACCTTCACGATCAGCGAGACGAGCTTCGCGACGTGCGTCTCCTGGTCGTGCGACATGTTGCGGTTCACGAACTCGCGGTGGATGTTGCGCGTGTACAGGTTCGCGGCCGCGATCGACATGATCGCCGCCGGCACCAGCGCGCCGATGCCGATCGCCGCGAACGCGACGCCGACGAACCACGACGGAAAATACTCGAGGAACAGCGCGGGCACCGCGAAGTTCGGGCCGAATGCCTTGAAGTACGGCGCGTACTGCGGCATGTCCTTCACGCCGGAGGCGAGCGCCATGTAGCCGAGCAGCGCCAGCAGGCCGAGCACGAACGAGTACGCGGGCAGCATCGCCATGTTGCGGCGGATCGAGTTGCCCGACGACGACGACAGGATCGCCGTGACCGAGTGCGGATACAGGAACAGCGCGAGCGCCGAGCCGATCGCGAGCGTCGCATACGCGCTGTAGCCGTTCAGGCTCGTCGCGTCGGGCGCCTTCAGCAGCAGCTTCGCGGGCGGCACCGCGGAAAAGATGTGCCCGAAGCCGCCGAGCTTCGCGGGGATCACGATGACCGCGGCGGCGATCGTGACGTAGATCAGCACGTCCTTCACGATCGCGATCATCGCCGGCGCGCGCAGCCCCGACGTGTACGTATACGCGGCGAGGATCGCGAACGCGATGATCAGCGGCAAGTCGCCGACGAAGCCGGTCGTATCGAAGCCGAGCGCGCCGATCACCACCTCGATGCCGACGAGTTGCAGCGCGATGTACGGCATCGTCGCGACGATGCCCGTCACCGCGATCGCCAGCGCGAGCATCCGGCTGCCGTAGCGCGCGTTGACGAAATCGGCGGCCGTCACGTAGCCGTGCCGCTTCGCGATGCTCCACAGCTTCGGGAACACGACGAACGCGAACGGATAGATCAGGATCGTGTACGGCAGCGCGAAGAAGCCCATCGCGCCGGCGCCGAACACGAGCGCGGGCACCGCGACGAACGTGTAGGCCGTGTAGAGATCGCCGCCGAGCAGGAACCACGTGACGATCGTGCCGAAGCGGCGGCCGCCGAGGCCCCATTCGTCGAGATGGGCGAGATCGCCGCGCCGCCAGTTCGCGGCCAGGAAGCCGATGATCGTGACGCCGATGAACAGCAGGACGAAGACGAAGGTCGCGCCGAGATTCATTGCGCACCTCCTTGCGTGCCGCTCGCCTTCCATGCGTTCTTGGTCTTGAAATACACGAACGCGGTAATCACCGCGCTGATGAAGACCCACAGCAACTGGTACCAGTAGAAAAACGGAAAACCGAGCCATTGCGGTTCGATCTTGCTGTACGACGGCACCCAGACCATCGCGATCAGCGGCAGTACCAGCAGCCAGAGCCAGCGCTTGGCGGCCCGGTTGGCGTCGGCATCGTGAGCCATGACGTCTCCTCTTCTATCCCGGTTATCGATCTTGTTGAGCGGGTACGGCACCGAGAGGAGCAGCAAAACGGGTAGGCTGCGGCGCCCCTGGCTTCGCGCCAGTATAGGAGCCGCGAGCACGCGGTCAAGCAGGGGCGAACCCGAGGTGATCCGCCCCTTGTCGCGCAGCTGCACCGGCCGGCCGCCGATGCATCCGGCGTCAGATCGCGAACGCGGCGTCGCGTGCGCCCGTCGTTTCTTTCAAAGCTTTCACCCACTTGCGCGCGGGCAGCTTCAGCGTGTCCTCGATCAGCTTCGCGCGGGCGTCGAGCTGCGCGAACGGCACGTCGAGCGCGGGGCCCGAGAACGCGATCGCGATCCGGTTGCCGTCGTGCACCTCGGGCAGCGCGATCACGCGGTGATCGAACGCCGCGTTCAGGTGCTTCATGTTGCGCACGAAGCTCGGATGATCGCCGAACAGGTTGATCGTCGCGATGCCGGCGTCGGCGAGGCAGCCGCGCACCGCGCGGTAGAACGCGACGCTGTCGAGCACGGGGCCGCGCGCGGTCGCGTCGTACAGGTCGATCTGAATCGCGCCGGTCGTGCCGCGGTTGGCCGGGTCGTTGACGAAGTCCCACGCGTCTGCTTCGTGCACGACGAGACGCGCGTCGTCGGGCGGCAGCGCGAACATCGTGCGCGCGGCGACGATCACGGCCGGGTTCAGCTCGACGGCCTCGACCTTCGCGTGCGGCAGGAAACGATGCGCGAACTTGGTCAGCGCGCCGGTGCCGAGCCCGAGCTGGACGATCCGCTCGGGCGTTTCGAGGAACAGCAGCCACGCCATCATCTGCTGCGCGTATTCGAGCTCGATATGCAGCGGCTTCGAAATCCGCATCGCGCCCTGCACCCACTCGGTACCGAAGTGCAGGAAGCGCACGCCGCCTTCTTCGGAGAACGTAACGGGCGCGAAGCGCGGCTTGCGCGGCGCGTCGAGCACCGGCACGTCGTCGTGTTCGTCGATGTCCGGGCGGCGCTTCACGCGCGGCGGCTGGAGCTTTTCGGAGCCGTTGTAGGCGGACGGCTTGCGTTGCTTGAACGCGCGTGCCTCGGCGGACGCGCGCTTGATCAGTCGGGTCATGATGGTTGAATCTCGCTGGGTGACGCTGGATGAGCGGACGAGAGGATAGCATTGGCGGAAGACGGAGGCTGCGACGCGCACCCCATCACGCGTGACGCCGGACCCCGTCGGCGCTACGCTGCGTGCGTGGATCCACAGGAGCGCGTATGACCTCGAACGACAAGAAGATCTGGTTCCCGGCGAAGCGCTACGGCTGGGGATGGGGGTTACCGGTAGCGTGGCAGGGCTGGGTCGTGCTGCTGCTGTTCGCGATCGGGATCGTCGCGAGCGCGTGGCTGGTGCCGCCGCAACGATCGCCGGTGGCGTACGGCGCGTGCATCGTGGTGCTGGTCGCGCTGCTGACGGCCGTGTGCTGGATCAAGGGCGAGAAGCCCCGCTGGCGATGGGGCAACGACGATTGAGCTTCGACGCGACACGCCAGCCCGTACGACCGAGGTTCGTCAGCAACGCCCTCCTTTCGTCATCGATACGCCGCGACAGCACTCTGTCGAACGGCTGAATTGTCTCGACTCTCCACGCGACGCAACACTGTGAAGCAGCGGCCTCCCGGCCGGAAGTTCACATCGCGTTTCCCGCTGGCGGCACCTGAGCGCGAACCGGCACCGCCCGTCGGTCACCATCGCCCGCCTGCCCCGCTCCTGACACCGCTGTCGAACGGCCGCGCCGAATGCATCCGTGGCCCTTGAAATTATACCCAAATAGGGATAAATTAATCGATGGATCCATACATCAAACCGCTGTACTGGCTCGGCTCGGCGCGCAAGGACTTGAAAGCGTGCCCGAAGCCGTGCAGGACACGTTCGGTTATGCGCCGTATCTGGCGCAGACGGGACGCAGGCACGATCGGGCCAAGCCCTTGAGGGGGTTCGGATCGGCAGGCGTGCTGGAGATCGTGGAATCGGAAGACAACGGCACGTACCGCGCGGTCTACACGGTGAAGCTGGGCGGCAGCGTCTACGTGCTGCACTGTTTCCAGAAGAAATCGCCGAGCGGCGTCGCGACACCCAGGCCCGACAGCGACCTCGTACGCGAACGTCTGAAAGCGGCCGAAGCACACGCAACAGGAGAAAGGCGATGATCGAAATCGAACCGGGCAGCGGGAACGTCTACGCTGACCTGGGCATGGCGATGCCGACGAAATGCGGGTGAAGGCCCAGCTCGCCGCGAAGATCGCGGAAATCATCAAGGCGCGCAAATGGACGCAGCAGCACGCGGCACGATTGCTCGGCATCCCTCAGCCGAAGCTGTCGAACATGTTGCGCGGTCAGTTTCGCGGCGTGAGCGAGACGAAGATGCTCGAATGTCTCGCCAAGCTCGGACGCGACGTGCAGATCGTCGTCGGACCGGACCGCTGGTCGGAAGCCGCAGGACACATCGAAGTCGTTTTCGCCGCCTGACGGCAGCGTCGTTTCGATCGCACCGATGCGCTGGCCGCACATGCCGCCGGCAGCGCCGGGTCGATCAAAGCACGATTCGACGCCAGTGCTCGAGCTTCTGCTCGAACGACAGCATCGCATTCGCGGGGCTCGACGAAGGCAGCACGAGCGTCTCGTACCCGGCCTGGCCGATCACGTCGGCGAATCGCCCCGCCGTCTTGCCGTTGAAGCACACGCGCTTGAGCAACGGCGCATGCGCGCGCAGCGAATCGAAGTCGTTCGGCTTTGCATTCCGGATCGCCGAATCGAGACTGCCCTGGCGATGGCACGCATCGAGTACATCCCAGATGCCGATGCCGTGCGACAGCACGCGCTCGAGCCGCGCGTCGTACGGCAATTCGTGCAGCAGCGGCTCGCCGAGCACCGCGCCGAGCAGCCGCCAGAACTGGTTGCGCGGATGCGCGTAGTACTGCGCGGCGTCGAGCGACGCCTCGCCCGGAAAGCTGCCGAGAATCATCGTGTGCGTATTCGGCGCGACGACCGGCGGAAAGCCTTGCAACATCACGCGTCTCCGTGCGGCCCGACCGATCGCGGCCCGTCGCCGTGCTCGGCGAGATGGCGCCACAGCGCCGGCAGCATGCACTCGGTGACCATCAGCGGCTTGCCGTGACGCTGGAACACCGAACGCCGCGCGGCAAATGCATGCGGCGCTCGCACGCCCTGCAACGCATGGCTCGCGAGCGCATACAGCGGATGACCGGCGATCACGCGCCGGCTCACGAGCGCCGAGCGCTCGACCTGCGGATCGCTGTACAGCAACTCGGCGAGCGGCCGCGTGCGCAGTCGCCGCATCGCCTGCCACACGCCCTTGCTGGCTGCGAGCGGCGCAATGCTGTGCGCGGCGACGTACGGCGTGCCGTCGACCGACAGGATCACCTCGCGCACCCACATCGGCGCGCGCGGCGAACTGGCGAGCGCGGCCGGCTCGTCGAACCACGGCGAGTCGACGGCCTCGCGCGTCACGCGCACGTTCACGCGGCCGAGCCGCGCGAGATGAGCGGTCAGCGATCCGCCGCGCGTCAGCCAGTCGCGCTGGTCGAGCGTGCAGCCAGGCCGCGGCGTCTCGCGCCAGCCGGCCCGAGCGCCGTCGAATCGCATGCGCGCGTTCACGCGGCGCGCGACAGCAGCAGCGCGTTGGTCCGCTTCACGAAGCTCGCCGGATCGTCGAGCATGCCGCCTTCGGCCAAGAGCGCCTGATCGAACAGCAGATGGCACCAGTCGCCGAAATCGGCGCTGTCGGCCTTCAGCTGCTTCACGAGCGCGTGCTCGGGATTGATCTCGAGGATCGGCTGCATCGCCGGCGCATTCTGGCCGGCCGCCTTCAGCATCCGCTGCAGGTAGCCGCTCATGTCGTTGTCGTCCGCGACGAGGCACGACGGCGAATCGGTCAGGCGGAACGTGACGCGCACTTCCTTCACCTTGTCGCCGAGCGCTTCCTTCATCTTCTCGACGATCGGCTTGATCGCCTCGCCCGCCTGCTCCTGCGCCTTCTTTTCCTCGTCGTTCAGCTCGCCGAGATCGAGATCGCCGCGGGCCACGCTCGCGAGCGGCTTGCCGTCGAATTCGTGCAGGAACGACAGCATCCATTCGTCGACGCGGTCGGTCAGCAACAGCACCTCGACGCCCTTCTTGCGGAACACTTCCAGATGCGGGCTGTTCTTCGCGGCCTGCCACGTATCGGCGGTCACATAGTAGATCTTGCTCTGCTCGGGCTTCATGCGCGACACGTAGTCGGCGAGCGACACGTCCTGCGCGTCGGTGTCGCCGTGCGTCGACGCGAAGCGCAGCAGCTTCGCGATGCGCTCGCGGTTCGCGTGATCCTCGCCGACGCCTTCCTTCAGCACCTGGCCGAACGCGGTCCAGAACGTCTTGTACTTCTCCTTGCCGGCGTCGTCTTCCGCGTTCGCGAGCTCTTCGAGCATCGACAGCGCGCGCTTCGTCACGCCTTCGCGGATCGCCTTCACGTCGCGGCTTTCCTGCAGGATCTCGCGCGACACATTCAGCGGCAGGTCGGCCGAATCGACGACGCCCTTCACGAAACGCAGGTATTGCGGCAGCAGTTGCTCGGCGTCGTCCATGATGAACACGCGCTTCACGTACAGCTTCAGGCCCCCGCGATAGTCGCGGTTCCACAGGTCGAACGGCGCGCGCGCCGGCACGAACAGCAGCTGCGTGTATTCGCTGCGGCCCTCGACGCGGTTGTGCGTCCACGTGAGCGGATCCTGGTGATCGTGCGCGATGTGCTGGTAGAACTGCGTGTACTGCTCGTCGGTGACGTCGCTCTTCGAACGCGTCCACAGCGCGCTCGCCTGGTTGACGGTCTCGTCCTCGTCCTTCAGGACCATCTCGCCCTTCTCCTGATCCCACTCTTCCTTCTTCATCAGGATCGGCAGCGCGATGTGGTCGGAGTATTTCTGGATGATCGATTTCAGGCGGTGCGACGACAGCAGGTCGTCCTCGCCTTCGCGCAGGTGCAGCGTGATCGTCGTGCCGCGCTGCGCGCGCTCGATCGCGTCGATCGTGAAATCGCCCTCGCCGGCGCTTTCCCAGCGCACGGCTTCATTCGCCGGCAGGCCCGCGCGGCGCGTTTCGACGGTGATCTTGTCCGCGACGATGAAGCCCGAATAGAAGCCCACGCCGAACTGGCCGATCAGCGCCGCGTCCTTCTGCTGGTCGCCGGACAGCTTCGTGAAGAATTCCTTGGTGCCCGAACGCGCGATCGTGCCGAGGTTCGCGATCGCCTCGTCGCGGCTCATCCCGATGCCGTTGTCGTCGATCGTGATCGTGCGCGCGGCCTTGTCGTAGCCGATGCGGATGCGCAGGTTCGGATCGTTCTCGTACAGCGCGTTGTCCGCGAGCCCTTCGAAACGCAGCTTGTCGGCTGCGTCGGACGCATTCGACACCAGTTCGCGCAGGAAGATTTCCTTGTTGCTGTAGAGCGAATGGATCATCAGGTGGAGGAGTTGCTTGACCTCTGCCTGAAAGCTCATCGTTTCGTGTGCCATGGATACTGTTTCCTCTTACTTGAACTGAAAAGGGGTGACGCCGGCGCCCGGCGCGCGATGCCGGCGACCCCACGAAGGACGACCGCCGGGCGCCGGCGGTTTGCGCGCGTATCTGGGGACGGTGCGCGGCATTTCAAGAGCCGGCCCGCCGCGCCGCGTCACGACGCGCGCCGCACCGCCGAATCGATATAGCGCGCCAGCAGCCCCGGCAGCGCCGGATCGCCGCAGTTCGCGACGTTGAAGCGCATCCACGTGGACGGCGACTGCTGCGGCGAGAACAGGCTGCCCGGCGTCAGCAGGAAGCCGGCCTCGTGCGCGACCGCCGCGAGCGCGTCCGAATCGACGCCCGTGTCGGCCCACAGGAACATCCCGGCCGCCGGCATCGTGAAGAGCCCGAGCCCCGTGCGCTCGAGCATCCGGGCGGTCTTGTCGCGCACGCCGTCGAGCCGCGCGCGCAGCCGCTCGACATGGCGCCGGTAATGCCCTTCGGTCAGGATCTTGTACAGCACGCGCTCGTTGAGCTCGGGCGTCGTCATCCCGACCAGCATCTTCTGGTCGGTGACCGCCTTCGCGATCTCCGGCGCGCAGGCCACGTACCCGACCCGCAAGTTCGCCGCGAGCGTCTTCGAGTAGCTGCCGAGGTAGATCACCCGCTTCAACTGGTCGAGGCTCGCGAGGCGCGTGGCCGGATAGCTCGGCGGGCACAGGTCGCCGTACACGTCGTCCTCGACGACGAGGAAGTCGTAGGCCTCCGCGAGCTTCAGAATCCGGAACGCCTGCGCGGCCGACAGCGACGTGCCAGTCGGGTTCTGCAGCACCGAGTTGATCACGAGCATCTTCGGCCGCCACATCTGCACCAGGGTTTCGAGCGCGTCGAGGTCGGGGCCGTCGGGCGTATACGGCATCCCGACGAGTTGCGCGCCCTGCGCCGCGAAACGGCCGAACATCTGGAACCACGCGGGGTCGCCGACGATCACCGCATCGCCCGGCCGCACGTAGATCCGCGAAATCAGGTCGATTGCCTGCGTGATGCCGGAAACCAGCACGATCTGTTCGGGCTTCGCGCCGATCTCGACTTCGGCGAGGCGCGTCTGCAGTTGCTGGCGCAGCGGCAGGAAGCCCTGCGCGGTGCCGAAGCCGAGCATCTGCGCGCCCGACTGGCGCCCGAGCGCGCGCAGCGCGCCGGTGATCAGCTCGCCGTCGAGCCAGCGGCCCGGCAGGTAGCCGAGGCCCGGGCCCTTCTCCGGGCTGACGGTATGCAGCATGTTGCGCAGCAGCCAGACGACGTCGATCGTGTTGTGCACGGGCGCGGCCTCGGCCACGCGCGCGGCGCCGTCGGCCGGCTGCGGGCCGGCGCCCGTGCGCTCGCGCACGTAGAAGCCGGAGCCGCGCCGCGAGTCGAGGTAGCCTTGCGCGACGAGGCGCTCGTAGGCCTCGACGACGGTGAAGCGCGACACGCTCTTGTCGAGCGCGAGCTTGCGGATCGACGGCATGCGCATGCCGGGACGGAACACGCGTTCGTCGATGCGCCGCCGCGCCCACTGGACCAGCTGGTCGACGAGCGTGAGCGTGGCCGTGTCGTGCGGCGCGGGAATCTGGGCGAGTGGGACGGTGGACATGGGCGGCGACTCCAACTGTACCGAAGGCTATCGCGCCGATTGTACCGTTACTGTGCCGGTAGCGACGATTACAGTTGACCGGAATGGCGATCGTGCGGCCGCCGGTTCGGCCCCGCCGCACGTGGCGTCGCGCCTGCCGGCCCGCATCGCGGCCGGGGCGCCGGCCGGTCCGGCCCCCGCCCCGCGCCTCGCCCGCTTACCATGACACTTTTGCTTCCCGCCCGACGCTCATGCCCGCTCGCTCCCTGACACTCGACCACCTCGTGATTGCCGCGCGCACCCTCGACGAAGGCGTGCGCCATGTCGCCGACGCGCTCGGCATCGAACCGGCCGGCGGCGGCCGCCACCCGCTGATGCGGACCCACAATGCGCTGTTCGGCGCATGGGGCGGGCTCTACCTGGAAGTGATCGCGATCGACCCCGACGCGCCCGCGCCGGACGACGACGCGAAGCCGCCGCGCGCGCGGCTGTTCGGCCTCGACGATCCGGCGCGCCACGCGCGGCTCGCGCAGGGCCCGTTTCTCGCGCACTGGGTCGCGCGCGTCGACCGCCCGCGCCAGCTTGCGCTGTGGCAGCGCCAGTATCCGGCCCGTATCGCGCCCGTCGTCGCGATGCGGCGCGGCGACCTGAGCTGGGGCCTCACGGTGCCCGACGACGGCAGCTTCCCCGCCTGGCAAGGCGCAGGCGACGGCCTCGTGCCGTCGCTGATCCAGTGGGACAGCCCGCGCCATCCGGCCGATTCGCTGCCCGGCGACGGCATCGCGCTGAAGGCGCTCAAGGGCGCCCACCCGCGCGCGGATGCGATCCGCGAACAGCTCGACTGGCTCGGCGCCGCTCACCTGATCGACATCGAATCCACCGACGGCCCGCCGGCGCTCGTCGCCGAATTCGACACGCCGCAGGGCCCGCGCACGCTGCGCTGAACGCCCGCCCGATCGTAACCACCCTGCAAGACGGAGACACCCACGACATGAATTCGCGCGAAACCCGGGGCATGCTGCTCGGCCTCATCGGCGTGATGATTTTCAGCCTGACGCTGCCGATGACGCGGATCGTCGTATCCGAACTCAATCCGCTGCTCAATGGGCTCGGCCGCGCGCTCGCCGCCGCCGTGCCGGCCGGCCTGCTGCTGTGGTGGCGCCGCGAGCCGCTGCCGACGCGCGCGCAACTGAAGAGCCTCGCGATCACGTCGGCCGGCGTGATCATCGCGTATCCGGTGTTCTCGGCGTGGGCGATGAAATCGGTGCCGGCGTCGCACGGCGCGGTGGTCAACGGGTTGCAGCCGTTGTTCGTCGCGCTGTACGCGGCATGGCTGTCGCACGAACGGCCGTCCAGGGCGTTCTGGGCCAGCGCGGTGGCCGGCAGCGCGCTCGTGATCGCGTTCGCGCTGCGCGACGGCGGCGGCTCCGTGCAGGCCGGCGACGCGCTGATGCTCGTCGCGGTCGGCATCGGCGCGCTCGGCTATGCGGAAGGCGCGCGCCTCGCGCGCCAGATCGGCGGCTGGCAGGTGATCTGCTGGGCGCTCGTCGTGTCGGCGCCGTTCCTCGTGCTGCCGGTCGGCTGGCTCGCGTGGATGCAGCATGCCGCGCATCCGGGCCCGCTCGCGCTGCGCACATGGCTCGCGTTCGGCTACGTGACCCTTTTTTCGCAGTTCATCGGCTTTTTCGCGTGGTACGCGGGGCTCGCGATGGGCGGCACCGCGCGCGTCGGCCAGGTGCAACTGCTGCAGATTTTCTTCACGATCGCGTTTTCCGCACTGCTGTTCGGCGAAACGGTCACGTCGTCGACGTGGCTGTTCGCCGCCGCCGTGATCGCGACCGTGGTGCTCGGGCGCCGCTCGGCGGTCGCCACGGCGCCGCATCCCGCTCGCGCCGGCTGAACAGGTACGCCATAATGGCTGCTTTGCCTGATCGGTTTGCCAGACTGGCCGTGCCCACCCAGCCGCGAAGGCTCGATCGCGCTCGCGTTCGCCCACCCGGCAGCGTCGAAACGATCCGCCCGAGCGACCTTTCTTGACTGACCACGATACCCGAACGAGGAGACTATGAATCCGAGCGACCTGCACCCGCCGCACTGGCAGCTTTCCGAACGCGCCCGCAAGCTGACGAGCTCTGCGATCCGCGAAATCCTGAAGGTCACGGAGCGCCCCGAGGTCATCTCGTTCGCCGGCGGCCTGCCCGCCCCCGCGACGTTTCCGGCGGAACGCATGCGCGCCGCCGCCGACCGCGTGCTGCGCGACGCGCCGGCCGCCGCGCTGCAGTACAGCGCGACCGAAGGCTACCTGCCGCTGCGCGAGTGGATCGCCGAACGCTACAGCGTGCGCGTGTCGCAGGTGCTGATCACGACCGGCTCGCAGCAGGCGCTCGACCTGCTCGGCAAGGCGCTGGTCGACCCGGGCAGCCCGATCCTCGTCGAAACGCCGACCTACCTCGGCGCGCTGCAGTCGTTCTCGCTGTACGAGCCGCGCTACGTGCAGGTGCCCACCGACGAGCAGGGCCTGCTGCCGGAAGGTCTCACGCCCGAACTCACGCAGGGCGCGCGCCTCCTGTACGCGCAGCCGAACTTCCAGAACCCGACCGGCCGCCGCCTGCCCGTCGAGCGCCGCCGCGCGCTCGCCGCGTTCGCGCAGTCGAGCCCGTTCCCGGTGCTGGAGGACGATCCGTACGGCGCGCTGAACTACCGGGGCGAGCCGCTGCCGACGATGCTGTCGATGGCGCCCGATCACGTCGTGCATCTCGGCACGTTCTCGAAGGTGCTCGCGCCGGGCCTGCGGATCGGCTACATCATTGCGCCCGAGGAGCTCCACTTCAAGCTCGTGCAGGCCAAGCAGGCCACCGACCTGCACACGCCGACGCTCACGCAGCGCATCGCGCACGAAGTGATCAAGGACGGCTTCCTCGACGAGCACATCCCGACGATCCGCGCGCTGTACAGCGCGCAGTGCGACGCGATGCTCGGCGCGCTCGCGCGCCACATGCCGGAAGGCGTCACGTGGAACCGTCCGGAAGGCGGGATGTTCATCTGGGTGAACCTGCCCGCGCAGATCGACAGCATGAAGCTGCTCGCCGCGGCCGTCGACAACCACGTCGCCTTCGTGCCGGGCGCGCCGTTCTTCGCGGAGAACGCGCAGCAGAACACGCTGCGCCTGTCGTTCGTGACGGTGCCGCCCGAGAAGATCGAGGAAGGCGTCGCGCGCCTCGGCAAGCTGCTGCGCGAGCGCCTCTGATCCCCTTTTCCCCTGTCACGACTCTCTACGAGGAATCGAACGCATGGCTAACGTCTACGACAAACTGAAGTCGCTCGGCATCGAGCTCCCGACCGCCGGCGCACCGGCCGCCGCCTACGTGATGAGCGCGCAAAGCGGCAACACGGTCTACCTGTCGGGCCATATCGCGAAGAAGGACGGCAAGGTCTGGGCCGGCAAGCTCGGTGCGGATCTGCAAACGGAAGACGGCAAGGCGGCCGCCCGATCGATCGCGATCGACCTGCTCGCGACGCTGCACGCGCACACCGGCGACCTGAACAAGGTCACGCGCATCGTCAAGCTGATGAGCCTCGTCAACTCGACGCTCGACTTCACCGAACAGCACATCGTGACGAATGGCGCGTCGGAGCTGATCGCCGAAGTGTTCGGCGATGCGGGCAAGCATGCGCGCTCGGCGTTCGGCGTCGCGCAGATCCCGCTCGGCGCGTGCGTCGAGATCGAACTGATCGCCGAAGTCGCGTAACGGGCGCATCGCGATGCCCGGCCATCTCGTTCGCTTCAAGCAGGTCGACGTGTTCACGTCGGTGCCGTTCAAGGGCAATCCCCTTGCCGTGGTGTTCGACGCCGATGCGCTCGGCGACGACGCCATGCTCGAGATCGCCCGCTGGACGAACCTGTCGGAAACGACGTTCCTCTGCACGCCGACCGATCCGCAAGCCGACTATCGCGTGCGGATCTTCACGACGGGCGGCGAACTGCCGTTCGCCGGCCACCCGACGCTCGGCACCGCGCACGCGTTCCTGGAAAGCGGTGCGCGGCCGCGCACGCCGGGCCGGCTGATCCAGCAATGCGGAGTCGGCCGGGTCGCACTGCGCGAGCAGGCCGGCGGCTGGGCGTTCGCCGCGCCGCCGGCGCGCGTCACGCCGCTCGACCGTTCGGACTACGCGGCACTGGCCGCCGCGCTGCACAGCGACGCGCTCGACCTGGACGCCGAGCCGTGCGCGGTGGACAACGGCGCGCCGTGGCTGGTCGTGCGGCTGAAGTCGGCCGACGCGTGCATCGGCCTGTCGCCCGATCCGGCCGCGCTCGCGGCGCTTACCCACCGCTACGGCGTACATGGCGTGGCGGCGTACGCGCCGCACGCCGAAGGCGGCCCCGCGACGTTCGAGATCCGCTGTCTGATGACGGGCGGCCAGTTCGGCACCCCCGGCGAGGATCCCGTCACCGGCAGCGCGAACGCCGCGCTGGCCGGGCTGCTGACGCGGCAGGAACGCCGTCCCGGCCCGTCGTACACGGCCCGCCAGGGCACGGCGATCGGTCGCGACGGCCGCATCTTCGTCAGCTACGACGAAGACGGCACGACCTGGATCGGCGGCCACGTCGTCACGGTCGTCGACGGCACGTTCCGGTCGCCCGCCTGACATTTCGCGATGTGCGATGGCGCCGGCTCGTCCGGCGCCCTACGCTTTGCCCAACTATCGCAAAAACGTTCCAGCCAGTAATATCGGGCCTAATCCGTTGTTTCGGAGGTCTGTCCATGGTTGCGCGTCCCGCGAACGAACAGACGTCGGGACAATCCGAACCATAGCCGGCCATCCAGACGGATGGCGCACGCGAGCAGGACGCCGCCCTCTTCGATGAGCTCCGCCCGGTCCAACCACACGCCGCCGAACCGGCCGCTGCGCGCACCGCGCAAATCGCGCCGGCGTGCGCTGTTCGCCATCCCGCTGCTCGGGATGCTGGCGCTCGCGCTGCTGTGGGCCGTGATCATCGCGCGCCTGTCCGTCGAAAAGGACAGTGCCTACAAGGAAGCGGCGGCCTCCGCTGCGATCCTGTCGTCCGCGCTCGAGCAGCATACGGTCAAGGCGATCCACCAGGTCGACCAGATCACCCGCTTCGTCAAGTTCGAATTCGAGAAATCGCCGGCGCGCTTCAATCTCGCGAGCGCCGTCGAAAAAGGCGTCGTGCCGAGCGACACGCTGATCCAGGTATCGCTCGTCAACGCGAAGGGCATCCTGTTCGCGAACACCGCCGAACTCCATCCGCAGCCGATCAACCTGTCCGATCGCGAGCACTTCAAGGTCCATCTCGCGCACAACGACGACCGCCTCTTCATCAGCAAGCCCGTGCTCGGCCGCGTGTCGAGCCACTGGACGCTGCAGATGACGCGGCGCCTGAACAACCCGGACGGCAGCTTCGCGGGCATCGTCGTGGTGTCGGAAGACCCGAGCTACTTCACGAACGATTTCTACAACAACGCGGCCATCGGCAAGGAAGGCGTGATCGCGGTCGTGTCCGACACGGGCGCGGTGCTCGCGCGGCGCACGGGTTCGGTGAGCAACGCGCCGGGCGCGTTTTCGGCGTCGGGCGTCTACCCGATCGCGGAGCGCGTGACGGGCACGATCATCGATCCGATCGACGGCGTGACGCGCATCGTGTCGTACCGCCACCTCGACGGCTACCCACTCGCGGTGATGGTCGGGCTGTCGCAGACGGAAGAGTTCGCGGACTACTACCACACCCGCAACGTCTACCTGCTGATGACGAGCTTCATCACGCTCGCGATGCTCGCGTTCTTCGGCGTCGCGACGGGCCTGATCGGCAAGCTGCTCGGCCGCGAGCGCGAAATGACGCAGCTCGCCGAATACGACCTGCTCACCGGCCTCGCGAACCGCTATGCGACGCTGCGCGGACTGCGCAACGACGTGTCGATGCCCGCGAGCCTGTCGCGGCTCGGCCTGCTGTTCATCGATCTCGACAACTTCAAGACCGTCAACGACACGCTCGGCCACAACGCCGGCGACATCGTGCTGCAGATGACCGCGTCGCGCCTGGCCGATGCGGTCGACGACGAAGGCTCGCTCGCCCGCATCGGCGGCGACGAATTCGTCGTCGTGATGAAGGGCGACGACGTCGAGCGGCGTGCGGTGCGGCTCGCGGAAGCGATCATCCGGATGTTCAGCGAGCCGTTCGACGTCCGCGGCAGTTCGTTCGTGCTGCATGCGAGCATCGGCATCGCGCTGCACACCGTCGCGAACGAAAGCGAGATCGACCTGCTGAAAAAGGCCGACCTCGCGATGTACAGCGCGAAGGACGCCGGCAAGAACTGCTACCAGTTTTATGCGCCGCACCTGTCGCACCGCGCCGACCACCTGATGCGCTGGGAACAGCAATTACGCGTCGCGCTCGCCGAAGGGCAACTGTTCCTCGCGTACCAGCCGAAGATCGATCTCACGCACCGCTATATCACCGGCTTCGAGGCGCTCGCGCGCTGGGATCATCCGGAACACGGCGTCATCTCCGCGAACGAGTTCATCTCGATCGCCGAATCGACCGGCCTGATCGTGCCGATCGGCGACTTCGTGATCCGCACCGCGTGCGAGCAGATCGCGCGCTGGCGCGACGAGGGCCACGACACGCTGACGCTCGCGGTCAACATCTCGCCGGTGCAGTTCTGGCGCGGCGACCTGATCGAGACGATCTCGCAGGCGCTGCAGGACACCGGCATCGACGCGAACCGGCTCGAGATCGAGATCACCGAAACCGCGATGATGGAATATCCGGAACTCGTATCCGAGAAGATCGTCGCGCTGAAAAAGCTCGGCATCCGGATCGCGCTCGACGATTTCGGCACCGGCTATTCGTCGCTGTCGTACCTGCATCGCTTCTCCGTCGACACGCTGAAGGTCGACCGCTCGTTCGTGCAGGCGATTCCGACCGATCGCAGCGTATGCGTGATGGTGTCGTCGATCGTGCATCTCGCGCGCTCGCTCGGGCTGACCGTCGTCGTCGAGGGCACGGAGACCGAGGAGCAGATCACGTGGCTGGCCACGCTCGGCGAAATCGAGGCGCAGGGCTTCCTGTTCTCGCGCCCGGTGCCGGCCGATGCGATTCCCGCGCTGATCGCACGCTTCGGCGTGCGCGGCGATCATCCGAACGTCGTCGCGCATCGCGCGACCGGCAGCACGGGCGCCTGAGCATCGCGCCGCCGCCGTGGCGCGCCCTCGCAATTGTTGCGTTTTCCAATCCGATCGTCGCGTTCATTAACTAGCGTTTTCGCGCATGGCAGTGTCATGATGCGCGGCGGACAATTGGGAGGGCCTACGTGTCGGCTGGCCGCCGGCATGGCCATACGCGAGAGATCCGGCCCTGCGCCAACTACACAATCATGACAACCGTCGAAGTCGAAGCGCCCGCTCGTGTCGAAGAGGCACCGGCATCCCTCTGGGCCTTGTTCAAGGTCGTCGCCGGCATTTCGGCCGTCTCGTGGGGCGGGCTTTCGATGATGGCGCAGCTCGAACGCCATTACGTCGAGCGGCTGCAGCGGATCGAGCCGCACGTCTTCGGCGATCTCGTCGCGCTCGCGTGGCTCGTCCCGGGCCCCGTCGGCTGCAACGTCGCCGTGCAGGTCGGCCAAACGCTGCACGGCCGCGCCGGCGCTTGGGTCGCCGGTATTGCGAGCGTGCTGCCGTTCTCGATCCTGATGACGCTGTTCGCGATCTTCTATCAGACGCCGCTCGTGCGCTCGCTCGCGGCGCCGATGCTGATCAATCACTTCGGGATGGTGCTCGCGGCGTTGATCGGCGTGACGTGGGTCAAGCAGTTGCGCTCGCTCGCGCGCACGCGGCTCGAACAGTCGATCGCCGCGCTGTCGACGATTCTGCTCGCTTTCGCGCATAGTCCGGCCGCTTTCGTCGGGATTCTGTTCGCCGCGTTTGCAGCGGGCTGGCTGACGGGGCCGTCGCAACGCGACGCGGTCGATTTCACGCTGTCCAAGCGCGACCGCGGCCTGCTCGTGCTGCTCGGCGTGCTCGTCCTGCTGTTCGCGGTGCCGCTGCCCGGCGATTACCAGGCGGAGCTGCTGTGGCCGCGCCTCGCGGGCGCCGGCATGACGCTGTTCGGCGGCGGCTTCTCCGCGCTGCCGGTGCTCAAGACGCTGTTCGTCTCGCCGGCAACGGGCATCTCCGATCACGACTTCACGCTGGCGTTCGCGCTGTCGCCGGTCGCGCCGGGGCCGTTGCTGAACGTGGTGCCGTTTCTCGGCTATCTGACCGACGGCTGGGTCGGCGCGCTGCTCGCCACTGCCGCGCTGTTCATCCCGTCGGGATGCCTCGTCGTGTTCGCGCACAACCACCTGTTCCGGCTCAAGCGCCATTCGCGCTTCGAGCACGGGATGCGCCTGCTGCGCGCGGCGACGACGGGCTTTCTCGTGGTCGCCGTCGTGAAGATCCTGCATCGCGAGCCCGCCGACCCGGTCTACTGGCTGACGGGCGCCTTCGCGACGCTGTGCTTCACGCGCTTCAAGGTGCCCGTCTATGCCGTGTACGGCACGGTCGCCGTCGCGTGCAGCGTGTGGCTGTGGGCCGCCGCGCACTGACGGGCAGCGGCCTCCAACCCGCCGACGCCCGGCGTGCCCGGCGCCGTCAACCGGCCTGCACCGCGACCCGGCGTGCCATCCAGCGCGCGCGCAGCGCGTCGTAGGCGAGGTTGAAGCAGAACGTGTAAGGCAGGAAGAACAGCACGATGCCGAGGTCGAGCAGCAGCGCCTCGACGAGGCTCACGTTCAGCCACCACGCGGCAACCGGCACCACCATCGCGACGAGGCCGAGCTCGAACGTCACCGCGTGCGCGATCCGCATGCCGAGCGTGCGCGACAACCCGGCCCGCCGCTCGAAGCGGTCGAACAGCGCGTTGAAGGTCATGTTCCACGCCATCGCGATCAGCGACACCATCACCGTCAGCACACCGACGTGCGACACCGGCATGTCGAGCAGCCACGCGCCGATCGGCGCGCACAAGGCGATCGCCACCAGTTCGAACGTCAGCGCGTGCAGCAGGCGTTCCGTCACCGTTTTATTCGTCTGTTTCATGATGTCCTCCAAGGCATGACCTGATCCATGGCGGCCATTTTGATCGGCGATACCGGGCGAATCCAGTTTGATATCATCGGTTTCACCGATATATCGATGCCAGGAGCACTGCATGCACCACGCCCCGGAAGCCCTGCTCGCCTTCGCCGAAGCGGCGCTGCTCGGCTCGTTTACGGCCGCCGCACGCAAGCTCGGCAAGCGTCAGTCGACCGTATCGGAGGCGATCGCGAACCTCGAAATCGATCTCGGCGTGCAGTTGTTCGATCGCTCGACGCGCACGCCGACGCTCACCGACGCCGGGCGCGCGCTGCTGCCGCAGGTGCAGCGCGCGCTCGACGCCAGCGCGGCGATCGACCGCACGGCCGCGCGGCTCGCGCACGGCGAGGAAGCGCGGCTCACGCTCGTCGTGTCCGATACGTACCAGTCGAAGCGCTACGAAGAGACGCTGATGGCGCTCGAACGGCGCTTTCCGGCGCTCGAGCTCGAATGCCAGATCGCCGAGCACGACGACGTGCTCGACCTGATCCAGCAGGGCCGCGCGCAACTCGGGCTGATGGCCGCGCGCGCGGCTTACCCGGCCGATATCGGCGCGGCGACGGTGGCGGAGGAATCGGAGATCGGGCTGTTCGTGGGCCGCACGCACGCGCTCGCCGAATACGGCGACGCCGAGGTGCCGCACGCGGCGCTGCGCGACGTGCGCGAACTGCGCCTCAATACGTACGTGAAGGCGGAAGGCCGCGGCACCGACGACCGGATCGTCGTCGGCACGCAGCACTGGCTGGCGCCGAGCTACCTGATGCTGCTGGAGATGGCCGTACTGGGGTTCGGCTGGGCGGAACTGCCGCGCTGGATGGTCGAGCACTTCGCGCGCGACCGCCTGTGCGAGCTGCGCTCGCGCGGCTGGCCGCGCCGCGTGCGGGTGGACGCGGTCTGGTCGCGCAATCGGCCGCTCGGGCCGGCCGGTTCGTGGCTGCTCGACGCGATGCTGGCCGCGTAGCGGCGCATGCGGCCAGGCCGGCGGCCTGCGGCCGCGGCGGGCGCCGGCCGCTCAGAAACCGCGCGACAGCACGGCCGCGCCGATCGTGACGACGCCGAGCACGAGGTTCACGACGACGAGCAGGCGCACCGCGTTCACCGCGCGCGCGCCGTCGGGCCAGTTCTGCGCCTGCACCGCACGCCGAATGCGCGGGAACAGCGCGAAGCGGATGTGCCCGAAGATCAGCATCATCACGACGCCGAGCCCGGCCATCGCATGCAACGACCACGTCGCGTGCGCCCCGCCGAAGCTCGTCAACAGGAACCCGCCGGACAGCAGGATCACGATCACGGCCCCCGACACCCAGTTGAAGAAGCGGCCGAACACGCCTTCGATCAGCGGCAACCGGAGCTGCGGCGACAGGTCGGACAGCGCCGGGCGCAGGCAGAAGTTGGCGAAGACCATCCCGCCCACCCACACGGCGACGGCCAGCAGGTGAAGAAACAGCGCGACGGCAACGGCGTGGGACATGGGGACGATCCTGTGATGAGTGGGGTGCAACGAACGGCCGCGTCGCACGCGGCATCAAGCGACGTTCGACCCGCCGGCTGCGTCGCGGTTCAGGCCCTCGGCGCGATTTCACATTATTTTGCAAGTTCCGCGTGACAACGCCACGCTTGCTTACCCGCATCCCCGCGCCGAAAAGAAAAAGCCGCACGCCCGCCGAAGCGGACGTGCGGCCTTCGAGCGCGGCTGAACCGGGCGACCGCGCGCGGCGTCAGCCGAGCAGCGGACGCAACTCGTTGACGACCTTGAGCTTCGTCTCCGGCGCGCGGCCCTTGCGTGCGCGCTTGCCGATGTGCGGCGCGAGCCCGGCGTACGACAGCGTGTCGTCCTGCGCCTTGCCACCGCGGCCGGTGCCGATCAGCACGACGCCCGCCGGATCGATCGCCAGCGCCTGCACGAGCGTTTCCTTGTCGTCGAGCGCCATCAGGATCACGCCGCGCCCGCCGCCGGACAACGTCTTCATCTCGTCCATCCCGAACACGAGCAAGCGACCGCCGCTCGACAGGCACGCGACCTGCGTCGCGTTCGGCAGCACCGGCATCGGCGCGAGCGGCACCGCGCCCGCGTCGATGGTCATGAACGACTTGCCGGCCTTCACGCGGCTCACCATGTCGCCGACCTTCGCGAGGAAGCCGAAGCCGTTGCTCGACGCGAGCAGCAGTTGCTGGTCGGCCGGCGCCGCATAGTAGTGCATCAGGTGCGAGCCCGACTCGAGCTCGATCAGCGACGTGACCGGCACGCCGTCGCCGCGCCCGCCCGGCAGCACCGACACGTCGACCGAATACACGCGGCCGCTGCTGCCCCACGCGATCAGCCGATCCGGCGTGCGGCACTGGAAGGCAGCGTACAGGTGATCGCCCGCCTTGAACGTGAAGCCGGCCGGGTCGAGCCCGTGGCCCTTCAGCGCACGCACCCAGCCCTTCTGCGACACGACGACCGTGACCGGCTCGTCGACCACCTTCGCCTCGAACGTCGCGCGCTTTTCCTGCTGGATCAGCGTGCGGCGATCGTCGCCGTACTGCTTCGCGTCGGCCTCGATCTCCTTGATCATCAGCCGCTTCATCGCGCTTTCGTTCGCGAGCAGTTCCTCGAGCTTCGCCTTCTCGTCGCGCAGCGCTTCGAGCTCCTTCTCGATCTTGATCTTCTCGAGCCGCGCGAGCTGGCGCAGGCGGATTTCGAGGATGTCCTCGGCCTGCCGCTCGCTGAGCCCGAACGCGCTCATCAGCGCGGCCTTCGGCTCGTCGGACTCGCGGATGATGCGGATCACCTCGTCGATGTTCAGGAAGACGATCATCCGCCCTTCGAGGATGTGGATGCGGTCGTCGACCTTCGCGAGACGATGGCGGCAACGACGCGTCATCGTCAGCTGGCGGAACTTCACCCATTCGTCGAGGATCGTCAGCAGGCCCTTCTGGCCCGGCCGGCCGTCGGCGCCGATCATCACGAGGTTCAGCGTCGCGTTCGATTCGAGGCTCGTGTACGCGAGCAGCGTGTTCACGAATTCCGTCTGGTCGATCGTGCGCGACTTCGGCTCGAACACGAGCCGCACCGCCGCTTCCTTGCCCGACTCGTCGCGCACCGCGTCGAGCAGGTCGAGCATCGCCTTCTTCGTGTTGAGCTGCTCGGGCGTCAGCGTCTTCTTGCCGAGCTTGAGCTTCGGGTTGGTCAGCTCCTCGATTTCCTCGAGCACCTTCTGGCCCGACGTGTTCGGCGGCAGCTCGGTCACGACGAGCTGCCACTGGCCGCGCGCGAGATCCTCGATCTTCCACTTCGCCCGCACCTTCAGGCTGCCGCGGCCCGTTTCGTACGCCGCCGAGATTTCGGTGTCGCTCGAGATGATCTGGCCGCCGCCGGGGAAATCCGGACCGGGAATCAGGTTCATCAGCTCCGCGTGCGTGAGCTTCGGATTGCGGATCAGCGCGACCGCCGCGGCCGCCACTTCGCGCAGGTTGTGCGACGGGATTTCGGTGGCGAGGCCGACCGCGATGCCCGACGCGCCGTTCAGCAGCACGAACGGCATGCGGCTCGGCAGCGTCTTCGGCTCCTCGAACGAGCCGTCGTAGTTCGGCATGAAGTCGACCGTGCCCTGGTCGATCTCGTCGAGCAGCAGCTTCGCGATCGGCGTGAGGCGCGCTTCCGTGTAACGCATCGCCGCCGCGCCGTCGCCGTCGCGCGAGCCGAAGTTGCCCTGCCCGTCGATCAGCGGATAGCGCAACGAGAAATCCTGCGCGAGACGCACGAGCGCGTCGTACGCCGACTGATCGCCGTGCGGATGGTATTTACCGAGCACGTCGCCGACCACGCGCGCCGACTTCACCGGCTTCGCGTCGGGGCCAAGGCCCATTTCGTTCATGGCGTAGAGAATCCGGCGCTGCACCGGCTTCTGGCCGTCGCACACGTCGGGCAGCGCGCGGCTCTTCACGACGCTGACCGCGTAGCTGAGATACGCCTGCTCCGCGTAGTTGCCGAGCGTCAGCGCGTCGCTCTCCGGCGCGTCGGGGCTGGCAAAGAGATCGGAAGTATTGTCGTCCATCTGAATTCCGTATTCGTAAGTGGCGTGAGGCCGGGCCGGGCGTCATGCCCGGCCGCGCGGCAGGTCCGCTTAAATGTCCGCTTCGACGTCGTTGCCCTTTTCCTCGAGCCAGCCGCGCCGCGCGGCTGCCTCGCCCTTGCCCATCAGCATCGTCATCCGCGCGACGGTCGCCTCGTAGTCGAGCTCGCCGAGCTTCGCCGGCATCAGGCGGCGCGTATCCGGGTTCATCGTCGTGTCCCACAGCTGCTCGGCGCTCATTTCGCCGAGGCCCTTGAAGCGGCTGATGCTCCACTGCGTGTCGCGCACGCCGTCCTTGCGCAGCTTGTCGAGGATCGCTTCGAGCTCGCCGTCGTCGAGCGCATAGAGCTTCTGCGCGGGCTTCTTGCCGCGCGCGGGCGCGTCGACGCGGAACAGCGGCGGGCGCGCCACATAGACATGGCCGCGCTCGATCAATTGCGGGAAATGCTTGAAGAACAGCGTGAGCAGCAGCACCTGGATGTGCGAGCCGTCGACGTCCGCGTCCGACAGGATGCAGATCTTGCCGTAGCGCAGGTTCGACAGGTCGACGGAGTCGTCCGGGCTGTGCGGATCGACGCCGATCGCGACCGAGATGTCGTGCACCTCGTTGTTCGCGAACAGGCGGTCGCGCTCGGTTTCCCACGTGTTCAGCACCTTGCCGCGCAGCGGCAGGATCGCCTGGTATTCCTTGTCGCGGCCCATCTTCGCGGAGCCGCCCGCCGAGTCGCCCTCGACGAGGAACAATTCGTTGCGCGCGATATCTTCCGTCTCGCAATCGGTCAGCTTGCCCGGCAGCACCGCGACGCCCGAGCTCTTGCGCTTCTCGACCTTCTGGCCCGCGCGCGTGCGCGCCTGCGCCTGCTTGATCACGAGCTCCGCGAGCTTCTTGCCGTGCTCGACGTGCTGGTTCAGCCACAGTTCGAGCGCCGGACGCGAGAACGACGACACGAGCTTCACCGCGTCGCGGCTGTTCAGCCGCTCCTTGATCTGCCCCTGGAACTGCGGATCGAGCACCTTCGCGGACAGCACGAACGACACGCGCGCGAACACGTCTTCCGCGAGCAGCTTCACGCCCTTCGGCTGCAGATTGTGCAGCTCGACGAAGCTCTTCACCGCCTGATAGAGACCGTCGCGCAGGCCCGACTCGTGCGTGCCGCCGGCCGGCGTCGGGATCAGGTTCACGTACGACTCGCGCACGAGCGAGCCTTCCTCGCTCCATGCGACGACCCACGACGCGCCCTCGCCCTCGGCGAAGGTTTCGTCGGTCGAACGCGAATCGGCGAAACGCTCGCCTTCGAACAGCGGGATCAAGAGCTCGCTGCCGTTCATTTCGTCGAGCAGGTAGCCGCGCAGACCGTCTTCGTACTTCCACGTCTGACGCTCGCCGGTCTTTTCGTTGACGAGCACGACCTCGACGCCCGGCAGCAGCACGGCCTTCGAGCGCAGCAGGCGCTGCAGCTCGCCGAGCGGCAGGTTCGGCGAATCGAAGTACTTCGGATTCGGCCACACCTGCACGCGCGTGCCGGATTTCTTCTCGCTGCGGCCCGCGGCTTGCGTCGCGAGCGGCTTCACGACGTCGCCGTCGGCGAAGCCGAGCTCGGCGATCTTGCCGTCGCGCCAGACCGTCACGTCGAGACGCGTCGCGAGTGCGTTCGTCACCGACACGCCGACGCCGTGCAGGCCGCCCGAGAACGTATACGCGCCGCCGGCGGCCTTGTCGAACTTGCCGCCCGCATGCAGGCGCGTGAACACGATCTCGACGACCGGCACGCCTTCTTCGGGGTGCATGCCGAACGGGATGCCGCGGCCGTCGTCTTCGACCGACACCGACTGATCGGCGTGCAGCGTGACCGTGATCTGCTTGCCGTAGCCGCCGAGCGCCTCGTCGGACGCGTTGTCGATGACTTCCTGGATGATGTGCAGCGGATTTTCGGTACGGGTGTACATGCCGGGCCGCTGCTTGACCGGCTCGAGACCCTTGAGCACCTTGATCGATGCTTCGCTATAGGCCGCGCTGGGTTTCTTCGTTGACATAGGCGCTGAATTTCGTCATTCATCGGGACGTTGTCCACACCTCGTGTGGATAACGTCGTGGACAAAACGTTGAGTTCCGTAAAAAAGCGAATCGAAACAACGGTGTGCTTGGACTGCTCCGAAAGCGGGCGCGCGGCGTGCGCGGCGCGCCCCTGAACGCGCGGTATTTTACTGGTTCCGCGTGGCGCGCCAATCGCGGGATCGGCGCGCGCCGCATGCGTCACGCCGGCTTGCGCTTCGCCTCGAGCGTTTCCCACCGTTCGAGCGCGGCGAGCAGTTCGTCGTCGATCGCCGCGAACCGCTCGGTCAGGCGCGTGCCCTCCTGCGGATCCTTCGCGAAAATCGAGCCGTCCTCGAGCTGCGCGTTGATCGTCTTCTGCTCCGCTTCGAGCGCGGCGATCTTCTCCGGCAGCGAATCGAGTTCGCGCTGCTCGTTGAACGACAGCTTCACCGTGCGCTGCGCGTTGCGGCCCGCCGCGCTCTTCGCCGGCTCGTCCTTCGCGGGCGCTGCTTCCTTGACCGCGCGCTTCGCCGCCTCCTGCTGCGCGAGCTGCTCCGAGCGGGCGCTCTGGATCTGCCAGTCGGTGAAGCCGCCGACGTATTCGCGCCACTTGCCGTCGCCCTCGGCCGCGATCACCGACGTCACGACGTTGTCGAGAAACGCGCGATCGTGGCTGACGAGCAACACCGTGCCGTCGTAGTCGGCGAGCAACTCTTCGAGCAGTTCGAGCGTCGGGATGTCGAGGTCGTTGGTCGGTTCGTCGAGCACCAGCACGTTGGCCGGACGCGCGAACAGACGTGCGAGCAGCAGCCGGTTGCGCTCGCCGCCCGACAGCGACTTCACCGGCGAGCGCGCGCGTTCCGGCGCGAACAGGAAATCGCCGAGATAGCTCATCACGTGCTTGCGCACGCCGCCGATCTCGACCCATTCGCTGCCGGGGCTGATCGTATCCGCGAGGCTCTTCTCCTGGTCGAGCTGCGCACGCATCTGGTCGAAATACGCGACCTGCAGGTTCGTGCCGGTGCGCACCGTGCCTTCGTCGGGCTTCAGGTCGCCGAGGATCAGCTTCAGCAACGTCGTCTTGCCGGCGCCGTTCGGGCCGACGAAGCCGATCTTGTCGCCGCGCATGACCGTCGTCGAGAAACGGTCGACCACCGTGCGGCCGCCGTAACGCTTCGTCACGTCGGTCAGCTCCGCGACGATCTTGCCGGACTTCTCGCCCTGCGCGACGTCGAGCTTCACGTTGCCCTGCGCATTGCGGCGCTCGGCGCGCTCGTTGCGCATCTGCACGAGCCGCGCGATGCGGCCGACGCTGCGCGTACGGCGCGCTTCGACGCCCTTGCGGATCCACACTTCTTCCTGCGCGAGCAGCTTGTCGAATTTCTCGTTCTCCACGCGCTCGACTTCGAGCTGTTGCGCCTTGCGCGTCTGGTACGCGGAGAAATTGCCCGGATACGACAGCAGCCGGCCGCGATCGAGCTCAACGATGCGCGTCGCGACGCGGTCGAGGAACGCGCGATCGTGGGTGATGAACAGCAGGCCCGCGCGCTGCGCGACGAGCAGCTCTTCGAGCCAGCGGATGCCGTCGAAGTCGAGGTGGTTGGTCGGTTCGTCGAGCAGCAGCACGTCGGGCTGCAGCACCAGCGCGCGCGCCAGCGCGACGCGCTTCTGCATCCCGCCCGACAGCGCGTCGACGCGGGCGTCGCCGTCCTGCAGGCCGATCTGCGCGAGCGTCATCGATACGCGCGTGCGCCAGTTCCATGCGTCGTGCGCGTCCAGCGACGACTGCAGTGCGTTCATCCGCGCGAGCAGCGCATCGTGCTCAGCGCCCTCCGGTATCTCCGCGAGGCGGTGCGCGATCGAATCGTATTCTTCGAGCAGTTCGCGCGTGTGCGCCAGCCCCGACGCGACCGCGTCGAACACCGTCGCACCCGCCTCGAATTCGGGCTCTTGCGGCACGTAGACGGTCACGAGCTCCTGCTGGCGCGTGACCAGCCCGTCGTCGGCCTTCGCGAGGCCGGCGACGATCTTCAGCAGCGACGACTTGCCCGCGCCGTTGCGGCCGATCAGGCCGACGCGCTCGCCGGCCTCCAGCGAGAAATCCGCGTGATCGAGCAACGCGACGTGACCGAACGCGAGCTGCGCGCCGGTAATGGAATAGAGCGACATGGGAAGACGGCGATGAGAGAAATCGGAAGCGCCCATTGTACCGGTCGCGGCGGCCGGTATCGGCTCGGCCGGACGGACGAAGGCCGCGGGCGGCGGTCGACGCGCGTCGGCGCGGCGCCGTGAGCGGATTGCGGCCGGTTTCCGGTGCGGATGCCGGCCGCGGTTTGCGTGCCCGCGAAAACGACCGAATACCGGCCGGATGCCCGCGGCCGACCGATCGGCAGATCCCGCGCGCGGCGCATCGGGCGCCTGCGCGGGATGCACGGTTATTTCGTTATTTCACGTTGACCGTGATCGTCGAGCTCATTTCGGGGCCGTACGAACGGTGCGCGCCGTCGCCGAGCTGCAGCGTCAGCGTGTGCTGGCCGGGCGGCAGCTTCACGTCGGTTTCGGTCTGGGCCTTGCCGAAATGCAGCGAATGCTCGGTCGCCGGGATCACGTCGCCCTTCGGCACCGGCTTGCCGTCGATCAGCAGATGATGGTGACCGGTATCCGGGGTCATGTCGCCGGCCGGCTTGAGCGCCATGCCTTCGAGACCGAATTTCACGTGCACGGGGCTCGACACCGTCGCGCCGTCCTGCGGCTCGACGAAGAACACACGCGCTTCGGCGCGCGCGAGCGTCGACACGGCCAGCGCCGCGACACAGACTGCACCCGCGATCCACTTTCTGTTGAGCATCGTTACCTCCTTCTGATTGACAGGCCCACGAAGCATACACCGCGTGCCCGGTCGACGCGCCGGCGTCGGTTGTTCGCGATGCGTACGTTTAAAACGACGTTGCGCAGGTGTTCGGCGAAATTCCGGTACCATTGCGCCTTTCGTCCGCCGGCGAGGCTGCGGACGGCATCGCCGAATTTTCATTGTCCCGAGCGCAACATGAGCGAAGTAACCGAATACCAGAGCTGGGTCTGCCTGATTTGCGGGTGGGTCTACAACGAAGCGGAAGGCCTGCCCGACGAAGGCATCGCCGCCGGCACCCGTTTCGCCGACATTCCCGCCGACTGGCGCTGCCCGCTGTGCGACGTGGGCAAGGAAGATTTCGTCGTCGTCGATTTCTGATTTTCCGTTCCGATCGCGGTCGACTACGCGATGCGCGCGTCGGTGTGCATTCCAAGCCGCCGACGCGCCGCGCGTTTGCTATACTCTGCGCGCTGTCCACACCGCCGTCCGGTTCGCCATCTCTTGCGCGAATGCCCGGACTTGGCTCTCCCCGTAGTTCAATGGATAGAACAAGCGCCTCCTAAGCGCTAGATACAGGTTCGATTCCTGTCGGGGGGACCAGTCATGCTCCCAACCATCCCCAAGATTCACAAGAAATCGCCCGTTTAAGCCCGTCTGGCGGCCTTCTCGCGCCCATCGTTACCCAACGTTGCTCAGTGACAGCCAGAGAAAGTGTTGGTATTTTTGTTGGTATCAGCAGATACCAACAACACAGATACCAACAATGCCTCTCACTGACATACAGGTGCGCAACGCGAAGGCCAGCGCGGCCCCGTACAAACTCACGGACGGCAACGGGATGTTCTTGCTCGTCCAACCGAACGGCGCGAAGTATTGGCGCTTGTCCTATCGCTTCCTTGGCAAGCAGAAGACGCTCGCCCTCGGCGTCTATCCGGCCGTCACGCTCGCGACTGCACGGAAGAAGCGCGATGAGGCCCGCGAGCAGATCGCGGCCGGCATCGATCCGGGCGAGGCGAAGAAGGACGCAAGGCGGGCCGCCGAGATCGCGGCGGCCAACTCATTCGAAGCGGTAGCCCGCGAGTGGTTCGACTCCCAGCGCCCGGGCTGGAGCGACGGCTACGCAGAGAAGGTGCTGAATTCGCTTGAGGTCGACGTGTTCCCGAAGATCGGCCCTCGCCCGATCACTGAGATCGACTCGCCGCAGATGCTCAGCATCGTTCGCGAGGTCGAGGCGCGCGGAGTGCGCGAGACAGCGAAGCGGATTCTCCAGCGCTCTCGCGCGGTCTTCCAGTATGGGATCATGACGGGACGATGTTCCAGGAACCCGGCGGCCGACATCGATGCGCAGACGGTCTTGAAGAAAGGTCCCGGCGTGCAGCACATGGCCCGCGTCAAGGCGACAGAGATTCCGCAACTCATGCGCGACATTGACGCCTACCAAGGCGACCTTGTTACCCGGCTCGCGCTCCGCTTGATGGCTCTGACCTTCGTGCGGACAACGGAAATGATCCGTGCAGAGTGGTCAGAGTTTGACGAGCCCGCAGCGGAATGGCGCATTCCGCCTGAACGCATGAAGATGCGCGACCCGCACATCGTGCCCCTATCGCGGCAGGCGCTCGACGTGCTCGCCCAGCTTCGCGCGCTCAATGGCCAGCATCGATTCGTGTTCTACAGCGTGCAAGGCCGGAGCCACATTTCGAACAACACGATGCTCTATGCGCTCTATCGCATGGGCTACAAGTCGCGGATGACCGGGCACGGCTTTCGAGGGCTGGCGGCTACGGCTCTGCGTGAACTTGGCTTCGGCCGGGACGTTGTAGAGCGCCAAATGGCACACGCCGAGCGCAATCAGGTGACAGCCGCGTATGTCCACGCTGAATACCTGCCGGAACGTCGGCGAATGATGCAGGCATGGAGCGATCACCTCGACCGCCTCACGACGGGGGCGGAGGTCCTGCACATCGCATCAGCCCGATAGCGGAACGGGGCCGCCCACATCACTTCGCGCACGCCTTTCCTTCAACCCCATCGATGGAAGTGCGCACTCTTTAATGACTCACCGAACTCCGAGACGCCTGTTGCTCAACGTCGCGATTGCTGCGTTACGCCCGTTGCGTTCTATCCAGCGCCTTTGCCAACATGCTAACGAAGCTTAGGTACTCGACTGCGCGCTCCGGGTGATCTTGGGTAATGCCATGTGCACGTGGATTGCGAAGCGCCATCATCGCCCCTTCGTACAGGTGCATCATCCCCTCCTGCTCGCTCTTTTCGCTGTCGTTTTGTTGATCATTGAATTTGAGGATTGGCGCTTTCGGGCTGAAGACCAAGCGCATTAGCGCCGTACCGGTCACATCCGGACGCATACTTCGGAACTGCACCAGCATATCCAGCACCTTGCACGCGGTTTCGACCGCCTGTGCATAATGGCCGTCCTCGAAAAGCTTCGAACACTCGCGCGCTATGTCCGCATGTAGATCAAGATCACCGAAACTACGGCGTGCCTTACTCGCGGGCGTTTCCGCCCCGTCTTCTAGGTTTTCTTTGAATAGGTCGATGATGCTTTGCAGGTTAGCCGTCTGCTCGGCTTTACCCAAGTTGAGGCCTTGTCGCACCTCATGCAGCGGAAGCTCGGACCCGAAGTAGATGTTGCCTCTGTCGATACTGCGCGGTCGATACCGGGAGAACTCGACGGTATCGACGCCGAAAACGTCGGCTATTGTCTGCTCCAGTTTTTTATCCATGACACCGATTCGTGGATCATTCCGTGCGTTGACCGTCGTCGGATCGAAGTCCCTCAATTCGGCGATTCTGCGCTCAAGTTTCGGAATCGCGGCCCGCATCTGATCGGGCGTAAGGTTGGCCTGCCGAGGTTGTGCGGGCTGGGCTTTTCTCGTCACCATTTGGTCTCTCTTGCCGCCGTTGATTTCCGATGATCATAGCAGGCGTCATCCCCTGCTAGCCCGACACCCTCCGCGACGATATGCCCCCCTTGTCGCGCACCTCCCACCGACTTTTCAGAGTTGGCACTGCACTGCCGGCTCCCTGCATTTCGGTATGAATATGACCCCCCTTAGGCGGACCGGGAGTAGGAAAAACACGCGGGTGTGAGCCCCCGCGTCTTTGCCCTAGACGCAGGGTCCCCCGCTTTCCGCCCGCCCCGACACTTGCGGCCGGCGCAACAATGCCCGATCGGGGCGCATCGCGGACACCCCCCTCAAAAACGCGTTGGCGAAGCACCTCAAATCCCGGAGAGCCGCGCCCCGTCTGGCTTCGCGATCGATACAGGCGATCGACGCCTGTCCGCTCAGTACAAAACGAGTTGGAGATTTGGAGATAAACGCCTGAATCGGCCGCAAAGCCTTGTGGGGTAAGGCTTCGTGTGTCTCCAAACGATTTGGAGAACGCTGGAGATACTGGAGATAAACCGGGCTGGATTGTTACGGTTGAGGCAAGATTCGCGGCAGCCGCCCGCCCGGTTCCGTCTGGAGCGTATCGCTCAAAGTAACTTTGACGCACCGCCCAAAAATGCCGCGCAAAGGAATGCCCGCCACCGCCCTCCCGGACGGCGGCGGTGCATTTCATAGCTCAAGCGTGAAGATGGACGGCAACACGCGGTAGACCATGAATTTCCCGTGACCGGGGATGTACTCCTGCCGGTACGGATAGCCGTCGCTACGCGGCATCAGCACGCCTCGCTTCATCAGTGCCTTGGCGACGATCTTGTGATCGAAGCCGGCGCACACGTCCTTGCGGAACACGGCCGCTTCGATCAGGTATTCCGTCTCGACGCTTTCGGCATCGTCGGCGCTCATCTTGCCGCCGAACTCGGCGTAATACTCGCGATCGGAGGCGATGGGCGTGCGCCGCTCGTCGCGCTTCACGTGCTGCTTGAAGCCCGCTCGATGCGGCACGTTCGGACGATGGTCGTCCTGCGCCCGGTTCATCCACACGAAACGGTTGTCGCCGTGTGCGGCGAGGAAATGCTGTACCTGCCGCACGGCTTCCGCCTCGTCCGAGTTGCCGGTGCCGCCGCGCAGTTCGAGCCAGCCTTCGAAGCAGCGACGCGCGGCCTCGACCGCTTCGCCCTGCGGCCAGCCGGTCAGGCCGTGCGCCGTCGCCAGCTCGCCGGCCACCGCAACAAGGCAGAACCGCTTTGCGACACGCGCGACCTGCGAATGCGAACCGTCCGGCACCCATTGCCCGACCAGCTCGTCGACGCGCATGCGCAGATGCTCGGCCAGCTCGCCGGCCTGCGACGACGCCCATTCGATGAACGCGGGGCCGGCCGTGCCGTAGTGCATGCCGGCGTGCCGTTCTAGATGCTCGATCAGCGCGGCCGGCGTCGGGAAGCCGTGCAGCTTCTCCACGACGCCCATTTCGCCGACCTCGGCCGGGATCGCGGGCAAGCGCACCTCGATACCGCCTTTCATCGGCTTGTTGCCCTCGGCCATCAGCGCGGACACGCTCTTTTCGCCGTTCGACAGGAACAGCAGCCGCCACGTGAGGACCGGCTTTGCCGAGCCGCTACGCGACGCGCGGGCCTTGCCCGACTCGTTCGCAAGCATGTAGATCACATCGCCAACCAAGCGCGGCTCGACTTGCCCGATTTCATCGAGAATCAGCAGCGCGTCGCTATGCTGCGTGGCGACGGCTTCGAGGGCGTTGTCGGTTGCCTTCCAGCTCCGCACATAGTCCGGCGAGCCGAACACGGACGCGGCGATGACGCCGCCCGTCGACTTGCCTTTCGACGTTGTGCCGAGCAGGTGGAAGCCGCCCGACTGAAGCCCAGAGAAGTGCAGCAACGGACCAGCGAAGGCGGTTGCGACGCAGAACAGCAGGCGGCTATTGCCGACGCAGTAGGCTGCGACCTCGCGTTGCCAGTCGTCCAGCGTGCCGCGCTCCTTGAACTGGCTCTGGATCGGCGTATCGGCCTGATAGATCAACGCCTCTTTGCCGGTGCCGATGACGCGGTCAGGCAGCACGAACGCGCCGTGATGCCAGCCGACGCGCGGCACGCAGCGCACACGCTCGTCCGGCTGCGCCATCTGCACATAGTTCGCGATCTGCGTGCGGGCGATCTGCGTGACGCCGAGCTTCACGCCCATGTCGAGCAGCATGCGGCGCAGTTCCGTACCGTCGCCGGCAAAGAGGCCGGCCGGAACCGCCCATCGTTTCAGGATGCCGTCGCGATCGGTAAATTCGAGCAGGTAGCCCCACTCGCTGTTCATCTCGTTGCGCGTCTCCGCAATCACGTCGATCCGCGTGCTGACCCAATGCGGCGGCAGCGGATCGCCCTGATTGTTGAAGCCGTGAAACCACACGCCCTTGTCGTCGACAACGAACCGAGACTTGCCGTCCTGAGCGCGGGCCGTTTTGGGGCGCTTGGTGGGCTTCGCGGCGGCTGGAGCGGGCTTGCCCTTGCCGGCATCCGCCGAGCCGGTCGGCGCGAGCGCAGCGCGCACGGCGGCGGCTACCGCATCCGGGCCGAGGTGCGCAGCCAGGTCGTTGAAGTCGGTGCCGGCTGCCGGGCGATTCGGACCGAAGTCGGGCACCGCGACGATGCCGGCGACAGCCTCGGCCGCCGCGCGAGCCTTCGTCACGCCCGGATTGCCCTTCGTCGTGTGGTCGTCATCGGCGCATACGACGATACGAGCGGCCGGATACTGGCCGCGCAGCGCCGTCGTCACGGCGTGCAGGTTGCCGGCGTCGAAAGCGACAGCGGCCGGATATCCGGTCGCGGCCGCGAGCGTCGCGCACGTGGCGTAACCCTCGCCAATCAGCAGCGTGGACGGCGCGGAAGATAGCGGACCGCCGATCAGCGAGAAGCAGCCCGCCTTGCGGCCGTTCGGCAGATAGCGCTTTTGGCCGTCCGTCAGGACAAACTCCAGCGTCCACAGCTTACCGTCCGCGTCACGCGCCGGGATGACGAGTGCGCCGTCGCACGCAGCCGTGCCGATGCACAAGCCGCCGCGATAGACGCGCAGCGCGTCGACCGGGATGCGCTTGCGAACGAGATACGGATGATCGGCCGGCGCGGGCTCAGCCGCCGACCAGATCGATTCGGCAAGCTCCGACGCGGCTTGCTGTTTCTCGGTCAGCTCGGCCAGCTCGGCCGCTTCGCGGGCCGCGCGCTCGGCCTTCTGCCGCTCGCGCTCCGCTGGATCGACGGGCTTGGCCCGATGCGCGCGCGGATCGAAGCCGCCGGCCTTGGCGAGGTGAAACAGCGTGTTGATGGTGATCTTGCCGCCCTTGAACGACTTCCACACATCACGCGCGTCCTTGCCGTTGTAGTTCTGCGCGCCTTGGCTCCATTCGTTCCAGAGGGCGAAGCCCTCCTCGTCAAACTCGGCCTTGAGCGCCATCCCCACCTGACGCCACGTATCGCGATCGTCGGGCGGGACATAGCCGAGCGCGACTCTCGCCCGCTCGAATTCGGACATGGGTGCGTTACTCATAGGTTCCCACTGGACGCGCATCGGTTGGCTTCCGATTAGTAGTCCATATCGGGCAAGCAGCTACCCGACGCGCGAAGAATTGAATGATTCGATGATGCCTAGCGCCGCAGCGTCAGCCGGCCGCGCGAGGCACCGACAGAACGGCCCCGCCGGCCGTGACGTCGTTGCTGTAGACGTAGCGGCCGAGCCGCGATTCGCCAAGGGCGTCATTGGCCGCCTCCAGCGCCGCGCCGATCGACGGAAGGGACGCGCGGAACAGGCTCAGGACAAGCCAGTAGTCGTCATCGGACATGGCCTTGTCGGCCGCCCAATGCAGGCTGTCCAGCAGCTCCATTGCATCGCTGATGCGCGTGCCGATGCGGTTGCCGTCCGGCCGGTTCACCTCGGCCACGAAGTGCGACGCGAGCGGTTGCACGGCATTCTTGTTCGTCTTTGCCATGGCGGCCCCTCAGTGCGTCGTGCGCGGTTCGCGCGTGACAAGGCCGAGCGCCGCAAACAGGTGTTGCTGCACCCGCCCCATCAGGCCGGCCGCGAACGCTTGGCGGCTGATCGTCACGCGGTGCGCGTCGACGTCGCCTGCGTCCTGCATGGCGGCTTCCATGCCGCGCGCAAAGGCGGCGGCTTGATGGGCCGCGTAGTCGTGCAGCCGCACTTCGCCTTTCAGGTCGAGCCATGCGTCGGCGCAGATCGCGCCAAGGTCGACGGCGAATTGCAGCTCGATCGGTGCGCCGGTATCCAGCGGCGGTGCATTGTCGAATCCGTCGACAACCGCGGTTCGGATGCGCTGGTCAGTCATGGCACACCTCCGGCTGCGCAGTACGGCGCATTTCGGCCGAATAGCGGCTCGCAACGCTTTGCCCCATGTCGACGAGCGCTCGCTCGTAGGTGCCCTCCGCAAGATGCGAACGGACAGCATCGAACAGGGCTTCGAGCTGGGCGAATTGATGGGCCGCACACATGGCGATCATCGTGACTTCGTTCGGCAGGCGGTATTTAGACATGGCGCACCTCCAGAATCGACGCGAGGAGGTGCCGGACGTCGATCGCGCAATCCAGCTCCGCTTCGCCGCGAATCGGCGTGAGGTTCCAGTCAAAGACGGCCGCGTGCGCGAAATCGCCAGACCGGCGACCGCAGACGCTACGCCCCGAGACGGGGCCGCCCAAAATCCGCACACGCCAATCGTGGTCGGGCGTCGGCCGAGCCGATGCCACCTCAACCAGCATGCCGATACGCGAGCGCGCATCGCACTTCGTGACGATCGCCAGGTCGCCAATCTTGCAGCGCAGCTCAGCCATGACGCACCTCCGCACGGACGAGCGCTGCGATTGCGGCCAGTGCCGCACCGGTTGCGTCGAGTGCGTCTTGATACGTGTTGGCGGTTGCCGCGTCGCGCAGCGCTGCGCGGACGATGGATTGAATGAGATGGGATTGCGGCCCGGTATGGGCGTGCGTGGACTGGCGCATTGGGTGCGACCTCCGTTTGTTGCGGGTTGAACCCCGCTCCCCATCGCCAAATGGGGTGAGCGGGCGCAAGGCAGGGTTGGCGAACCGGTACAAACGGAAACCGGCCGACCCGAAGGTCGCCCTACCAAGGCCCGCCCATTGATCGTAGAGGCGCGCGAAGGCATACGGACGTAAAAAAACCGCACAGAGGCGGTCGTCCGCCGTTTGATTCTCGGGTCGCCAAACCCGGTCGCCGTTGTCTCAGCGACGCCCACAGGATACTGCGCACGGCCCGGATGCGCAAATCGAGGTGGGCGCGAGCCGGAGCGGCCGTCACGCAACCATCGTCCCGAGCCATCAAAGTGACTTTGGCGGACGATCATGCCGCCACCTTCGGATCGAGCATGAAAATGGCTTCCTTCAGCAGCCGGACGGCATGCTTGGCGCGCGTCGGCATCCGAACCGCGTCGCGCTCGAAGACGCCAGCAGCGGTAACGATCATGCATGCGGCATCGCGCCGCACACCCTGCTCCGTACACTGGAGCACGTCGCTAAACAGTTCGTGCAGGCGAGAGAGTTCACAATCGTAGAACTCCGCGTCGGCTTGCTTTTTGGTTTCACGCGCCACTGCACGTGCATTCGTTGCGTTCGTCATCACGCGCCCTCCGTCACATTGCCCGCGACATCAGCGGCACGATAGTTCAGCGGATCAGCGAGATAACGATGGGTCTCTCTGTTGTCAAAAACAGTGCAACGCAGAGTCAGACGGATTGCGGGCGGGAAGCGCCCCTCCCGCTCAAGCTTGCGGACGGTCTCGCGAGACAGGCGGACGAAGGGACGCAGATCGGCCCATTTGGAAAAGCCATCGAGCGGCAGAGTCACCGGGGCTTGCGTTGCGAATGCGTTCTTTGCGGACATTTGTGCTCCCTGAGCGTAGCTGTGCCACCATCGGCACAAACGGGAGCTTGAAGCACCAAACGCGACCGACGTATCGACAATCGCGTTTAGCACCATTCAAAACAAGACTATCGTTGCGTGAATCGCGTTTTACCAATTCACGTGGCAAGCCAAGCCCGTTTCAGCTTGCGCACGTGATCAGCCGTGACGCCGAAGCGAGCCGCAATATCTGAGCAAACGTTGCGCCCCTGAAAGTCCTCACCACTACGCCGACGCCTGTTAAATTCTTCGACGATCTTTGTATTCTTTGCACCAGCAAGCCGTGCAGCCTGAGCCGGTTTGATGGCCTTTTGCCTTTCCCGCATGGCCTGATCTTGCCGCTCTCGTTGTTCAGCTTGGAGCTGCGCCAAATGCGCCTGCGACATGTCGCGCTCTTCAGCATGCTCGGCAAGCTGATCGTGCAAAGCATTAATTCGTTCGAGCAGTGCAGATTCGGTTTCACGGCGCGCGTACAGCACCACGCCTTCCAACGTACGGCTATTAAACAACTCATGCTTCATCAGCTCTTGCGCCGTGCGCAGATCACCCTCGTCAATGCACTTGACGAGCAGGCCGGCCAGCAAGGCCATCGCCTCCCCAACCGGCACATCGCGTGGAATGATGTCTTGCATCCGCCCGAATGGACTTTCACCGTCCTCCGCAGCAAAAGGCTGAGACGCTCGGTGTTTTGCGTCTATGGCGGCGAAAGAGAGAATGCTTCTTCTGACACATTGCCGCGAGCGTCGTGAACGAAAACCGGCGCGTGGCTTGTGTTTGAGAACTGGACTAGGTGTCTTTATACGTAGCAATAGCGCACCCTTCTGTGCGGCCTTCACGAAGAACGCCGAGCCAGCCGGTGAAGGTATCCGGTTTTCAGGTGGCCGCCCTAGGCTCGACGAGCCACATTTTCTCACGACTTACTTCGCCGGTTCGGCATCTTCCACTACCCGCTTCAACTTAAGAACGACCGGCACAACTTCACGGTCCAAAATCCGTTCGCGGGTATAGATAAGACTTGGCCCATCCGGGTCATAGGTCAATCCAGCGAACAACACCGTTTCCATTACGTGCGGTGATTCCTCCGCAAGACGAGCGTAATTTCTGACCGTCCAACTGAGGACAGCTCGATGCAAACCTTGCATGCCCGTATTACGTTCGGTGCGATGCTGCTTCAAACCCATAACGTTGAGCAGCATTCCGAGCACGCGGGTGCTCTTGTAGTTCACGAATTTATCCATTCGCGTCACTTCATTGAGCAGTTGGCGCTTCAGTTTGAAGCTGACGATTTCTGCCGCGGTACCTTTCGGATATCGGCCTTCGAAAAAGTTGCTCCACACGTCGTTGTGCTGCACGGACCAGCATAGATCGCGCGGCTTCTGGATAAGCGACGCGTGGACTATCAATTCGAACATCAGATCCGCGACTAAGTCACATACATCCTTCCCATAATCCTCCTCACGACGCCTCAGGGTCACATGGCGCGCGTCAACGTGCCCGTCCATGAGCTTGATGAATTCGAGTACAAACTTGACCGCAACATTAAGCTTTCTGACTTCGTCGTGCTTCCATGCGTCCGTTGCAGCGCCATTGAGCTTACGGAGATTCATCACGGAATTCTCGATGTCGTCGAACGCGCGACCAAAAACCGGCGGGTACTCCCACAGGTTGCCGCTCGCAAAGTAATCACGTGCGGTAACCAGCAGCAGGCGGCAATACGCTTTCCATTGCGTTGCGTCCCATTGCCATTGCTCCTCATAGTGGACATCGAATACCTCGCCCAACGACTGAATTGCGACATACTCCCCATACAACGCAGTTGTGATGGGCTTTGCATAGCCAACGATACCAGTCTCATACCCCTCAACTTCGTGATATGCGAACGAGTCCTTGTTTGCGATGGCAGCGGCCGTAAAATTTCTTGCAAACGTGCCGAGAGGCACCCGATAGCGCTTCTGATCGCGAAGTTCCGAGAACAATGCAAGGACAATGACAGGAGACGCCATGACAGCCTGACGGCAAAATTTCTTATCCGCGATTAGCAGGAGCGCCTCGTATGCACACTGGCGGACTAGAAAGCGGCGATTTGGCTTCTTACCCTCGACCGGAGACATCGCCTTTGCGAGGCCGAGTTCCTCCATTTGCCAGGAATGCCGGACTAGCGCGCCTGCAGAGCGCGCGAGTTCGTCTGCGATTACTGGCAGTTGCTCCTGCGAACCTTGAAGGACGACGCGGTACAGTTCCCGGGTAAAACGGAAAGCGTTCAGTCGACCATAGATTGGCGGCTTGATGAATGCGAAGTACACCCAGACAACAAAATTCGCAAGAAAAACAAGCCCGAGTAACGCCTGCCAGCCGGCTGGGCTGATTACTCTTCCGACCGGAACGACCCATTGTTCAGCACGCCACCAGTCGGTAAGCAGCGTTAGCAGGCCGACACCGCCGACCACTGAAAACGTGACCGTCTCAAGCGGTATGGGTGCCGTGGCAATGCGGAACTTGTATCGTGCGTCGGCAATAGTCCAAGCCAAGGCCATGAGAGCAACGGCGGCAAGATACTCAGAGAATCCGAAGAATTTCGGATCGTCTCTTTGAAGGTGAGCAAAACACACCGACCAATAGCAAAGGTTTGGCATTGGCTCTATCTCCGGGACCTTTGCCGACATGGTATCAGGCGCATTCATTGGCCCCCCATCGCGCAAGGTACCTAAGCAGTCAGGCGCAAAGCTCCCAAACTCCAACATAGCCTGCATGTCCGAAACCGAACCCTTTCGGACATAGGCGATCACATATGTCCGAAAATATGGCTCACGACGTTTCGGACATAGGATATTATTCGGACATCCTTTTCGTACGCAACGAGTGCGCAACATGTCACGAACCTTCGCGTACGCCCGCGTTAGCACGACCGATCAGACAGCAGCCAACCAACTCCGAGAAATTGAGATGGCCGGGTTCTCCGTCGACAACCGCCGAATAGTCGCAGAAAGCATTTCGGGTAGCATCAGCGCAGCTCAGCGGCCGGGATTTGCAGAGTTGCTCCTGAGAATGGAGGAAGGCGACGTGTTGATCGTGACGAAACTCGACCGCCTTGGTCGAAACGCAATGGACGTACGCGCGACCGTCGAGGCTTTGGCCAAACGCGGCATCCGAATTCATTGCCTAGCACTCGGCGGTGTTGATCTGACGAGCGCGGCCGGACGTATGACAATGCAAGTATTGAACGCAGTGGCCGAGTTCGAGCGCGACCTGCTGATCGAGCGGACGCAAGCCGGCATAACACGCGCAAAGGCCGAAGGGAAAGCGATGGGCCGTCCGCCTGCACTGAGCAAACGCCAGCAAATCGAAGTGCGTCAACAACTTGCCAACGGCGCGAGCGTCGCAAGTCTCGCGAAGCGGTATGACACAAGTCGGCAGACGATTATGCGGATACGCGATGTAGCGTAAAGCCCTGTCGGCCAAAGTAACTTGTGACAGGCCTCACGGCCTGCCATCTAAACCCGTGATCACGTTATCGCGGTAGTGGGTAGATCGCGAGCAACGTTGCATCGTCAAGCTCGAAATGTGGATGTGGCCTAGCCGGCTGAAAGGTCTCCGTCCCCATCGGTCCGGGCATCCGAATCGGTTCTCCCGACCGCAACTCCTGCCGCTTCATCCTCAGATGCTGCTTTGTCCGCTCATCAAGATCCATATGCATGTTCCAATCGAAGAAGCGCAAAGCATAGAGCATGATTTGGGCCGATGACGAGTGCGTTTTCCTCGGCTGACTTATAACGTCGTCGAGTGCACGCACGCCGGAAGAGCGGCGGCACGGGAGATTCTTTGCGCGCGGCGTCCCAGATCGAGGTGCGACACACGAATGGTGAGCGCACGCGATGCTTCCGAGATGTAGCTCCAACTTTGTCTTCAAAAAATTGGAGTTCTGGAGATACACTTGGAGATAACTGAAGCCTTGCCAGACAAGGCAGACAGACCGAAACATGTGATTGTCTCCAAATCTCCAACGATGTTCGCTTTCTGTCGCTCCGGAACTATGCACTTCGGATGCGGATACCCGGACCTGTCTCCGGGCTTCGGCCAACTCCGGGGTTCAGGATCGACGAAAGCACCGGCTTTTGGGATGGCGATTGCGAACTTGGCTCCGACTGGACTACCGACACGGATATTTCGCCATGTACATAACGAAAATAGACATATCAAACTATAGAAGCTTCGCTGATGCCACCGAAATTCCCTTGCAACCCGGAATGAATCTTCTACTTGGCGAAAATAATTCCGGAAAAAGCACGGTATTACAGGCGCTATCATTTGACTCAATAGCATACGAACCCCACCTTTCCCTAAAAACAAAACCATCACCTTCAAGCGCAATAAGAACAGAGCAGCGAATCGGAATCGAAATCTCAATCGAGAAATCGGAAGTTTGGAAATATCTCGGCGAGCAGGCACTCCTCCCGATTCCATCATCCGACATGATTCCGTCACTCGACTTCCCTAACTTCCTGAGAGAAACAGACTCCCTGGACATTGGATTTGAATTACTTCGCAAAGAATCCAACGTTCAGATCGATTTTTTTCTCGCAATACAGGGACAAAAATTTAGTGCCGGCCGTGCTGCCAATCAAATGATCATGGCTTACCGCTGCCCACCCGGGGAAAACCTCCAAGGGGGAGCGATATCAAACTACGGCACTTCAGCGATATCAACATTAATTGACACCCAATGGAATTCATTCAAAACAAAGCTTTATAAGTTTCGCGCAGAACGGTTAAATGTTTACAGATGCCCATTTGGAGCATCGACAATTCTTAATCCAGATGCGAGCAACCTCGCCGAATGTCTTAACTCCATGCAATCTCAACAGCCGGATCTTTTTGAGGAGTACGTCCGGTACGTCAATAAGATTTTCCCAACCGTCCACCGTATACAGTCGGTCGCAGTTCCAAACAATCAGATGCTTGAGATTAGAACGTGGCTAACTCCAGCAACCAGCCGCCGATTCGATCTCTCTATACCCTTGTCGCAAGCAGGTACAGGCGTCAGTCAGGTTTTGGCGATCCTGTACGTGGCTATGATTTCACTGGAACCGATAGTCATTGGCATCGACGAGCCGAATAGTTTCTTGCATCCGAAAGCAGTGCGATCACTACTGCAAATACTTAATACACTGACAATACGTCATCAATACATTATCACCACACACTCACCGGAAGTAATTCGCTCGTCCGCCCCAGAATCCATTGCTGTCGTGCTTAACAACGGCGGAACTTCATTGGTGCAAAAACTTGATCCATCCAATATTGAGCATATTAAAGAAGGACTAGCAAGCATCGGCGCCCGACTGTCTGACGTATATGGTGCAGACGAGATACTCTGGGTAGAGGGAGAAACTGAGGAACTAACATTTCCAAAGATCGCACTTCACGTAGCAAACTTAGAAATGGTTGGCGTTGCGGTTTTGAAAGTTAACGCTACCGGCGATTTTGATGGCGGTCGGCGCGTGCGACCTCGGATGGTCTTTGATACCTATAAAAATTTGTCGAATGCCGGATCACTAATCCCTCCGGCAATTGGGTTTATTTTCGACAAAGAAGAACGCAACCAAAGAGACATTGACGATTTAATTAAGGAATCTGGCGGATCAGTTATCTTCCTTGATCGCCGCTGCTATGAGAATTACCTATTACACCCCGACGCAATATCCAGCACCTTGTCATCCAGCATCGGCATCCCCATTGATACCGACAATGTAAAAAAATGGATAATCGAAAATGGAAACACGCAAAAATACATCGACCCAGCGGCGTCCATCGGCAAACAAGAGCACCCTTGGCAATCACTCGATTGGCTTCAACGCGTGAACGCCCCAAAACTCCTGCGAGATATATTCGCTTCTATCCCCGAACAACCAGAGGAATACCGAAAAACGACGCACTCCGTCGCCTTAACCGATTGGCTGCTGGCCAACGCGCCTGATCAGCTGACGCCCATTGCAGACTTACTCAAGGGTTGCTTCTCGGCTACGGGCGAATAGATCTGCTCGCACTTCGAGGCGGCTATCAGCCGCCTTCCTCTTGCAATCCGGCAAGCCGACATCGTATGTTGGTACTTTTGTTGGTATCTATTCGAATAGACCGCCTGTAACCTCGCATGTGTAAGCCAATATGAATTCTGTCGGGGGACCAGCCAAGCTCTAACTCCCCCAAGATCCACAGCCTCCCGCTCAAGCGACGACCACCGTAAACTCGACCCCCGACTCGAAATCCAGCGTCGTGGTCGAAAAACGCGGATCCTCGTCGAGGTAAGTCTTGTACGGTCGAACGGCGTCCTCGGCCGTGTACATATTGTCGGCAAGCACGATCGCCCCCGGCCGCAGCAGGCGCTCGATCTGCCTGAACAGCTTCAGATAGGCGTCAGCCCATACGTCGATAAACACCATGTCGACAGTCCCGGCCAGTTCGGCAACCGTCTCGAATACATCGCCCTCCCGCACGTCGACATAGGCATCCAGCCCCGCTGTTTCGACGTGAGCCCGCAGGCGCGCGCATTTGAGCGCATCACGTTCGGTCGCGATGACCACGCCACGGCTCAACGTACGCAGCGCGTCGGCAAAATACAGGGTCGACACGCCGCAGGAACTCCCGAACTCGAGAATTCTCGCCGATCGTTGCGACAGCACGAGGTTGCGCAGGAATCGCCCCGTCTCCGCCGACACGGCCAACGACAGCGCACCGCTTTCCGACGATTCGAAATCGTCGCTGAACAGGCCGAACGTTTCGAGAAAGCGCCCTCGCAGCCGGGGCGCGAGCGTTTCGTATTCGTCGACGAGCGTCGGAAACGCCTCATTCGGCCCCTGGAACTGCGCGCGGGCCCGGGTGATGATTTCGCTCCGACTTTCTTCATGAAGCCGTTGCAAAAGAACGTCGATGGTTGAAGCCAAGTGCATTCCTTGACGAGATTGATCAGGTGAACGGCGGATCCAGCGGCTGCCATCCGTCGGACTGCGAGCGATACCGCGCCGTCATCGGCGAGCCCGGACGACGCTATGCCCTTCTGGCAAGCGTGATCGCCCGTTCGGGACACGCCGTCACGCATAGCCCGCATGAGCGGCAGGCTTGCGCATTCGGCGTGTAGGCGACTTTCATTCCATGCACGCGCAGTTTCAAGCGATGCATCAGCCCGAGGTCGAGGTAATCGGCCTGATCGATGCGCCGCACCTCGAACACGTTTTCCGGGCAAACGGCGACGCAATCCCCCTTGCCTTCGCAACGTTTCAGGTCCACGACCGGCGCGATCACCCCCGCCTTCTGCTTGCAGTCGTCCGTTGATTTTTCGCGCATGTTCACTCCTCCGGACGCCGGTCGCCGCGCGATCGCCATGCGGCCCGGACATGCTCGCGCTCTTCGGGTGTCATGGCTTCCCACTTGCGCCAGTGGCGCCGGCCGTGCCAGCCGCGGTGTCCGCGAAATCCGCCGAACAGGATGCGGCTCAACACGAGCAGCCCCAGCGCATGCGCGAAGTCGATCGTCCGGGCGCCGACGAACAGCGCCGGCATCACCCAGTTCCACAGCATCATGACGATCCATCCGAGCACGCCTATGGCGACCACCACGAGCAATGCCTTGCCCGCACATCTGATTCGAAAATTCATCCGTCGACTCCTCTAGATATCCAGTTCGTCGTAAATGGGTTGCAGTCGAGCACGCAGATGCAGGACCGCGTAGCGTTTGCGCGCCAGCAGCGTATTGAGCGTGACGCCGCTTTGCGTGGCCATCTCCTTGAAGGACAGCCCCTCCAGTTCGTGTGCGATGAAAACCTCGCGCTGATTCGCCGGCAACTCGTCGAGCGCATCCTGCAACGCCTTCAGCAACAGCGTGCGTGCGTAGCGCGCTTCAGGGCCGGCGTCGTGCGCCGGTAACGCGAGATCCAGGCGATACTCGCTGTCCGCTTCGTCGTCGGCATCGAGCAGATCGGTCAGCGGCTGCTCCTTCTTTTTGCGGAAACGATCGATGATGCGGTTGCGCGCGGCACGGAACAGCCACGCACTCGCCTGTTCGATCGGCGCAGGAAGTCGATAAGCCTGGACGAATTCGTGAAGCACATCCTGCAGAACGTCCTCGGCATCGTCCGGGTCGCGTATCCGGCGCCGAATGAAGTTCCCTAGCCTCGTTCGTTCACGCATCACCGTCGCAGTGATGTCGCGGTCTGGGTCGGTCATCGTTTGCGAAGTGGGTGGCGGTTCCATGCGTCTGAAGACGTTTCAGGCGCGCGAATATTGTGGCGAAGATGAAAATTTTCCGGCCGTACGCGTCGGTTTCCTGCGCGGCAGTCGTTTCAAGGAACAGGCCCGATATGAGATCGGGCCGTCTTCGCACGAATCGTTTGACTCTGCGCACCGACCCAAGTACACTTCGCGCCGCGGGGTGGAGCAGTCTGGCAGCTCGTCGGGCTCATAACCCGAAGGTCGTAGGTTCAAATCCTACCCCCGCAACCAAATACCGAAAAAAAAGCCCGCTTTGCGAAAGCAAGCGGGCTTTTTGCCATTCAGCGGTCCGCGATATTGCTGACGCTCGCAGGCGGCACACGGATGATGTATGCAATCGAGCATTCACTACGATATGCGACACACGCGCGCACCTCGCCCGTTCGCCGCCGACATGCACTGAACGTTGCGTAGAATTCCGAACTTTCTTCAGTTCAGCACACGGACTTCGCCCATGCTTCGGACGATCGCGGCGCTCGCCGCGCTATCAACGACGATCGGCACGGCCAACGCCGCCGACACCGACACGGCCTCCGCCGAACAGCGCTACGTCAGCCCGGGCATCGCCAACGTCACCGCGTCGGCAGCCCCGCGTCCGGACAACACGTCCCTCGACACCCGCTGCCGGGAACTGGCCGCCGGCATCGACGCGGTCACGCACTCGCCCGACCGCGGCCAGAAGGTCGTGCGCGGGATGGGCCCGGACGGCAAGCCGCGCAACGAACTGCGGGCCTACGACAAACGGGCCGACCTGGAAGCCGAGCACCAGCGCGTCGGCTGCCGATAGCGAACGACGACGAACCCACCGTCACCCGGCCCGCTCACGCCGCGCATCGGCGTTTATGCATTCGCGCCGCCGTCGATCGTCAACCCGGTCCCGGTGATCGACCGCCCTTCCGGCCCGACGACGAACGCCACGAGCGCAGCCACGTCGTCGGCCTTGCCGTACTGCTGAATCGCCATCCGCGAACGCTGCGCATCGGCGTGCTCGCCATCGGCCGGATTCATATCGGTATCGGTGGAGCCCGGATGCACGATGTTCACCGTGATGCCGCGCGAGCCGAGATCGCGCGCGAGCCCTTGCGTCCAGCCGATCAACGCGGCCTTGCTCGCCGCATAGAGGCTCATCCCCGCATCGGGCACGCGCGTCGCGAGGCAACTGCCGGTCGACACGATGCGCCCGCCCTCCCCGAGATGACGCGCCGCCGCCTGCGACGCGACGATCACCGCACGCACGTTCACGTTCAGCGTCGCGTCGATATCGTCGAGCGTGAGCTCGTCCAGCGCGCCGGCCCGGAAAATCCCCGCGTTGTTGACGAGGATGTCGAGGCCGCCGAACGCCTGCGCGGCACGATCGACCGCGTTGCGCACGGCCACCGGATCGGCGCTGTCGGCCTGGATCGCCACGGCGCGACAGCCCAGCGCTTCGATGCCGGCGACGACGGCCTGCGCCCGCTCGGCCGATTTTTCATACGTGATCGCCACGTCGGCGCCGTCGGCCGCCAGCCGTTTGGCGATCGCCGCGCCGATGCCGCGGCTGCCGCCGGTGATGAGTGCACGCTTGCCCTGAAGTCGGTTCATGTCGGTTCCTTTCCTCATTTGTGTAACGACCGACACAGAATGATGGAAGTTGCGCCGCACAGTCAATTGATTTATTTTATCGATCGATACAGATATCGACGAAGGGACGAACGCAATGGCTGAACGAGGCCGACCGAGAAGCTTCGACAAGGAAGCGGCGCTGGATCGCGCGATGGAGGTGTTCTGGCGTCTCGGCTACGAAGGGGCGTCGATGACGGACCTGACGGCCGCGATGGGTATCGCGTCGCCGAGCCTGTATGCGGCCTTCGGCAGCAAGGAAGCGCTGTTCCGGCAAGCCCTCGAGCATTACCGCGCAACCGAGGGGCGGGAAATCTGGGGGGGCGTCGAACGGGCGGCCAGGGCGTACGACGCCGTGCGGAACTACCTGATGGATACCGCACGCGTGTTCACGCGGCGCGCGAAGCCGGCCGGCTGCCTGATCGTGTTGTCGGCGCTGCATCCGGCCGAACGTTCCGACATGGTCCGGCAAACGTTGATCGCGATGCGCGAGGGCACGGTCGACGCGCTGCGGGAACGCCTCGCGCAAGGCGTCGCGACCGGCGAAATATCGGCGCACGCGAACCTCGATGCGATCGCGCGCTACTACGTGACGGTTCAGCAGGGCATGTCGATCCAGGCACGCGACGGCGCGAGCCGCCGCGATCTGGAGGCCGTCGCACAGGCCGCGCTGGCCGCCTGGCCGGCGCTCGTCGGCGCGCGCGGCGCGGCCGGCGCGACTGGCGGATAGCGGCAGGACGCCGCCGGGAGATTACTGCTTCGCGGCTTGCTGCACGTCCTTCGACGCATGCCACACGCGATAGCGCACGTCGAAGCCATCCGGTACATACACGACGAGCGGCAGACGGCTGTTGTAGCGCAGCAGCTGACCGTCGCCGCGCACCTGCACGAAGCGTTGCTGCGGCGCCTGGCCCGGGCACGCCATCAGCGTCGATGCCGGCCCCTTCACGTCGGTGAGCCGGTAATACGTGTAGCCCCAGCCCTTCACGTCCTCGGCGGTCAGCTCGCCGCCGAACCACTGCTGGTTGCAGTCGGTCTGCAGCGTCTTGCCGATCATCAGCTCGACGCGCGCATCGCCCTCGTTCTCGAGCGCGGGCAACGCGATCACGGCGCGCTGCTGACCGGCGGCCGCCTGCGGAAACATCTTGATCGACTCGGCCGGCACGGCGGGTGCGGATGCCGGCGCGGCCGCGCATGCGGCGGCCGTCGTCACGCAGCAGGCGGCCAGTGCGGCCCGGATCGCGAATTTCATCGATGTGCTCCTGAAAAACAAATGAGCCCCGGATGCTAACACTTTCGTCGCAAGACCTTACGAGGCTGTAATTTGGCGACACAATTGCAAACAGCCGGCAATCCCCGGGCGCGGTACTTATAGCGGAACCAACGGAGAACATCATGCTGAAGCTCATTGCCGCCGCCGGCGTCGCCACCCTGCTGGCCGGCTGCGTCGTCGCCCCGGACGCCGGATACGGCTACGGGCAGCCCTACTATTCCGATCCCGGCTATGCGTACGCCCCGTCGCCCGTGTACGGCACGGTCAACATCTGGGGCGGTGGCGGCGGACGCGACTGGGATCGCGGTCGGCGCGACTACCATCACTGGGACGGCGATCGCGGCAACCGCGGCAACGGCTGGTGGCGCGGCGGCGGACGCCGCGGCGACTGGAACGAAGGCGGCGGTGGCGGCGGACACGGTCGCGGCGACGGTGGCGGTCATCGCCACTGACGCGCAATTGCAACCGTTTGTATCCACGCACGGCCCGCCGATGACCGGCAGCGCATCGCACCGGCGACCGGACGGCCACGCCAAAGACGAAGGCCCTCGCATCGAGCGAGGGCCTTTCGTCGTCCGGCCGGGCGAAGCGAGCGTCGGCGAGGGCGTGGCCGCCCGGCACCGAACCCGCTCGCGCGCCGCCGCTTACCAGCCGGCCGGTTGCACGTAGCCGCCCTGCTGCACCGGCGCCCCGCACACATACGCACGCTGGTAGCGGTCGTAGCAATAGTTCGGGCCGTCGTCCTGGTACTGCGCCTGCTGATAGGTCGGATAGGCAGGCTGCTGGTACGCGGGCGCCTGGTAGTAGGTCGGCGGCTGATAGGGCGGCGCCTGGTACGCGGGTGCCTGATAGGCGACGGGCGGATTCATCGCCGACGTCACGATCGCACCCAGCACCGCGCCGCCGATCAGTGCGCCGATGACGGCGCCGCCGTCGCGGCCATGCGCGGACGCCGGGCCCGCGACCGCGAGCGAACCGGCAAGGACACATACTGCGGCAATCTTTTTCATGATGGACTCCCACGCGAAGTGGTACTGGATGCGATGCATTGTGGCGGTACGCGGCCGTAATAGATGCAGCAAGTGGTAACGCGCGATTACCGGCATCGCACCCGGCGAAACGCGCCGTCGCCGTGCTACGATTTTCGGCATACAGGAGACGCCGTCATGCAGCCCGAAACCGCCCGCCGTTTCGATACCGAATTCGCACCGCGCATCGCGCAGGCCATCGCCGCGTTCTTCGCCGATCACGTGCAGACCGACGTCGTCCCCTATGGTGGGCACGGGCATCCGACGCGCGTGCAGATCCGCAGCGCGCCGCACGAGCACGTGAGCGGCTTCGTGCATCCGCTGAATCTCGAACTGACATGGGACACCGACGAGATCGAGCGGCTGATGGAACCCGACGGCCCGCAGCGCTTCGAGCACTACCTCGCCGCGCTGCCGAGAAAGCTCGGCGCGTGGCAGGGCGCGCGCGACATCGATCTCGCATCGCGCACGCAGGCCGACCCGCTCGTGCGGCTCGGCGGTCTCGACTTCGAAGGCTGAATGCGCGCGCCAGCCGGCAGCCGCACGGCTCGGCGTCGCGCGATGCGGCCCGGTGATACACTCGACCGGCCCCGTCCCGGTGCAGCCGCGCCGGCCGGGTCGTTCATCGCCGCCTCCACCCCTGCACATGGTTGCGCACGCAACCGGCAAGCGGGCGCGCGGACAACCATGCTCTCGCTCCCGTCATGAACGCCGATACCGGCCTGCCGCTTCCGCAACGCTACTGGGCGATCGTCTGCGTCGCCCTGGGCATCACGCTCGCCGTGCTCGACGGCGCCATCGCGAACGTCGCGCTGCCGACCATCGCGCGCGACCTGCGCGCGTCCGACGCCGCGTCGATCTGGATCGTCAACGCGTATCAGCTCGCGGTCACGATCACGCTGCTGCCGCTCGCGTCGCTCGGCGAACGTATCGGCTATCGCCGCATCTACATCGCCGGGCTCGCGCTGTTCACCGCGGCGTCGCTCGGCTGCGCGCTCGCCGGCTCGCTGCCGATGCTGGCCGTGATGCGCGTGATCCAGGGGTTCGGCGCGGCCGGCATCATGAGCGTCAACGCGGCGCTCGTGCGGATGATCTACCCGTCGTCGATGCTCGGGCGCGGGCTGTCGATCAACGCGATGGTGGTCGCGCTGTCGTCGGCGATCGGGCCGACGGTCGCGTCGGCGATCCTGTCGTTCGCGTCGTGGCCGTGGCTCTTCGCGGTCAACGTGCCGATCGGCATCGCGGCCGTGCTCGGCAGCCTGCGCGCGCTGCCCGCCAACCCGCTGCACGATGCGCCGTACGACTTCCCGAGCGCGCTGATGAACGCATGCGTGTTCGGCCTGCTGATCACGGCCGTCGACGGGCTCGGTCACGGCGAAGGTCATGCATACGTCGCGGCCGAACTGGCCGTCGCGTTCGTGGTCGGCTATTTCTTCGTGAAGCGTCAGTTGTCGCAGCCGGCGCCGCTCCTGCCGGTCGACCTGATGCGCATCCCGATGTTCGCGCTGTCGGTCTACACGTCGACGGCGTCGTTCACGTCGCAGATGCTCGCGTTCGTCGCGCTGCCGTTCTGGCTGCAGAATTCGCTGGGGTTCTCGCAGGTCGAGACGGGCCTCTACATGACGCCGTGGCCGCTCGTGATCGTGTTCGCCGCGCCGCTCGCGGGCGTGCTGTCGGACCGCTATTCGGCCGGCATGCTCGGCGGGATCGGGCTCGCGCTGTTCGCCGCCGGGCTGCTGTCGCTCGCGACGATCGGCGCGCACCCGGGCACGGTCGACATCGTGTGGCGGATGGCGCTGTGCGGCGCGGGCTTCGGGCTGTTCCAGTCGCCGAACAACCGCGCGATGCTGTCGTCGGCGCCGCGCGAGCGCAGCGGCGGCGCCGGCGGCATGCTGAGCACCGCGCGCCTGACGGGCCAGACGCTCGGCGCCGCGCTCGTCGCGCTGATTTTCGGGCTCGCGCCGGACCGCGGGCCGACGATCGCACTCTATGTCGCCACGGCGTTCGCGGCGGTGGCCGCGGTCGTGAGCCTGCTGCGCATCGCGTCGCCGCGGCCGGACACGGCGGCCTGACACCATCGCGCGCCGCACGGGCGGCGGACGTCATGCGGCGTCGAGCGTATCCATCACGAAGCGCACGCGCGCCTTCACGCTCACGCGCGGCAACTCGATCAGCCGATAGCCATACGACGTATAGCAATCGACCATCGCGTCATAGGTCCGCACCGCCTCCGCGAAATCCTGCCGGCGCTCGGTGTCCTGCGCATAGATGTCGGGCCACGGCGGCGCAATGAACACGCGCCGGTGATAGCGGAAACGCCGCGCCGCAGCTTCCGCGTGCGCGGGCACCGCCAACCCGGTCAGCGTCAGATAGCCGATCACGTCCGGCACGCCGCGGTCGAAGAACACCGGCCCGCGCGCCTGCCGCGCGAGATGGTAGGACCGCATATCCCAGCTCAGCATCAGCTCGGCGAACGCTGCCGGGTCGCGCCACGGCAGCGCCGGGCCGTCGACGGCCATCTGGTCGCGGATCACGCCGCGCCCGGCCTCCTGCGAGCGCGCGAACCCGGCGCGCTCGAGCGCATCGAGCAACGTGCTCTTGCCCGAACCCGGGCCGCCCGTCACGACGAAGAAGCGGCCGGTCGAGTCGTCGACCGCTTCGTCGTCGCGATCGGCGGCGCTCGGCGCATTGCCCGACGCGGTGGCGCCCGGCGCGGCGGCGCCCGACGCGAATTCACGCATGCGCGACCCGCCGGCCCGCGCGCCGCGTGACCGACGCCGCGGCCGCGACGCTGCGCAAGTCGGCGACGAAGGTGTCGCGCCAGACCGACAGGTCGTTCTCGCGCAGCCGCGCGAGATTCTCCTCGTGACGCGCCTGGCGCTCCGCGAGCGGCATCGACAGCGCGCGCTCGAGCGCCTCGGCCATCTGCGACAGGTCGTACGGATTGACGAGCAGCGCGCCGGTCAGCTCGGCCGCCGCGCCCGCGAACTCCGACAGCACGAGCACGCCCGGATCGGCCGGATCCTGCGACGCGACGTATTCCTTCGCGACGAGATTCATCCCGTCGCGCAGCGGCGTCACGTAGCCGACCTGCGACATCCGGAAGAACGCCATCAGCAGATTGCGCTCGTACTTGCGGTTCAGGTACTGGATCGGCGTCCAGTCGAGCTGCGAGAAGCGGCCGTTGATGCGGCCGGCCTCGCCTTCGAGCGTTTCGCGGATGTGCTGATAGGTCTGCACGTCGGAACGCGTTGGCGGCGCGATCTGCAGGAGCGACACGCGCCCCTGCCAGCCCGGCGCATTTGCGAGCATCCGCTCGAACGACTGGAAGCGCTCGACGAGCCCCTTCGAGTAATCGAGACGGTCGACGCTCATCACCAGCTTGCGGTCGCCCAGCGCCTCGCGCAGCATCTTCACCGGCTTGCGCGTGCCGTACTGGACGGCCGCCTGCGCGATCGCGTCCGGATGCACGCCGATCGGATAGGCCGCGACCTTCACGACGCGGCCATGCGCGTGCAGCATCCCGTCGTCGCTCGCCGCGCCGATGCCGCGCCGCTCGATGTAGTCGGTGAAGGCCTGCTTGTCGGCCTCGGTCTGGAAACCCGCGACGTCGTACGCGCACATGAACTTCACGAGTTCCTCGTGCGGCGGCACGAGGCGCAGCATGTCGGGCGACGGAAACGGGATATGCAGGAAGAAGCCGATCGGGTTCTTCACGCCGAGTTCGCGCAGACAGTGCGCGAACGGCAGCAGGTGGTAGTCGTGTACCCAGATCAGGTCGTCCGGCCGCAGCAGCGCGGCGAGCTGCTTCGCGAGCATCGCGTTCACGCGCAGGTAACCGGCGTACTCCTGCCGATCGAAACGCGCGAGATCGCCGCGGTAATGGAACACCGGCCACAGCGTCGCGTTCGAGAAGCCGCGGTAGTACTGGTCGTAGTCGCGCCGGGTCAGGCCGACCGTCGCATACGTCACGTTGCCGTCCCGCTGGATCGCGGGTTCGGCATCCGGCGCACCGACGATCTCGCCGTTCCAGCCGAACCAGACGCCGCCCGTTTCCTTCAGCGCGTCCATCACGCCGACGGCCAGGCCGCCCGCGCTCGGGCGCGTGTCCTCGCCGGCGGCGACACGATTCGATACCACGATCAATCTGCTCATGCGACTTCCCCTCCTCGATTCGATTGGCTGGCGCGCAACGCACGCCGAAGCAGGCGCGGCGGCCCGAAGGCGGCCGCGCGGCGACTCAGTTCCGAGAATTGCAATGAAATACGGCGGTGGAATGCGGCGACGACCGTATCAAGCGTCCTGCTCCTGACCGAGGTCGCGTTGATAGTCGAGCCCTTCCGGGCGAGCACCACCCTGGTTGTGATCGCCGTCCGACGGCGTCTCGTCCGGCGCGCCCGCAGGCGGCGCCGATGGCGCGTCGGTCCGCGGACGCGGGCGGTCTTCCGAATGGCCGGCCGCCGCGTCATGCGGCCGGTGTGACAACCGTTTCGAACGGCGCATGGCTGGGTGTCTCATTTGCGGCGCGGCTCGAGGCCGTCGTAGAAACATTCCATAGCAAAACAGTCTAGGTCGCGTCAGCGCGGCCGATGGTAACAATTGCCTTCAATTTGTAACGTTTCGACCCTTCGGCGAACATCTATCCGACAATAACGCCGCCCGCGCGCACGCGGCCTGCCGCGCGGGGATTTGTCAAAGCTTTGCAGTTTTCCCATGACAATTGCGAAACAATGACGCGGCATCAGGCGTGCACGCGTCGCCGCTCACCCAGACAGGACTTGCACTCAGGGATGAACATTCGTTTCGAATCGCCGCGCCGGGCCACGCCGGCGCGCGTCGTGCTGGCCGCGATCGCCACGGCCGCACTGCTGTCCGGCTGCAATTCGTTGTACAGCGAAGGCGCGACGGCCGGCGCCGGTATCGCGGGCGCCGCGATCGCCTCCAAGGTCACCAACAATGCCGCCGTCGCGACGGGCATCGGCCTCGGCGCCGTCGCCGGCGCGCGGGCCGGCGTCCAGTACACGCAACGCGTCGCGCACCGCTACACGCAGGAGCAGATCGCGAAGGCGGCCGGCCCGCTCGACGTCGGCGGCGTCGCGCCGTGGTCGACGCACCATTCGTTCCCGATCGAGGACGACGAGCAGGGCCGCGTGACGGTCAGCCGTATGATCAGCGTCGGTCCGCTCGACTGCAAGGAAATCGTGTTCGCGGTCGACACGCCGGCGAAGGCCGACAAGGCCGCGCAATCGGCGTTCTACGTCGCCACCATCTGCCGCGACGGGCCCGTGTGGAAATGGGCGTCGGCCGAACCGGCGACCGAACGCTGGGGCGCGCTGCAATGAGCGTCGCGATTCGTATCGCGGCGATCGGTGCGCTGTGCGCGGCGACGGTCGCGCTGTCGGGCTGCGGGTCGGTCGGCGCGGCGAGCGGCGCGCTGGCCGGTGCGGCGACGGGCCTCGTCACTGCGAACCCGGCGGTCGGCGTCGGTGTCGGGATCGCCGTGCAGGCCGCGACCGACGAAGCTGTCAACCGCACGATGAAGCAGCTCCATCAGAACCAGCAGGACGCGATCGCGAAGACGGCCGGCAGTCTCGCCGTCGGCGAAGTGAAGCCGTGGAAGGTGAAGAACACGCTGCCGCTCGAAAACGGCGAAGGCGAGGTGCGGGTCACGCGCGCGTACTCGTCGGCGCTCGCGCTGTGCAAGGAATTCGCGTTCTCGGTGAAGGACGGCGACAAGGCCGACTGGTATTTCGCGAATGCGTGCCAGCAAGGCACGCACTGGAAGTGGGCGTCGGCGGAACCGGCCGTCGATCGGTGGGGGAATTTGCAGTAACGGGGGCGATGCGCCACGCGTCTTACGCGGCGCCCGTGTCGTTCTGCCCACTTTCGAGCTGCCGTGGTTACAGACGCGTGCGAAGCTGCGCCACCCGTTCCTTGATCTTCGCGGACAACGCATCGTCCGGATCGTAAGTCAGGCACCGCTCCAGATCGGCGATCGACGCCTTGATGTCACCCAGCGTCTCGTACGCCCGCGCGCGATTGAAATAGACGAAAGGCTGGTCGGGATTGAGCTTCAGCGCCCGATCGAAGTAATCGAGCGACTTCTGATACGCGCCGCCCTCGAGGTAAATGGTCGCGAGCGTGCAATACGCCGACGGGTCCGTATAGCCCAGCTCGATGGCCCGGTTCAGATCGTTCAGCGCGAGATCGGTCTTCTTGATCATCGCGAAGGTCGTGCCGCGATCGGCATACGTCGCCGCATCGTCCGGCGCCACCTTCAGGATGTCGCCGTACAACCCGAGCGCGTCCTCGATGCGGCCCTGCGACACGAATCCGCGTGCCCGCATGCGCATCGGTGAAAAATCGGGGTTCTTGTCGGTCATTCAATTCAACTCCAAAAACTTCGCACTTGCATTATCCGCTTCGCTGTCCGGAAACCGTCCCGGCTCAGCGCCTGGCCCTCGCGATCAAGCCTTTCAGATAGGTCTCCAGCACACTGAACTTGACGATCGACGCATTCCGCCATGCTGGATGCTGACTCGCCGCAGCCCTCACAGCTTCCGGCACATCCTCACGCAGCCACAGCTCCGGGACATGCAATCTGGCGCCCACTTCACCGTCCATGTCCTCAAGGACCATGTGTCCGCGCGACGGATACTCGTTCAACGCACCGGCCTGCGCTCTCACGAACAGGAGGGCACGGTCGCCGGCTTGTAGTGCCACGTTGCCCCAAGTCGGCGGACCGCCGTTAAACACGATTTCCGCCCCGAGATGATCCGGCGTGATGCCCTTTCCGCTGGAATAGACGCACTCGACCCTCGCCCGAAAAACATGCGGACTCGGCGAATCGATGACGGACACGAGCACCAGATCGTACGATTCCGCTGCTACGGTATAGAGACCCTTTTTCTCACTCATAGAATCTGATGTCACGGCTTCCAGGGTGTTCCGACTTTCTCGAGTTCGGGCATGTAATACTGCAATTTTCCGGTCGTTTCCGGAATCGGGATACCCAGGCGACCGGGGAACGTCGCACAGTTATAGTTGTTTTCCGGCCATGCGCCGCCGGACTTGGGCGGCCATTGATACCGAATGTCGTCCATGGGCCCGCGCGCCACCAGTTCCTCGTGTGCCGCCAGAATTGATTCGTACTGTGCCAATGCGGCGGGCATTCAATGCGTGGTAACGGGGAAGACGGCGGGAGAAGTGAACGAAACGTCGCCGTCGATGCGTGAAGCCGGGCGCGGCATTCTCGGTGAACGCCCCATCCGCCGCGCCCCCGGCAGGGGCACGATCCGACCATCAGGTGATCCATGACCCGGCGCCCGTTGCGACCGCCGGGGTCGGGCCGCAGGCCCTTGGCTCGCTGCGGCCGAATCCAGCCACAGCGAGCATCGGGACGATTCCGGCGGGATGCGCCGGAATCACCCCGACCGCATCAGGACTCGACGTCCTCGAGGCTGAAGATTTCGGTCTGGTCGTTGTACGAGAAGATCTCCCCGTAACGGCCCCAGTCGATCACCGCGTCGAGCGTTTCCTCGGCCGCACCGTCCGACAGGAAATCCTCGAGCTCCTGCTCGAAGCGCACGCGCGGTGCGCGGTGGCCCGGACGCTCGTTCAGCACCTTCTTGATCCGCGCGGCGAGCGGCACGTGCTTCAGCAGGTGATCCGCGAACATCAGCTTGCGCTCCTGCGTGCCGAATTCCGCGAACACACGCCCCGGCGGCGTCAGGAACACGTCGCCTTCGCGCACGTCCGCGAAGCCGAGGTACTGCAGCACTTCCGCGATCGGGAACAGGTCGTCGACCTCCAGGTGCAGCGTGCGCGCGATTTCCGGCATGTCCGCGCGGCCGTGGTACGGCGCCATCGCGAGCGTCTCGATCAGGCCGGCCATCAGGTTGGTCGACACCTGCGGCAGCCAGCTGCCGAGCTCGAGCCCCTTCTTCGTTGCTTCGCCGGTCTGGCGTGCGGTCATCTTCGCGTAGATGTCGTCGACCAGCTTGCGGAACGCCGGGTCCAGACGATTGCGCGGGTGCTTGAACGGCACCTTGATCTCGGCGATCACGCGGCCCGGGTTCGACGACAGCACGAGGATCCGGTCGCACATGAACACCGCTTCCTCGATGTTGTGCGTGACGATCAGCACCGACTTGATCGGCATGCGGCCCTG
>NZ_LOYP01000035.1:0-1645 GCF_001526365.1 Burkholderia sp. MSMB1835
TGTCATACCCGGATTCAGATGTCGTAGCGCCAGCTAAATACAGATGTCGCATGTTTCATCGGCCTTTCCATCCTTTAACGTTGAAGCGCCGAGCTTGAAGCAGCAGGGCGCTTACGTTCACCCGCGGGCCTTCGCAGACCGCCGATTCGATTCCGTTTGATGTGTTTGTGAAGCGACCTGCAGGATGGCTGCTTCGATATCAGTTTCCGTGAACGCGCGCTGTTTCTTGGCACCTGGCAACGATGCCTTGGCTCGTACCGGTAGCCCTCGATTGGCGCGCGACGGGGAACCCGAAATCCGCCGGTTATCGCGCTGCGCCTGAATCGCTTCAGCCACTTGCAGCGCGTGGCTCAGGCGCTTGTGTTCGATGATCGCGCCTTGATCGACCTCTGCCAGTTTGTCGTAAAGACGGCATCGCAATACCTCGCCATCAGCCCGGATCTCGATCCGACCATCCGGATACTCCCAGACGTCGATGTAGCGATGAATCAACTTCCGATTCTCGAGCGTATCGTCCAGCAAATACAGCACCCGGTCGTACAGCACCGTGAGCGACTTCGAGACCCGACGCGTTTCGCGCCAGGTCATCACCCGGTCCAGATTCTCGTCGTCTCGCAGCGGCCGGTGCGCATTGAAGTCGCTGCGCGGCGGCTTCGCGAAGCGACGGTTGAAATCAGCGATGAAGGAGGGCGCATACGCGTTGGCGTCGGCTACCGTGCTGATGCCGCGCAAGCGCATTTCCTTGACCAACCGGTCCTGCAGCGTCAGGTTGGCCCGTTCCACACGTCCCTTCGCCGAACTGCTGTTCGCGCAGAACGTGTCGATGTTCAGCTCGTACATCGCGCGGCCAAACTGCGTCACGCTGCTGCCGGTCTTGCCCGCAGTCGGGCTGCGGAACACGCTGTACTTGTCGCTGTAGAACGCCACGGGCTTGCCATGGCGCTCCAGATACGTCCGCGTCGCCTCGAAGTAGCTGAACGTCGATTCGGTCTGCGTGAAGTGCAGCATCATCAGCCGGCTCGTCGCGTCGTCCACATACACCAGCAGCGTGCAGGCCGGTGCCCGTTCCTCGAACCACCGATGATCGCTGCCGTCGATCTGGATCAGTTCGCCGAGGCAAGCCCGGCGCGCTCGCGGCTGATAAACCTTCGGCGGTCGTTGCCGGCGCGGAATCCACAGCCCGGCGTCCGTCATCAGCCTTCTGACCGTCTCCTTCGACAACTGCAGCCCGTGGCATTCCCACAGCTTCTCGCAAGCCAGCGTCGGCCCGAAATCGGCGTAGCGCTCACGAATCAGGCTCAAGGCACGATGCGCCAAATCCTCGGGCAGTTGATGGTTGCTCGCGTGACCACGACGCTGCGAAATCAGCCCGACCGGGCCAGCAGCGCGATACCGGGCGACCAGCCGTTCAATCTGCCGGCGACTGATCCCGAGCCGCTCCGCGGCTCGCCAAGGCATCAGATGCTGCTCGATCACGGCTTCCACGACCTTCAGACGGTCCAGCTCCCGCATGCTCATGGTGATCAGTCCAGGTTGGCCCACGATGCGCTCCGGCAGTTCAAACCGCCGCCAGCATGCGCCGAAACCCTCGAACTACGACATTTCAACTTTGCCCAGATACGACATTACAACTTTGCTCTTACAC
>NZ_LOYP01000036.1:0-1623 GCF_001526365.1 Burkholderia sp. MSMB1835
TGGCCGATTCTGTTGAAAAACTCGGCATTCGTGGTCGTTGGCACCTATCCTTGATCTGATCAATCGACGAGGTGCCAGCCATGATGGGTCAACGAGGTGGTTCGCAGGAGAGACTTTTCTACTCGTTCAACCTCGATGATCATGTGCCAACGAATCATCTGCTGCGCAGCATCGACCGGGTCTTTGATCTCGGCGATCTGCGCGAACACCTCGCACCGTATTACAGCAACACCGGACGCCCTTCGATTGATCCTGAGTTGATGGTCCGCATGCTGATCGTGGGTTACTGCTTCGGAATCCGGTCTGAGCGTCGTCTGTGCGAAGAGATTCATCTGAATCTGGCCTATCGCTGGTTCTGTCGTCTCGGCCTAGAAGACCCCATCCCGGATCATTCGACGTTCTCCAAGAATCGGCATGGTCGCTTTCGCGACAGCGAAGCGTTACGTCATGTATTCGAGACGGTCCTGCGCCGCTGCATGACAGAGGGATTGGTGCGGGGCGAGGGCTTTGCCATTGACGCGAGCGTTATCAAGGCCGATGCCAATCGCAGCCGAGCGGTACCCGGAACGCAAACTATCGACTGGAGCAAAGGGGACGGCCCGAGTCGCGCAGTACGCGAGTACCTTGCTGTACTGGATGAGGCTAATCAAATCAATGGCGACGGGTCGAACGAAGCAGAAGTGGCGTCCCCGCCAACGAGCATCTCGCTGACCGATCCGGCTGCACGATGGACCGCAGCACCCGGTGGTCCCGCTTTCTTCGCCTATTCGACAAACTATCTGATTGATCTGCATGCCGGGATCATCCTGGACGTCGAGGCCACGCCCGCAAATCGGGCCGAGGAAGTGGAGTCGACCAAGACCATGATCGACCGAGTTGAACAGCGCTTTGCCTTAAAACCTCGGCGTCTTGCCGGCGATACCGCCTACGGTACCGCGCGGATGCTTGCTTGGATGGTGGGAGAGAAAGAGATCGCCCCCCACGTTCCGATCTGGGACAAGACCCGGCGTAACGACGGCACGTTCGAGAGAGATGATTTCCAGTGGGATGAACATCACAACGAGTACCGATGCCCAGCCGGACATGCAATGCGTAGCGACTGGCGCGCATATGCAATCCCGCGAACCCACATCACGAAGGCCGAGACGGTCATCTATCGATCGAGTCAACACAACTGCAACAGCTGCTCGATGAAAGAGCAATGCTGCCCAAACATGCCGTTCCGCAAGATTGCGCGCAGCGTTCACGAAAATGCTCGGGACGTGGCGCGGAAGCTATCAGCGACGCCGGAGTTCAAGCAATCGCGCCGCGAGCGAAAGAAGGTCGAGATGCTGTTCGCGCATCTGAAGCGAATTCTGAAACTCGATCGGTTGAGGCTACGAGGGCTGAGCGGAGCGCAGGACGAATTCCTGTTAGCGGCAACTGCGCAAAACCTGCGACGAATGGCTAAGCGGTTGGCGCCGCTCGGCGAAGAGATGATTGCGGCGGCGGTCTAGCTATGTGACGAGGGGTGAAAGCTTCCTCGAAGTCAGACGCATCTACTCAATCGAACCTCATCGCAAGCGCAAGCGCAAGCGAGCTATGGACGTCGTCCGAGCCGAGTTTTTCAACAGTATCGGCCGA
>NZ_LOYP01000037.1:0-15367 GCF_001526365.1 Burkholderia sp. MSMB1835
GCTGTACTGATTGCATTGACCTGCGTTGCGCTGACCGCTTGCGGCGGCGACGACAATTCCTCGCCCGCGGCGTCCGGCGGTTCGGGGGCGAGCAACAACGGCGGCGGAACGGGCGGCGGCACGCCGACCACGGGCGCACCCGACGGCAATACGGGTTCACCGACCGCCTCGAACGTCGAGTGCGATCCGGTTTACCAGCAGGGCGATACCGTGCAACTGCATATGTATACGCAAGCGACGTCGCAGAGCCCGTCGGTCGACAACGGCGTGTACACGCGGACTTACGCGCCGGCGACGTTCAACGGCGTGGCGCTCACGCAGCAGGCCGAAACCACGACAGGCTCGCCGATTCAGACCAATCACTACTACCTCGTCGGCAACGGTGTGCGCACGAACTACGGCGGCGAGGTCTACAGCGGCGGCACGCTTGCGTTGCGGGACGTGAACTCGCCGCCCTATGTCGAGACGATCGGCCTCGCGGGAAGCGAAACGGCGAATTACGTGGATACGCCGGTCTATCCGGCAGGCGGCGCGCAAACGTCCGTCTCGATCCAGCGGACGTACGTCGCGCGCGAAACGGTCAGTCTCCGCAACGGCAAGGTCTTTGCGAATGCCTGCCACTATCACACGACGGAGAGCTTCACCAACCCGGCGTTGACGAGCAAGACGATCGCGGACGACTGGCTCGCGCCGGGTGTCGGCCTGGTCAAGTCGGTCGCCGACGTGGGCGGCACGCAGATCATCACGCGCGAACTGGAAGCGGCGACGGTGGGCGGTAAGTCGTACTGAGTATGCATGGGAGGCGCGCCGGTATCGATCGCGTGTCCATGGCGGTTGATGACCTGCTGCATGGCGGCATGCAGCAGGTCGAGTCGTCAGGCAGGCGGCTGCCTGATTCGCCGATTTCCCCGAGCGTGGCGACGCGCTCTGCTGTCCGCCGTTGAGAATACCGGCAGCCTTCCTCCTCGTCCGATCGCAAGTCAGTTAGAGGCAGTGTCACGGAAATTTCCGCGAGGGGCTCACGCACAGCCGCGCACGTACCGGTCGTACCCGACGATTCCCGGTTTGAGCACGCCGTGCTCGTCCCAGTCGTCCCAACCCGGAAACTGCAGCGGCCTGTCTGTCCGCCAGTTCGTGAGCCGGCGCGCGAGAGCGTCGCGATGCGCGGCCAGTTCGGCCGCCAGCGCCGCATCGTCCTGATACACGTAACCGCCGCGCGCGTCCTGCACGCCATGCGCGAGCACCGGCGACAGTACGTCGTATCCCATGTAATGCAGCGAGTAATGAATCGGCCACAGCAGCAGGCCGATGTCGCCGCTGCGCCCGCCCGGGCCGAACGTCGCGGCCGGCGCACCGGTCGTGACCGAGCAGAGTGCACGCCGGCCGCGGAAGTGGCCGCGATCGTAGCGGCGGCTGCCCGTGTACAGGCCGCCGTTCACGAACACGCGATCGAACCAGCCCTTCAGCATCGCGGGCGCCGCATGCCACCAGATCGGAAACTGGAAAACCACGAGGTCCGCCTGCTCGAGGCGGGCGATTTCGCGGCGCACGTCGGCGGGCAACGTGGCATGTGCGCTGGCGTGGCGCTGTTCGACCAGCGCCGAGAACACCTCGGTATTGGCGCGGCACGGGTAGTGACGCGGCGCCTCGACCGGATCGAATCCGTCCGCGTAGAGATCCGACACGGCGACGTCGTGGCCGAGTGCGCGCATCGTCCGCACGGCGGTGTCGCGCAGGGCGGCGTTGAACGAGCGCGGTTCGGGATGGCAATGAACGATCAGCGTATGCATCGGCGGCATTCCTCGTGACGTGTCGGTGAAGGCGGCTTGCGTCGGTATTTGCCTGATACGGTACGCGTTGCGAGAATGAACGGGAACTGGCCAGTTTCGCAAACGAGGTTTGCATGAATGAACAGCGGCTGTCATGGGACGACCTGCAGCTCGTGCTGGCGGTGGCGCAAGCCGGCTCGCTCGCGGGCGCGGCGCGGCGGCTTGGCATCAGCCACGCGACGGTATTTCGCCGCCTGGCGGCAATCGAAGCCGAATGGCGCGTCAAGTTGTTCGAGCGGACCCGTGCCGGCTATGCGCCGACGCCCGCCGGCGAGGACGCCGCCGCTGCCGCCGAGCGGATCCAGGACGAGGTGCACGGCGTCGAGCGGCGCGTGGCCGGCCGCGACGTGCGGCCATCGGGCACCGTGCGCGTGACGACCACCGACACGTTGCTGTCGGGCTTTCTGTCGCCGGTGTTCGCCGCGTTCCGGCGCGCCTGCCCCGAAATCACGGTGGAAGTGTCGGTGTCGAATGCGGTCTTCGACCTGTCGAAGCGCGAGGCCGACGTCGCGATCCGTCCGTCATCGTCGCCGCCTGAAACGCTGATCGGCCGCCGGGTCGGCACGATCGCGCAGGCCATCTACGCAACGCGCGAGTGGCGCGATCGTGCCGACGATCTCGCGTGGGTCGGCCCGGACCGGCGGATGGGTTACCGGCCGCTCGAGCGATGGATGCATGCGCACGGAGTCGATGCACGCTGCGGATATCGGGTCGATACGCTGCTCGGCCTGTTCGCCGCGGCGCGTGCCGGTATCGGCGCGGCCGTGTTGCCGTGCTACCTGGCCGACGGCGAGTGCGATCTGGTGCGGCTGGGCGGCCGGATCGACGAACTGGCGACCGACCTGTGGCTGCTGACGCATCCGGACCTGCGCGACACCGCGCGGATTCGCGCGTTCTCGTCGTTCGTCGCGACGTCGGTCGAGGCGTTGCGCGCGCGTCTCGCCGGTGACGAGCATCGTTGACGGACCCACGGTCCGGACGCGCGGGCATCCGTCGATCGGCGCTTGGCGCAAGTCACGACCGGGATTCGACGGCCAGCAGGGCGAGCAGTCGGTCCAGATCGGTGCGGGCATCGAGCGCCCGCAGGGCGTCGAGCGCGTGTCGTGCACGCTTGTCCGACAGACGCCCCGCGACGTTGTGCTCATGACGCGAAGGCGGACCGGCCAAATTGGACCGGCACCTGATCGCAGCCCCGCAAACACCCGGCAACGACACCCGCCGCTAGCGCGTCTGACCGGTCTTGAAGTCGTGGACGAAGAGGCCCGGCCGGCGGCTGTCGAACACGGCCTGAATCTCGCAACTGGTGTTCGCCTGCTTGTTGCAGGCCGCCTGAGCGGCCGCTCGCGCACGCGCCGCCGAGGTTTCGGAGGTCGCGCTGATTTCTCCGCCATTCAGCCGGTAGGCGAGAATGACGCCGTTGCCGGTGAGCGCATTGCTCTTGCACGCGGTCCTGGTGGCGTCGCTGCAGGCCTTGATGGCAGCGTTGTTTGCATCCTCGAGTTTGCGATACCCGCTCGCGACATAAAGCTTTCCGTCGTCTCCCGCCGCATCGGTAGCCCACGCGGAGACCGCATAGAATTTGCGGACCGAGACATCGGGCGAACGCCGGCTGCCCAGGGCAATCGTGGCAAACACCTCGCATGGCAAGAGCTGGTGTGCCGAGCAGTCGGCCATCGTCTGTTTGCTTTGAGCGCCGCCGTTGCCGTCCCAACCCATGGCAAAAGAACCATACCGGTCACGGACGATCGTGACCGAGGAATTCCACCACGTGCCGGCGAGTTCGCAGCCCTTGCCCATCACGGCGTTGCAGGCGGCCACTGCCGCGAGCGCGGCGTCATTGCGATAGACAAAATTGCCGACGACCCAAATGTCGGCGGCATCCTGATGCCAGGCAACGGCGGTATATCGTGTGTTCGACGGCGTTTCGGCTTCGTAGCGAAGCCACCCGTCACCGTGTTCGGGCTCCTTTCTGCCGGAAGAGCGGGAGGGCGCCGAATCGCTATCGTCGGGCGCGCATAGCGGGCTCGGCGCGACGCCGGGACCACCTTGCGTCATGCCCACGACCCGCTCGCCGGGACCGGGCCCCCCGCACGGATAGGTCTGCGCGAACGCCTGCGTCGGCAACGAGAGTCCGGCGAGCGCAACCGCCGCAATAGAAAGGAGTCCATTCGTTTTCATTGTCGATGCTTCCTCTGCGCAATGTTTTTGAAGAATCGGTGCGTTATATCACTTCGCGGCATCGAAGTTTATTGTGGTAAATTTCCGGTTGATTTTGCAGTTCTTAACAATCGACGATGATGCATTCACGATAGGATTGACCGCAACTTCATGGTCGAATGAAATTTCAAAATGAGGCGGCCGCTTATGTCTCGCATCCAACTGTTAATGGGCTGGTCGGCCGTGACGCTCGTCGCGGTAGCGGGCGAGGCGATGGCCGACCAGTCATCGGCCCGCTCCGCGACCGCTCCCTCTCCCCCGACGTTCTTCGTTTGCAGCGGCACGTTCAGCTCCGGGTCGGGCATGGCCGGCTCTTCGACGGAGAAGGACGGCAAGCCGACGTGTTTCTTTGAAGCGGACTCCGCAGCCGAGTCCAGGGCGCAAAAGGAATGCGGGCAGAACGCGGTGTGTGACATCTCGGCGACGACCTACATGAAGGGAAACAACCGCATTGTCGAAAAGGTGCTGGCGGTCACGCGGCTCAGCGGGCCGGTCGACGCGGAGCCGGCCCGAGCGGCGTCGGACAAGGCGCCGTTGCTCGACCCGTCGGTCTGTCCCGCCAGCGAACTCGGCGCGTTCGTCAAGGCGTTTTCCGGCAGGATTTCGATCCAGGCGCGGTTTACCCGCTGGCCTCTCGCCGTCACCGATATCGATGCCGCCGCCCGGCCGGAGCCCAAACCGGTGACCAGACACGTCACCGAGCAGAAGGCGTCCTACCCGCTGATGATGGATATCGAGCGTGCCAGGCGGGAAGGAAAGGTCGTTCGCGTCACTCAGGACGACAAGACGACCGGCCATGTCGAATATGCCGGATCGGACAACGGCCACAAGATTCGCTATCGCTTCCAGCGGTCGGGATCGTGCTGGCAGCTCGTGGCGATCGACGACCAGTCGTTGTAGCCGTTCGTGAAGCGGTGGACGTTCTTGCGGTATTGAGAGAGGCCTCGATCGATGAAGCTTTGTTGCGCGCTCCTGCTATGTCTGGCCATGCTTGCCTGCAAGCCGGCCGGATCGAAATGCGCGGCAAGTCTCGCGCTGTACAGGACGCAGGTGGACGGCGCGCTTGCGGACAAAACCATCGATCAGCCCGTCTATGACGATCAGCAGCGGTATATCGCGAAAGCCGAGAAAATTTGTGCGTCGGGCGACGATGAAGCCGCCGTCACGGCGCTTTTCGATGCAGCCATGGCGCTGAACGTCGGCGCAGACGACGCCTACGCACGCTCGCTCAAAAAGGAAGGCGATCCGGCCGCGGCGCGCGTCGAGAGCAAACGATGAAGCAGACGGTCCTTGCCGTCCTGATCGGCGCGTGCGCCGGTCTGATTGCGTTCGTGGCGGCAGTGAACGACAGCCGGCGCAGCAGGCAAAAGCAGGCGGCAGCACGCAACCCGCGACCGGCCGCGTCACCGTCGCTGGATTTTCAGTACTTTCCCGGCGAGCCGAAAGGCTATGCGGGATATACCGATCACGTTTCGATGCAGCAGACCGTCAACGATGATCTTGCCGAGCGCGATGCCGACTGGCAATTCAGCAGCATCGGGTTCGCGAAGGGATTCCTGCGTACGGTGCTGCTCCGAGCCGATCGCTCGCAAAGCGAGCCCGGCATTTTCCGCATGGCAGGCGTGAGCAGAGACGATGCGATGACGATCGAGTGGATCGCGCGGATGCAAACGGAGGGAATCGACAACGCACCTCCTTCGACATCGAATTTGAAGTCGATCGTCGATGGGATTGCGTCCGACATTTCGTCGACCGGGCCGCGTCGCTCGAAGTTCGGGCGTAGCACCGGGGGTGACGACCGCGAAGGGGTGGAACACGACGAAATTCCTGCCGAGCGATTGCGTGAACTCACGGAGCTCATGCGCGATGCGGAACGCAGAGGCGAGTCGCGGGCGGCCGATGCCCGGATCGTGCCGCCGGAATCGAGTGGTTGACGAAGGGGCGACGCCGGCATCCGAGGCTGCCAGACACATTTTTCGTCCGTTATTGCGCTCGACGGCGTGGCGCGCGTTCGTTCAACCTCGTCCATATCGCCTGGTTCGGTTGCCACCCCACGACACGCCGATCCGACCGATTCGGTGCTACGGACACGTTGTGCGTCGAATCGCCCGCGAGATACCCGTTGCAACGACGGGGCCTAAGCGCGCCGCACGGATTCCGTACTGAAACCCTTCGCATCCCACCGCGCTTGCCAAACGCCGGCTGGCGAATCTTTCACTGTCGATCGAGCGCGTTGCCTGCATGTCCGACATCGCGTTTCAAGGGCCAGATTGCCGTGCCCGCCCGTGACGGCGTGGGCCGACGGCGCACGCGCGGCGCAAACATAAACGAAATGTGATCCCTTGCCGCCGCAAAATTTTGCACAATGACGGCAGCGCGGCCTTCCGCCGCGCTTCGCGCCGGCCGTGATCGCCGCCCGACAACCGTGACCGAGCTCCGCTCCGACGTACCGCCGCCCACCGCCATGGACCACCCGAAACGCATCCTGATCGTCGAGGACGACGCCGACATCGCCGACGTGCTGAGCCTGCACCTACGCGACGAGCGCTACGAGGTCGTGCACAGCGCGGACGGCGCCGAAGGGTTGCGCCTGCTCGAACAGGGCGGCTGGGACGCGCTGATCCTCGACCTGATGCTGCCGGGCGTCGACGGCCTCGAAATCTGCCGCCGCGCGCGGGCGATGACGCGCTACACGCCGATCATCATCACGAGCGCCCGGTCGAGCGAGGTGCACCGGATCCTCGGCCTCGAACTCGGCGCCGACGACTACCTCGCGAAGCCGTTCTCGGTGCTCGAACTCGTCGCGCGCGTGAAGGCGCTGCTGCGGCGCGTCGATGCGCTCGCGCGCGATTCGCGGATCGACGCGGGCACGCTCGACGTCGCGGGGCTCGCGATCGACCCGATCGCGCGCGAGGCGAGCGTCGACGGCGCGCGCATCGACCTCACGCCGCGCGAATTCGACCTGCTGTATTTCTTCGCGCGGCATCCGGGCAAGGTGTTCTCGCGGATGGACCTGCTGAACGCCGTGTGGGGCTATCGGCACGAAGGCTACGAACACACGGTCAACACCCACATCAACCGGCTGCGCGCGAAGATCGAGGCCGATCCGGCCGAGCCCGTGCGGATCCTCACCGTGTGGGGACGCGGCTACAAGCTCGCCGCGCCGGACGCATGATGAAGCTCACGCTCACGCGGCGGCTGTCGCTCGTGTTCTCGATCCTGCTGCTCGCGTGCTCGGGCGCGTCGGCATGGCTGCAGATCCGCGCGAACGACATGCGCGAGAAGGAAGTCGTGCAGGCGCTGTCGCGCGATCTGGCCGCCAACATCGCCGGCAGCGCGCCGCTGATGGACGCGAACGGGCTGCGTCCCGATGCCGTGCGCACGCTGTTCGGGCAGTTGATGGGCGTGAACCCGAGCGTCGAGGTGTACCTGCTCGACAACGCCGGGCGCATCAAGGGCGACGATGCGCCGCCGGGCCACGTGAAGCGCGACCGCGTCGATCTCGCGCCCGTGCAGCGCTTCATCGCGGGCCAGCCGCTGCCGATTCTCGGCGACGATCCGCGCAGCCCGGACGCGCGCAAGGTGTTCAGCGCCGCGCCGCTGCAGCGCGCGGGGCAGCCGCCGTCGGGCTACATCTACGTGGTGCTGCTCGGCGAGGCACATGACCGGCTCGCCGCGCGCGTCGATGCCGGTAACGTGCTGCGCACGACGCTGTGGTCGATGGCGATCGTCGCGCTGCTCGGGTTGCTGGCGGGCCTCGTCGCATTCGGCTTCATCACGCGCCCGCTGCGCCGGCTGACGGCCGCGATGCGCGACTTCGACGCGAACGCCGCGCCCGGCGCGCCTGACGCGCCGCCGCCGGTGCTGCGCTTGCCGCCGGGCCGCCGCGGCGACGACATCGCGGTGCTCGAATCCGCGTTCGCGCAGATGGCCGACCGGATCGGCGAGCAGTGGCGCGCGTTGACGCGCCAGGACCAACAGCGGCGCGAACTGATCACGAACATCTCGCACGACCTGCGCACGCCGCTCACGTCGCTGCACGGTTATCTGGAGACGCTGTCGCTGAAGGCCGACACGCTGGCCGAGCCCGAGCGGCGGCGCTACCTGTCGATCGCGCTCGCGCAGAGCGCGAAGGTCGGGCGGCTCGCGCAGGCGCTGTTCGAGCTGGCGCGGCTCGAATCGGGCGGCGTGCAGGCCGAGCGCGAGCCGTTCTCGCTCGTCGATCTCGTGCAGGACGTGTTCCAGAAATTCGAGCTGGCCGCGCAATCGCGCGGCGTCGCGCTGCATGCGCGGATTCCGCCGCGCGTACCGGCCGTGTCGGCCGATCTCGGGATGATCGAGCGCGTGCTGACCAACCTGCTCGACAACGCGCTGCGGCACACGCCTTCGCACGGCGAGGTCGAGATCGCGCTGGAACCGCAGGGCGACCGCGTGGTCGTGACCGTGTCGGATACCGGCGAAGGGATTCCGGCGGCGCGGCGCGAAGGGTTGTTCCAGCGGCCGCAGCGGCCGATGAGCGGCGGCACGGCGACGAGCGGCGGGCTCGGCCTGTTGATCGTGCACCGGATGCTGGCGCTCAACGGCAGCGGCATCCGGCTCGTCGACCGGCCCGGGCGCGGCGCGGTGTTCGAGTTTGCGCTGGCGGTCGCGTCGCCGGCGGCGGGCGACGTACGCTGACCTGCGATCGGCGGCGTTATCGGCCGCGCTTGCGCCGCACGTCGCTCGGCGTCGTGCCGGTCCAGCGCTTGAACGCGTGGCGGAATCCCACGGCATCGCTGAAGCCGAGCGTCAGCGCGATGTCCTCGGTGCTGAGCGTGGTCGTGCCGAGGTAGTCGATCGCGAGCGCCTTGCGCACGCTCGTCAGCAGTTCGCTGTACGACGTGCCTTCGGCTTCGAGCTTGCGGCGCAACGTGCGCGAGGTCATGCACAGGCTTTCGGCGATCGCGTCGATGTCCGGGAATTGTCCCGGCGTGCGGGTGAGTTCTTCGTATACGCGTCGCGTGATACCCGATCGGCTGCGCAATTCGTCGAGCAACTGCGCGCAGTGCGACGACACCTGCGCGGCGGTGATCGGATTCGCGAGCTGCGGCGCGCGCGCGAGCCAGGCCGCCGGATAGCTGAGCACGTGATGCGGCTGGTCGAACGCGATCGGGCATTCGAGCGCGTCGGCCAGCAGCGCCCCATGCGGCGGCCGCGGCTGCGCGAACTGCGCGCGCGCGGGCACGCACCATCCGCCCATCACGTCCTTGATGATCGTCACGTGCAGCGCGAACTGCATGTCGATCAGGAAACGGTACAACGGCTCGTCGAGATCGGGCAGCGCGACTTCGTGGCGGTCCGGAAACAGCCACGACGCGGTGTCGCCGTGTTCGACCCACCGGATCGGCAGCATCCCGTTCGCGAGCCGATGATATTTGACGGCCGCATCGAACGCGCGCGCGAGCGATTCCGAGCACAGCATCGCGTAGCCGTACATGCCGTAGCTCGACGCGCGCAGCAGGCGGCCGACGCGCACGCCGAGGTCGGTGCCGTCGTACCGGTCGACCGCGTTGCGCGCGGCCGTGAGGAACTGCAGCGGCGACGTGAGCGTGAACGGGTCCGCGACATCGGCCGGCGCGAGGCCGGTGCCGGCGAGCACCGTCGCCGGGTCGAGGCCGGCTTGCGCGGCCACGTCGACCAGCACGGCCAGCTTGGCCGGCGTGAAGCGCTGCTCGCGCAACGCGTGGGCGGCGTCGGCGTCGGGCAGCCGCGGGGGACGGGCGTCCGTCGGTTTCAACAGCGCACTGCGCGACATGGCGGGATCCTGCGTCCGAATCGATATCGTTGACGGCTTGCCATTCTGCGCGGGAACGATTCCGTTCGCCACAGGGTTCACCCTGACGTGCCGACGGGACGGCCCGACCGGACGGGCGTTCGCCGTGCGAAGCGACGTGGGCACGTGCATGCGCGTGTCCGTTTCGATCATGTTTTCGGCCGGCCGGATCATTTGCAAAGCGCGTCGCGCGGGCGATAGTCGCCGCTCAGGCGGCGGCCCGCGTCCTTCCGGCGTGCAGGCCGCCGTGCGAACGGCGCGCATGCCGGCGTGCCGTCCCCCGAGGAGCGAGACATGACGAACAGACACTGGACCGGGTCGTACGGCTCGATCCCCGCCGAGATCGACGCCGATCGCCATCCTTCCGTCAGCGCGCTGCTGGACGACGCGATGCGCCGCTTCGCCGACCGTCCGGCGTTCCATGCGTTCGGCCGCACGCTCGCCTATGCCGACGTCGACCGCCTGTCGACCGCGCTGGCCGCGTATCTGCAGCAGGTCGTCGGCGTGCGCAAGGGCGATCGGGTGGCCGTGATGCTGCCCAACGTGCTGGCGTTTCCGGTCGTGTTCGTCGCCGTCGCGAAGATCGGCGCGGTCCAGGTCAACGTGAATCCGCACTACACCGCGCGCGAGCTCGAGCATCAGCTCAACGACGCAGGAGTCGAGGCGGCGATCGTCTGCGGCGGGTCGATGGGCACGTTCGCGGAGGTGGTCGGCGGCACGCGCGTGCGCACCGTGCTGAGCGTGGGGCCCGAGGATCTCGGCGTCGTCGATGCGCCGGCCGGCACGTGCGACGCACTGCCGCCCGGTTCGACCGCGCTCGCGCACGCGATCGCCGCCGGCGAATCGCTCGCGTGCGAGCCGGTTGCGTTGAGCGGCGCGGACCTGTTGCTGCTGCAATACACGGGCGGCACGACCGGCCTGTCGAAGGGCGCGGCGCTGTCGCATCGCAACCTCGTCGCGAACATCGCGCAGTTCGCGGCGATCGTGCCGGATGCGCGCCAGCCGGGCGAAGAGGTCGTCGTCACGGCGATCCCGCTGTATCACATCTTCGCGCTGACGGTGAACTTCCTGTCCTACTTCGCGATCGGCGCGCAGAACTGGCTCGTCGCGAATCCGCGCGACATGGACGGGTTCGTCGACGTGCTGAAGACCGCGCGGCCGACGGTGTTCGTCGGCGTGAACACGCTGTACGCGGGGCTTGCCGGCCATCCGCGCCTGAAGGAGGTCGACTGGTCGCGGCTGAAGCTGTCGGCCGGCGGCGGCGCGGCGGTGATCGACGTGATCTCGTCGCGCTGGAAGGCGGTAACCGGCAATTTCATCCGCGAGGGCTACGGGCTGTCGGAAACGTCGCCAGTCGTGTCGTTCAACCCGCAGTCGATCGACCGGTTCACGGGCACCACGGGCCTGCCGCTGCCGTCGACCGACGTGAAGCTGCTCGACGAGCAGGATCGCGAGGTGGCGATCGGCGAAGCGGGCGAGATCTGCGTGAAGGGGCCGCAGGTGATGAGCGGCTACTGGCAGAAGCCGGACGCGAATGCGGCGGCGTTCACGGCGGACGGCTATTTCCGCACCGGCGACGTCGGCGTGTTCGACGCGGCCGGCTTCCTGCGGATCGTCGACCGCAAGAAGGACATGATCATCGTGTCGGGCTTCAACGTGTATCCGAACGAGGTGGAAGCGGTGGCGACCGCGCTGCCGGGCGTGGCCGAATGCGCGTGCATCGGCGTGCCGGACCCGCGCACGGGCGAGGCCGTCAAGCTGTTCGTGGTGCTGGCGCCGGACGCCGACGTGACGGAAGCGCAACTCGTCGCGCATTGCCGCGCGAGCCTGGCCGCGTACAAGGTGCCGAAGCGGGTTCGATTCGTCGACCGGTTGCCGAAGTCGACGGTCGGCAAGATCCTGCGCCGCGAACTCAGCCGCACCGACTGACGAGGGCGACGCGTCGCGCGGCCGCGGCTGCGCGGCCCGGTGCGCGGAAAGCCACGAAGGCGGCGCGCGGGCCGCTCAAGTACAATGCGCTCGGTTCGATCGACGGGGACGCGATGACCGGCTCAGATCCACTTTCCGCCCGGCCCGGGCGTGCGCTGCCGTCGCCGAGCGCGACGGTGCCGATCTCGCTCGTCAACGGCTTTCTCGCGAGCGCGGGCGTGCAGCGCGACGTGGTCGAACGCTACCTGCGCGGCGCCGGCATCCCGATCGAGCTGCTCGGCGAGCCGCACGCGCGCGTGACGGAGGAACAGTTCTCGACGCTGTACCGCACGCTCGCGATCGATCTCGACGACGAGATGCCCGGCATTTTCTCGCGCCCGCTGCGCGGCGGCACGCTGAAGTATCTGTGCCTGAGCCTGCTCGATGCGCGCAACCTCGAAACGGCGCTGCATCGTTTCGGGCAATTCTTTCATATCCTGCTCGACGACTTCTTCGTCGAATCGAAGCGCGACGATCTCGTCGCGCAGGTGCTGCTGCGCCCGAACGAGGCCATCGGGCCGATCGGCGCGCTCGGCCAGGAACTGATGCTCAAGCTCGTGCACGGCGTGTGCTCCTGGCTGATCGGGCAGAAGATCCCGCTGCTGCAGATCGAGTTCGCGTGCCCGCGGCCCCGCCACGCGGTCGATCACCTGTACTTCTTCACCGGCGCGGTGCAGTTCGACCGCGAGCGCACGCTGATGCGCTTCAGCGCCGATTACCTCGACGCGCCGATCCGGCAGAGCAAGCGCAACCTGCGCAAATTCCTCGCGCGCGCGCCCGGCGACTGGATCTTCGAATCGTTCAGCGAACAGCTCGTGTGCCATCGGGTGCGGCAATACCTGTCGGCGGCGCTGCCGGATCTGCCCGTGATCGACCAGGCGGCCGAGCACCTGCATTGTTCGGTGCGGACGCTGAGCCGCCATCTGGCCGCCGAAGGGACGACGTTCCAGGTGCTGAAGGACGAGCTGCGGCGCGATATCGCGATCCAGCGGCTGACCGATACGCCCGACACGATCGCCGCGATCGGCGCGGATATCGGCTTCGACGACCCGAGCGCGTTTCATCGCGCGTTCCGGCACTGGACCGGCAGTACGCCGGGGACGTATCGGCGCCGGGCGTGATGCGGGCGCGGGGTTGAGCGTCGCGGATTCGCGCGTGCACGGATTCAATCCCATAACCGGCTCCTTTTGTGGTTTTCACGGCCGGTTTTTGAGCGGACACTCCCATAACCGGCTTCCTTCGTCGGGCGAGCCGGGCAGGCGCGAGTGCCGCCGGTCGTTTCCTGTTAGCGCGCATCACCGCGATTGCCGATACCGCCGGGCCGGGCGCCGACGCCCGTCCGGCGGGCGTTCGCCGCCGGGGAGGTGGTGTCCGCCGGCACGCGACGTGGCCGGTTTTGTCACCATGTGGGCCGGATATGACAATGGGAATCCGGATGCCCGGCGTTAGGATGGCCCATCGCGTCGCCCGGCTTGGCCGGTTTTGCCGTATCGGACCCCGTGGCGCCCCCTATTCACCGCCTGATTGGAACATCGACCATGAGCTATAACGCCCCCGTCAAGGACATGCTGTTCGTGCTGAAGGAACTCGCGGGTATCGACGCCATTGCGCAGTTGCCGGGCTTCGAGGATGCGGGTTACGACACGGCGCAGGCCGTGCTGGACGAGTCCGCGAAATTCTGCGGCGAGGTGCTGGCGCCGCTGAACGTCGAAGGCGACCGCAACCCCAGCAGCTGGAAGGACGGCGTCGTGACCGCGACCCCGGGCTTCGGCGACGCGTTCCGTCAGTTCGTCGAAGGCGGCTGGCAGGGGCTGCAGCATCCGGCCGAATACGACGGCCAGGGGCTGCCGAAGCTGATCGCGACGCCGTGCATCGAGATGCTGAACGCGTCGAACCTGTCGTTCGCCTTGTGCCCGCTGCTCACCGACGGCGCGATCGAGGCGCTGCTGACGGCCGGCACCGACGAGCAGAAGCAGCGTTACGTGCCGAAGCTGATCTCGGGCGAATGGACCGGCACGATGAACCTGACCGAGCCGCAAGCCGGTTCGGATCTCGCGCTGGTGCGCTCGCGCGCCGAGCCGCAGGGCGACGGCACGTACAAGGTGTTCGGCACGAAGATCTTCATCACGTGGGGCGAGCACGACATGGCGGACAACATCGTCCACCTGGTGCTGGCGCGCACGCCGAACGCGCCGGAAGGCGTGAAGGGCATCTCGCTGTTCATCGTGCCGAAGTTCCTGGTCAACGACGACGGCTCGCTCGGCGCGCGCAACGACGTGCATTGCGTGTCGATCGAACACAAGCTCGGGATCAAGGCGAGCCCGACGGCGGTGCTGCAATACGGCGATCACGGCGGCGCGATCGGCTATCTCGTGGGCGAGGAGAACCGTGGCCTCGAATACATGTTCATCATGATGAACGCGGCGCGCTTCGGCGTCGGGATGCAAGGGATCGGCGTGGCCGACCGCGCGTACCGGAAGGCGGCCGAATTCGCGAAGGAACGCGTGCAGAGCCGTCCGGTGGACGGCTCGGCCAAGCAGTCGGTGACGATCATCCATCACCCGGACGTACGCCGGATGCTCGGCACGATGCGTGCGCTGACCGAAGGCGCGCGGGCGCTCGCGTATGTGGCTGCCGCGCACAGCGACATCGCCCATCGCCATCCGGACGACGCGACGCGCGCGCGTCATCAGGCCATCTACGAATACCTGGTGCCGGTGGTGAAGGGCTGGAGCACGGAGATGGTGAACGACGTCGCGAGCCTGGGCGTGCAGGTGCACGGCGGGATGGGCTTCATCGAGGAGACGGGCGCGGCACAGTACTACCGCGACGCGCGGATCCTGGCGATCTACGAAGGGACGACCGCGATTCAGGCGAACGACCTGGTCGGCCGCAAGACGATGCGCGACGGCGGCGCGGTGGCGAAGGCGCTGATTGCGGAGATCGGCGACACGGTCGCGGCGCTCGGCAAGATCGACGGCGCGGCGGCCGCTTCGATGAAGGCGCAGCTGGAGAAGGGGGCGCGCGCGTTGTCGGCGGTGGTCGACTACGTGCTGGCGAACACGAAGCAGGACCCGAACGCGGTGTTCGCGGGCAGCGTGCCGTACCTGAAGCTGGCGGGCGTCGTGCTGTGCGGCTGGCAGATGGCGCGCGCGCTGGTGGCCGCGCACGCGAACCGCGCGAACGACGTCGCGTTCTTCGACGCGAAGATCGCGATCGCGCAATGCTATGCGGAGCACGTGCTGGTGCAGGCGGGCGCGCTCGAAGCGTCGATCGTCGGCGCGAAGGGCAACGAGAGCGTGCTCGCGTTGACGGAAGACCAGTTCTGACCGGCTGACGGTCGGGATGCAGCAGGAGGAGACAGGATTTTGACCACACAGGACTTGCTCGCGCAATACGGCCCGCGCGAATCGATGGAATACGACGTCGTGATCGTCGGCGGCGGCCCGGCCGGGCTGTCGGCTGCGATCCGGCTCAAGCAGCTGGCCGCCGAGAAAGGCACCGAGATCGGCGTGTGCGTGCTCGAGAAGGGTTCCGAGAT
>NZ_LOYP01000038.1:0-148630 GCF_001526365.1 Burkholderia sp. MSMB1835
TAAAGGATGGAAAGGCCGATGAAACATGCGACATCTGTATTTAGCTGGCGCTACGACATCTGAATCCGGGTATGACAAAAGGGTCGAATCCTAACTCTCCCATATCCTCGCCGCCGTCCAGAAGGTATGCATATTGCACCGTCGCCTCATCTTTCCCCAGCCAACATAGGAGAACAGATGAGCGATCCCACCGCAAATTCCGGGACGACTGCGAAAGCGGTGCCGTCCCCACGAGACCCCCATCTGCGCGCGCTGGCGAACTGTATCCGCTTTCTCGCCATGGATGCAGTCCAGAAAGCCAACAGCGGCCATCCTGGTGCGCCAATGGGGTTGGCTGACGTCGCGACGGTCCTGTTCAAGGAGTTCATGCAATTCGATGCATCGGACCCTCACTGGATCGACCGAGACCGGTTTGTGCTTTCGAACGGACATGCGTCGATGCTCCTCTACAGCCTGCTCTATCTGACGGGCTATTCGGACATGACCATCGACGAGCTGAAGCGGTTCCGGCAAGTCGGCAGCAAGACACCCGGTCATCCGGAGTACTCGCACGCCGAGGGAATCGAACTGACTACCGGCCCCCTCGGACAAGGCATCGCGGACGCCGTCGGCATGGCGTTGGCCGAGCGCGTGATGAATGCGCACTTCGGCGACGATCTCGTCGATCACTACACGTACGTATTTCTCGGTGACGGTTGCCTGATGGAAGGCATCAGCCACGAGGCCATTTCGTTGGCCGGCCACCTCCGGTTGGGCCGACTGATCGCGTTCTGGGACAACAATTCGATTTCCATCGACGGCGCCACCAGGCTCGCGGTCTCGGACAACGAGATCGAGCGTTTTCACTCAGCCGGATGGCACGTCCTGGAAATCGACGGCCACGACACGGACGCGATACGGAACGCTATCGAGACGGCCCGGACGACGCATGATCGACCGACCTTGATCGCATGCAGGACGGTCATCGGATTCGGCTTTCCGACGAAGGCTGGAACCGAGAAAGCCCATAGCGACGCCCCGGGCGAGGATGAAATCGCGGGCGCACGCCAGGCCCTCGATTGGCATTCGCCCCCGTTTGAAATTCCGGATGACCTCCTGAAAGCGTGGCGGGAGATCGGCGCGCGCGGCCGCAAGACGAGGCTCGCGTGGGAGGAGCGGGTCCGCCAGGCGCCGCACGCGCTGCGTGCCGAATTCGACCGGCGCAATGCCGGAAGGCTTCCGGATAACTGGAAGGCGGCGATCGAGGCGGCACGGCAGGCGTTTATCGTCAGTGGCAGTGCAATGGCCACTCGCAAGGCCAGCGGTGAAGTGCTCGATCGTCTCGTCGACGCGATTCCGGAATTGCTGGGCGGCTCGGCGGATCTTACGCAGTCCAACAATACGAAGACGAAGAAGCAAATCGCGATCGAGCCCGGCCGGTTCAACGGTTCATACCTTCATTACGGCGTCCGCGAACACGGTATGGCCGCCGCCATGAACGGCATTGCCCTTCATGGCGGCCTCATTCCGTACGGTGGCACGTTCCTTTGTTTTTCGGACTACTGTCGACCGGCGATCCGGTTGAGCGCGATGATGCGGGTGCGGTCCATCTTCGTGATGACGCACGATTCCATCGGTCTCGGCGAAGACGGTCCGACTCATCAACCCGTCGAGCACCTTGCCGCCCTTCGGGCCATTCCCCAACTCGCCGTCTATCGGCCGGCCGATCCGGTCGAAACGGCAGAATGCTGGGAACTGATTCTCGAACAGCCCCGCAGGGCTGCCCTCCTCGCATTGTCACGACAGCCGGTCCCGCTCCTGCGCAACGAGCCTGGAAACGACAACAAGTCGGCACGGGGCGCGTATATTTTGCGGGAGGCCGATGGCGGACCGCGCCAGCTCACGTTGCTTGCGACAGGTTCGGAAGTCGACCTCGCCGTCCAGGCACGCGACGTCCTGCAGCACGAAGGCGTGCCGACGGCCGTCGTATCGATGCCGTGCCGCCTGCTGTTCGAGGAGCAGCCACGCGATTACCAGCGGGCCGTGCTGGGCGCTTCTCCCGCGAGGGTGGCGGTCGAGGCGGCGGTCGAACTGGGATGGGAGCGGTACATCGGTCCGGAAGGCCGGTTCGTCGGCATGCACAGCTTCGGCGAGTCCGGGAAAATCAAGGGCGTGTACGACAAGTTCGACATTACGGTCGATGCGGTTGTTCGCGCGGCGCATCAGACGTTATCCGAAGTGTGACGTTGCTGCGCTCCGCTCGAGATGCGATGACCTCGCGGGGCTCGTGGATAGGCTTGGAGAAGTGGGCGGCCTCGATTTTCGATGGATTCTCGCGTAGCGTTAGAATAGCGCGCCTTCTCATGGGAGACGACAATGTCCTGGTTCGTTTACGAAGTGCCCGAATATCACGAAGACGCTGCGCGCATCGAGCCCTTCAGCGACCTGCGCAGCCGTGTGCTGCAAGTGAGTGGCGTGGCCATGGCCGACGAGTTGGAAAGCGTTCGCGAGAATGCCGCGGCGACGGCGGACACCCCCGATCGTCTGCTGCGTACGCCGGAAAATCCGCATGTCTTTCCGATTCCTTACGCCGACTCCATGATCCTCGTCGGATTCATCTTCGATCTGAAGCGCGAATTCCGGCAACTGGTCGTGTCGCCCGTGGAAATGCCCTGGCTGAAAGACGCGTAAAGCGTTGCGTCGGCGCGATTTCATACTCGGCGGCCTATTCGCTGCTCGTCGCGACGATGCTGTCCCGTTCGGCAACGCGCGCAGGCCCGCCGCGCGCCGTTCGTACGCTAGAAACGATGCCGCAGCCCCGCCAGCACCGCGATCTGACTGCTACGCCCCACCCCCGCCGGTCCGAAGAAGTTGATCGCGACAGTGCTCGCATCGCCGGCTCGCCGCTGATAGACCATCGACATGTGCAGATCCGTGCGCTTCGACAGCAGGTAGGTGACGCCCGCATCCACTTGATGCCATTTCGGTCGGTCGCCGGTCGCGAACGACGTCGCGCCGCTACCGGCATACCCGTGGCCATCCGTGAAGATGTAGCCGACCCCGCCGATCAGCACCGGTGTGAAGTTGTAGCGCCCGTTGATCTCGTAGTTGTCGATGCGCAGGCCGTGGCCGCCGCGATAAACGAGGCGCGTGTCGGTGACGACCAGATTCACCGCTGCGGCGCCGAACGAATAGCCGGCGCCCAGCGCCGAGATTCGCTGACGCTCGACGAACCCCGCGTTGTAGAAGATGCTGGTCGAGCCACTGTACTCGTCGCCGATCGCGCCGTTCGGATTGTTCCCCGACGACGCAATACCTGCCGACGGATTGTTCAGTTGCAGGTAGCTCGCGACCACATGCAACGGTCCGCGCAGGTAATCGAGCCCGAAGCCGTACGCGCGGTTGTTAGCGAAGCCCTGCCCGGCGCCGCCGCCCGCCTGGTTGCTGAACGCATAGATCGCGCCCAGCTTCAGTCCCGCGAGCGGACTCGCCTCGTACTTGACGCTGTTGTTCAGGCGAAACGTCTGGAAGCTATCGTCGACGTCTCCGATGTGTGCGCCGTAGATGCTGCCGAACTGAAGCCACGCCATCAGCGGTGCGACGTAGTCGAACGTGTAGTCATACTGACGGCCGAGCGTCAGCTTGCCGTACTGCTTGCTTGACAAGCCGACGTACGCCTGCCGCCCGAACAGCCGGCCGCCCTGCGAAGACGTGCCGTTCAATCCGCTGAAACCCGCTTCGAGCTGGAACACTGCGGAGAGGCCGCCGCCGAGATCCTCGCGTCCGAGGAAACCCAGGCGGTCGCCGCTGCCCCAGCCGGTCGCCATCGACCAGCGCGACGCGCCCTGCGTCCTGATCGACGACGCGACCGTATTCGTCCAGGCGATGCCCGTATCGATGATGCCGTACAGCGTGACCGAGCTTTGCGCATGGACCACGAACGGCGCCGCGAGGGCGCAAGCCGCCGCAGCAGTGCAGACTGCTGTTTTCATCGTGCTTCTCCGGTTTCGATGGAGTGAGGTGATGCGGATCGAAGGCGGCGGGAGCGAGCGTCGGGCGCGAACGCGCCGCATGTATCGCTCCGGCGACCGTGCGCGGCACGGCGCCCCCGGCCTCCCCCGCCGCTGCCGCTATTCCTAGCGTTCCGCCGCAGGCAGCGAAGGCTCGGCGCCCGCGGGATCGCACGCCGCGAGCCCGTCGTCGTGCGTGTCGCCCGGCCGGTACATGCGACCGAGCATGAACATCAGCGCCGCGACGGTGACGACCGGCAGCGCCGCGACCTGGAACAGCTCGCGCACCGGCACATGCGCGGCGAGCAGCATCCCGCCGATCATCGGGCCCGAGATCGAGCCGATCTTGGCCACGCCGATCGCGGTGCCGGTGCCTTTCGAGCGGAAGCTGGTCGGATAGACGATCGACGCGACGGCATTGAGGCCGGCCTGAGTGCCGGCGACGCAAAAGCCGACGCCGAACACGGCGGCCGTCAGCCACGCCGTATCGAGGTTCATGCCGAGCGCGGCGACGAGCGGAAAACCGACGAGCGGCAGGCAGGTGACGAGCCGCACGCCATGGCGGTCGATGAAGCGCATCAGTACGAGGCCGCCGAGCGTGCCGCCGACCGAGAACAGCGTGGTCATCAGCGCGGCGCGATGGGCGGCAACGCCGGTCGCCTCGATCAGCACCGGCAGCCAGTTTTGCAGGAAGAACAGCGCCATCGAATTCGCGATGTACGCGAGCCACAACGCGGTGGTCACGTAGCGCAAGCGGCCGGCGAACAGCAGGCGCGAGGAGAACTTCGCGACGCGGCGCTCGTCGGTCACGACGAAGCGCGCATCCGGCGGCAATACGAGTTCGGGCCGCACGCGTGCGGCGGTCGTGGCAATACGGTCGCGCGGCCAGCCGTTGAGCACCTGATAGCGCAGCGACTCCGGCATCACGAACGACAGCGCGGCAGCCACCGCGAGCGGCGCGAGCCCGCCGACCACGAATACCGCCGGCCAGCCGAAGTGCGGCACGAGCCATACGGCGACGCCGCCGCCGAAGCCCGCCCCGAGCGTATAACCGGTGAACATCAGCGTGACCCAGGTGGCCCGCAATCGTTTCGGCGCGAATTCCGATACGAGCACGAACGCGTTCGGCACCGCACCGCCGATGCCGATGCCCGCAGCGAAGCGCAGCCACAGCAGGTGGTCGACACTCGATGCCCATGCGGTCGCGAGCGTGACGAGCCCGTACCAGCACGCACCGAACAGGATCGCGCGCTTGCGTCCGATCCGGTCGCCGATATAGCCGAACAGGATCGAGCCGATCATGATGCCGAAGACGTTGGCGCCGAACACCGGCCCGAGCACGCTGCGCTCGATGTGCCATGCGCGAATCAGCGAAGGCGCGGCGAACGCCAGCGCACTGAGCTCGTAGCCGTCGGTCAGCATCACGAGCCACGTCGACGCGATCAGCACGAACGCGAAGCGGCCGATCCGCTGTTCGTCGATCAGGCGCGACACGTCCACCGTGCGCGCATCGGGCAGGGTTTGAATCATCGTCTCCTCCTCAGGTACCGCGTCGGCGCGCCGGCAGATCCGGCGCGTCGCGCGTTCCGTCATTGCGTCTCTGGCCGGCGCGGCAGTGGGTGCTGGTCGCGAGCGCGCGTTGCGGAGCGCCCGATGCACCTCTTTGGTATTGCCGCGCCGCCGGCTAGTCGTGCGTCAGTTCTTCAGATGCGGTGGATCGATTCGATCGACGTTGTCGGCGAGTCGCTCGCGCAGCATGCCGCGATCGATGTCGTGGACACTGCCGCCATCCGCGAGGTCGAACGCGTGTGCCGCGGCCGCGCCCATCGCGATGCACGGTCCCATCACCCGCACACTCGACAGCGCGGTCGCGTCCGCGTCGATGCAGCGGCCGACCGCGATCAGGTTGTCCGCATCCTTCACGACGAGGCTGCCGAACGGCACGGTATGCAGATGGTCGTCGCCGAACGGCTTCCATTCGTAGCCTTCGGCGCGATCGTGCAATTCGATCGGCCAAGAGGTGCGTGCGACCGCGTCCGGAAACTGCGTGGCGGCGATCACGTCCGCCGAGTTCAACTGCTGGGCGCCGACGATCCAGCGCGTCTGCCGGATGCCCGGCAGCCCGTAGCTGCGGATGTGCGCGTTGCGATAGATGTGCGGATACTCGGCGCGCAGAAACTCGAATGCGCGGTCCGCCTGATCGCGGCCGACGAGTGCGGTGCGCGACGCCGCCATCGGGTCGAGGGGCGTCTCGATGTGCGTCATGTTCGCAATGCCGATGTTGCGGCCACGGAAATAGAACACGAGCCCGTCCTTGCGCTCCAGCCCATACGCGTGCGCCTTTTCCTCGACGCGCTCGCGAAACGCGGTCGGCGTCGGCAGATCGGTCTCGTCGAGGTTCTCGAGCACGATCATCTGCGTACCGCGAATCGGCGTTTCCGGCTCCTGGCAGTCGAACCCGGCCAGCCACGTGAGCGCGGCATCGCCGCTCGCGTCGACGAAGCCGTCGGCCGCGATGCGCACGTCGCCATAGCGCGTCGCGACGTCGAGCTCGCGCACCCGCCGCCCTTCGCGTACCACGTCGCGCAACACGGCGCCGAGCACGACGGTGATGCCTGCGTCGAGAATCCTCTGCTCGATCCAGCGCGCGAGCGCGACTTCGTCGTACAGCACGACGGTCGTCAGCGGCCCTTCCTTGTAGTGCAGCGCGCCCTTCTCGCCGAGATCGCGCAGGATGCCGTCCGCGATGCCGTGCGTCACCTGGAAACGCTTCGGTCCGTTCGAGAACAGCCCGCAGAACGTGCCGATGATCGAGTTGACCGCCTGGCCGCCGAGCGCGGGCAGACTGTCGACCAGCACGACCTTGCGGCCCAGCGCGGCCGCTTCGAGCGCCGCCGAGGTGCCGGCGATGCCCGCGCCGACGATGCATACGTCGGCGTCAAGTTTCCAGCCCGTCGGTCGGCCGTCGCGGCGGACGATACGAGTACCCGTGTTCAAAACATGTTCTCCTTGAAAATCCACCGTGGTGGCGCGCGGGCGACGCCGCGCGCCGGAATCAGGCGCGGCCGCGCTTGAGCACTTCGACGACGCCACGCTCGGCATCGACGCGCACCCAGTCGCCCGTTTCGATCACGTCGAGCGGATCGATGTCGAAGTCGGTCAGCGACGGCGCGTGGGTCACCACCGCGCCGAGCGCGATCTTCGTGGTCATTTCGTTGAACAGCATCGCGGCCGGCGCGGTGCCGGCGATCCGCGCGATATGGAACTGGCTGGACCATCCCGACGAACCCTTCGCGCCGGGAAATACCAGCACCTTGTTCGCGAAGCTCTGGCCGCGCAGCTCGTGACGCGTCTCGATGATCGTGCCGGTGCGCGGGTCGATGCCGCCCCAGCCGGAGATACGGTCGCGCGTGACGAGCGCCTCGCCCTCGACACAGCCGCCGACCACCTTGCGTCCGCGCAGCACGACCGGCGTGCCGGCCTTGTCATTCATGCCGTGGTGCGTGCTCATGCGCGCAGCCCTCCGTTCCAGCGGCCGCTCACCGCGGCGTCGATACAATCGGCCGTGGTGCCGAACCAGGCCTGCACGCCCATGATCGCCGGCAGGTAGTGCGCCTGCTTCGCCGAGTCGAGCGCGACGACGCGCGTGCCCTTGGGCATCACGCGGCCGATCGCCGAGCATGTGTCGGTCATCAGCACTCCGCCCGCGTCCTCGATCAGCTTCGTATAGCCGGCCTGGTCCGCCAACTGCCGGGTCGCGCGCGCGGTGAATATCCACAGTTCGGTATTCGCGCCGATACGGCGGCCTTCGAGCAACTGGCAGACCTCCCAGATCTGCTCGATCGAATAGTGCGGACAGCCGAGCATCACGAAGTCGACCTGGGCGTCTTTCGCGGTGGTGTTGACGCGCTCGTACGCGATGCGCCGCTCGGCCGCGCCGTAGCGGATCGTCTCGACCGGCTTGCGGCCGCGAAACGCTTCGTCGCGCGTGCGCGCCTCCGGCGTCTGGCCGACGATGTGGTACATCTCGACGCCGCCCGACGAGGCCGCGGCCGCGCCGAAGTGCTTGAGCTTCGGCAAGTTCGGCACGTCGCGCAGCCCGTCGATCACCGGAATGCGGTCCTGCACGAGTTCGCCGACGTAGTAGCCGAGCAGCCCCCAGTCCTGCACCGTGTTCACGTCGACGTCGAGTTCGATCAGATGCGTGCCGCCGCGGTTTTCGTCGAGGTGCAGGCCCCAGTACGGAATCTTGCCGGTCAGCATCGCGGCGCCGGTGCTCTCCCGCCCCTCGGCATTGGTGCGCGCGCCGAGCACCGCGTTGATGTAGATCACCGCGGACGACTCCATCCACGCGCAATGCTCGCCGCGCACCGGCACGTTGCCGGTCAGGTACGGCGCGCAGGTATTGAGCGGCTGAATGCCGAGCCGCCCCGTGAACGCCTCGCCCTGGCGGTACAGCTTCACGATCTCGCCGTCGACGCCCTGACGCTGCGCATGCTGAGGGTCCAGCCCCTGCTGCAGATGGCTGCTGAACACCTTCGCCTTCGGCACCTCGACCACCTCGGGGCTATCGAGGTTGAATTCGGAAAACACCGCGTCGAGACCGCCGTGCTTGGCCGCGTAATCGCGCAGGAACGGCATCGTCGCGCCGACCGTGCCGCACACGTTGTTCGTGTCCACCAGGCGGGACGCGCCGAGCGCTTCGCCGTAGCGCACCAGCAGATCCATCGCACGCTGCACGGCCGCGCCGTCGCGGCCATCGAGCATCGCCCGTTCGTCGTCGTTCAACTGCATTTATCATGCTCCCTGTACAGGTTCGAGTTGCTCCGCCGGTGGCGCCGCGTGCCGGTCGACGTCGACCGTCGTCGCGCGTCGCAGTTCGCGGCGCACCGACGGGTCGTGACGGCGGCCGCGGTGCAGCGTGCACCGGTTGTCCCAGATCACGAGGTCGCCGGGCTGCCAGCGATGCGAATACACGAAACGACGTGCGGTCGCATGTTCGAGCAGGTCCATCAGCAACACGCGGCCTTCGGCCAGCGTGCGATCGACGACATGCGTCGCGTGCGCGCCGATGAACAGATGCCGGCGCCCCGATCCGGCGTGCTTGCGCACGAGCGGCCAGCGCACCGGCGGCAACGCGTTGCGCTGCTCGTCGGTGTAGTCGGTATCGCCGAGCAGGAAGCGCGAGTGCAGCGCGTAGTGTTCCGCTTCGAGCCCGTCGAGTTCGCGTTGCGTGCGAGGTTCGAGCGCATCCCACGCGGCGCGCATGTCCGCGTACTCGGTCTCGCCGCCCCACTCCGGCACGACGACCGCATGCAGCATCGAATAGCGCGCCGCCGGTTGCTGAAACGAACTGTCGCTGTGCCACAGCTGGTTCGCGAGATTCCCGACGATGCGCCGGTGCGCGCGGTCCGCGATCCGTCCGGACTCGTCCACGTTCGAGATGTCCGCGAGTTCCGGGTATGCGAGCCGCGCATGCGGACGCGCCACGCGTTTGAAACCGAAATCGAGCGGCCCGAGCGCACGCGCGAACGCGAGCTGCTGGTCCTGCGTGAGCGGCTGACCGCGGAACACCAGCACCGCGTAGCGGTTCATCGCGGCGTCGATCGCGCACGCGAGCGATTCGGAAACGGGCGCCGTCAGATCGATGCCGTTCGCGAGGCCGACGAAATCCGGACGCGCGGCATCAATGGGAACGACTTCAAGCGACATGGGCAGCTCCTGTCTGAGAATTGTCCGGTGCTGCATCGTCGCGACGACGATGCAGGCGGCCGAGCGCGAACGCGAGCAGCGCGACGCATGCGACCGGTACCGCGCCGAGGAAGAACATCCGCTCGACCGGCAGATGCGCGGACATCAGCATCCCGCCGATCACCGGCCCGGCGATCGCGCCGATCTTCTGGATGCCGACCGCCGCGCCCGTGCCTTTGGCGCGCAGCGCGGTCGGATAGACGAGCGCCGCGACCGCGTTCAGGCCAAACTGCGTGCCGACCACCGTGAAGCCGGTCAGGAACACCGCCGCGACCAGCATCGGAGCGGGCAGTCCGGTGCCGAGCAACGCGACGAGCGGCGTACCGACGAGCGGCAGCACGGTGATGATGATGGCGCCGCGCGTGTCGACGAAGCGCATCAGTGCGAGCCCGCCGAGCGTGCCGCCAAGCTGGAACATCGTCGAGACGAGCGCCGCGTCGCGCGGCGCGAGACCCACGCTTTCGATCAGCGCCGGCAGCCAGCTACTGAGAAAGAACAGCGCCATCGAGTTCGCGATGTAGACGGCCCACAGCACCGGCGTCAGCGCGCGCAGCCGGCCCGCGAACAGCAGCCGCAGCGAGCCGTCGCGGCGGCGCTCGTGTGCGTGAGCCTGCGACGCGCCGCCGATCACGAAGCGGGCACGCGGCGCGACGACGACGCCCGGCGCGATCCGCGCGACGATTCCCGCGACTTCGGCGTGACGGCCCTTGAGCGTCAGGAAGCGGATCGACTCCGGCACCGCCCACCACAACATCGCGCTCGACACGAGCGGCGCGATGCCGCCGATCACGAAAACGACCTGCCAGCCGAACTTCGGGACGAGCCACGCCGACACGAGACCGCCCGCGCTGCTGCCGATCGTATAGCCGGAATACATCAGCGTGACCCACGTCGCGCGCCAGCGTTTCGGCGCGAACTCCGTCGTGTACGCGATCGCGTTCGGCACCACGCCGCCGATGCCGATGCCCGCCAGAAATCGCAGCACCAGCAGCTGTTCGAGGCCGGTTGCGCGCGACGCGGCGAGCGTGAAGCCCGCGAGCACGACGCTGCCGATCACGATCATGCGTTTGCGGCCGATCACGTCGCCAAGATAGCCGAGCACGAACGCGCCGATCATCGTGCCGAACACGAATGCGCCGAACACCGGGCCGAGCACGCCGTGTTCAAGGTGCCACGCGCGGCTGAGCGCCGGGGCCGCGAACGCCATCGCGGCGAGGTCGTAGCCCTCGGTCATCATCATCACGCCCATCGCGACGATCAGCAGCACGCCGAAGCGGGTGGTCTGCTGCCGCTCGATCACCGTGCCGATGTCGATTGCGGTTTCGTCGCTCATCTCAACGCTCCCGGGCCGGCCGGTCAGCGCCGAGCACCGCGCCTTGCGGCATCGTGCCGACCGTCGCGCGGTAGATCTTCAGCCAACCGGTATCGTTGACCGGCGCGGGTCGCTGCCACGCGGCGCGGCGGCGCGCCAGTTCGGCTTCGTCGATCTTCAGATCGCAGACACGCCGGTCCAGATCGATTTCGATCGTGTCGCCGTCCTCGACGAATGCGAGCGGGCCGCCGGTCGCGGCTTCCGGCGCCACTTCCGCGACCACCAGCCCCTTGCAGACCAGCCCCGACAGATGCCCGTCGGTGAGCATCGCGACCTGCTCGGACAAGCCCGCGCCGTCGATCGCGAACACCACGCGCGACGCCCCGCCACCCATCGCCGGGCCGCCGCACACGCCCGCGCCGCGCATCACGACGACCTTGCCCGGTTGCACGCGGCCGTCCTTGATCGCGGCGATCGCCTCGTCGGAGGTCGAGAAGCAGATCGCGTCGCCGGTGAACGCGCGCTGCTTGGTCGGCGAGATGCCGAATTTGACGATGCCGGCTTGCGGTGCGAGGTTGCCGCGCACCAGCACGATGGCCGGATGGTTCGCGAACGCGCGCTGCGGCGGACGGATCACGTCGTCGTCGGCGACGCGCGCATCGGCGAGGTTGTCCTTCACCGTGCGCCCGGTCACCGTCAGCGCACCGGTGTCGAGCCAGGCTTCGAGTCGCTTCATCACGCCGCGCCCGCCGCCCGCCGCCTCCAGTTGTTCGATCGTATGCGCACCGACCGGACGCACGCCGGTCAGCACCGGGATCTGCGCGGCGAATTCTTCGAACAGCGCGTACACGTCGACGTCGAGCCGGCCTTCGGCCGCGATCGCCTGCAAGTGCTTGACCGTATTGATCGAGCCGCCGACCGCAAGCACCGTCTTCACTGCATTCCCGAACGCACCGCGCGTGAGGATGTCGCGCGGCTTCAGGTCGTCGCGCACCATCTCCACGATGCGCGCGCCGGCTTCGCGCACGAACGCGAACATCCTGTCGCTGTTGGCGGCGACCGGTGTGCTGCCGGGCAACGACATGCCGAGCGCCTCGCTGACCATGTGCATCGAGTTTGCCGTGCCGAGGCCCGAACACACGCCGGGGCCGCGAATCGCGTTCTGGCTCATGCCGATCAGGTCCTCGACGGGCAGCTTGCCGGTCAGCGCATGCATCGCGCCGACGAACACGTCCTCGATGTCCACGTGCTCGCCGCGATATTCGCCGCTCGGCTGATAACCGCACGCGACGACGATGGTCGGGATATTCAGCCGCGCGGCGGCCATCAGCTGGCCCGGCACGGTCTTGTCGCACGACGCGAGGCACACCATGCCGTCGAGCTGCGCGCCCTCGACGGCCACTTCGATGTCGTTCGTGACGAGGTCGCGCGCGGCCAGCATGTAGGCGCCGCGCGCGCCCGCGCCGGTGATGAAGTCGCTCGGCGCCGCAGTGCGGATCTCGAACGGCAGCGCGCCCGCGGCGCGGATCGCCTGTTTCAGTTGCGCGGCGATGCCGTCGAGGTGGCTGAAGCAGGTGGCGAGTTCGGACGAGGAATTGACGATGGCGATTTTCGGCTTGTCGAGGTCTTCCTCGCTGATGCCGAGATTGCGCCACTGGGCGGCGCGCACCGCGCCGAGGTAGGAACCGCGCGGGAAATTGCTGCGCAACGGGGGTTGCGGCTTGCGTCCATCGGACATGGTGTCTCACTCCTTTGTTGTGGAAACGATGGTAGGAAGCCCGATAAAATCCGTCAATTATGTGAAATCGATAGGTATCATCCAAACCATGGATATTCGTCAGGTCGATCTGAATCTGCTGAAAGTGTTCGATGCGCTGCTGAAAAAGCGCCATGTGACGCAGGCGGGCGTCAGCATCGGGCTCAGCCAGCCGGCGATGAGCTACGCGTTGTCGAAGCTGCGCGAGCTGTTCGAGGACCCGCTGTTCGTGCGCACGGGCCGCGGCATGGAGCCGACGCCGCGCGCGCAGGCGCTCGGCGAGCCGGTGGCGCGGCTACTGGGTCTGGTGCAGACCGAAATCCTGCCGATGCCCGAATTTCGTCCCGCCGAGTCGTCGCGAAACTTCGTGCTGTGTATGTCGGACATCGGCGAAATGGTGTTCCTGCCCCGCCTCGAGCACTTTCTCGACAGGGTTGCGCCGCACGTGAGCATCAAGACGGTCGCGCTCGGCATGGCGGAACTGGAGGAAGGGCTGGCGAGTGGCGACGTCGACCTCGCGATCGGTTACTTTCCGGGGTTGAACAGCGAATCGCTGAAGCGCAAGGCGCTGTACCGGCATTCGTACGTGTGTATCGCCCGCGACGGTCATTCGGAAATCGGGGACACGCTGTCGCTCGATCAGTACCGTGCCGCCGCGCACGTGATGGTGCACCCCGAAGGCCGCGAGCAGGACGTGCTGGCTCGCACGCACGAGCGCCTCGGGATTCGCGTCAACGTCCGCTTCAGTACGCCGCGTTTCATCGGCGTGCCGTTCGTCGTCGCCGGGTCGGACATGATTGCGGCGGTGCCTCAGGCCGTCGGGCGGCGCTTCGCGGAGCTCGTGAACGTCAAACTGTTGCCGCTGCCCTTCCCGGCACCCACGTACGAGCTTTATCTGCACTGGCATCCGCGCTTTCATCACGAGCCGGCCAACCGCTGGATCCGCGACGCGATGAGCGAACTCGTCAAAGGGCCGATGCAGCACGAGCCGTTGCCGAATACGAAGCGCAGGCGTTCGACGGGGGCTCGCTAGCCCGTGCGGTCGCGAATGGCTAGCGCGGCCGGTCGCGAAGCAGCAGACGCGACCCGACCTCCACGATCGACGTAATCGCCGGCAGCAGTTCCCTGCCCAGCGACGTCAACTCGTATTCGACGGACGGCGGCGACGTCGGCAACACGCTTCGCCGGATCACGCCCCGCTCCTCGAGATCACGCAGCCTGCCGGTCAGCACCTTCGCGGTGATGGTCGGGTTGTCGCGCCGCAACTCCGAAAACCGGCGCGGGCCGTTGCTCAGGCACCAGATCAGTTCGGGCGTCCACAGGCCGCCGATCAACGCCATGCATTTCGACATCGGACAGCCGGGCAGCGGCTCCACCTTCTTTCGCATTCTCAAGCCCATCGTCGTCCCACCGAGGTTTCCATTTGGTTACTTGAAAATGATGGTAACCGATGGATAGGTGGTTTCCAATGGAAACCTTCATCCCTACACTTGGAACCTCACCTACCGATACACGGAGAGAACGAACATGTATGCAATAACGGGAGCATCCGGGCAACTCGGGCGCCTTGTGATCGACGCATTGCTTGAAACCGTGCCGGCCAGCCGGATCGTCGCGGCGGTGAGGGATCCCGCGAAGGCGCGCGACCTCGAGGCGCGCGGCGTGGCGGTGCGCGAGGCCGACTACAAGCGGCCTGAAACGCTCGCCACCGCGTTCGTCGGTGTCGACAAGCTCCTGCTGATCTCGTCGACCGAAGTCGCCGGCCGCTTGCCGTTGCATCGCGCGGTAATCGATGCGGCCGGGCAGGCCGGCGTCTCGTTGCTCGCCTATACGAGCATGCTGCACGCGGACACTTCGCCTGCCCGGCTCGCGATCGAGCATCGGCAGACGGAAGAAGTCGTTGCGGCGTCGGGCCTCCCCGCCGTCATCCTTCGCAATGGCTGGTACACCGAGAACCACCTGATGGCCCTTCCCGCGGCGCTCGAGCACGGCGCGTTCATCGGGGCCGCCAAGGCGGGGCGCTTCTCTTCCGCCGCGCGGAAGGACTATGCCGAGGCGGCAGCCGTGGTACTGACGACGGACGGCCACGCAGGAAAGACGTATGAACTCGCGGCCGACGATGCGTTCACGCTGGCGCAGCTGGCCGCGGAGGTGTCGCGGCAATCCGGCAAGACCGTCGTCTACAACGATCTTGCGCAGGACGCCTATGCAGACGCGCTGACGAGCGCCGGGTTGCCGCCCGAGCTTGCCGGCGTCCTGGCCGATGCCGACGTGGCCGCGTCGCGCGGTGCGCTGTTCGACGACGGCGGCGCCCTCGCGCGACTGATCGGTCGCCCCACGACGCCGTTGGCGAGCGTGGTCGCGACTGCGTTGCGCGGTTAAAGCGGGCAAGCTCCGGGGAAGCGCCGTCCAGCACGGCTCGACGTTAGGCAGTGTGGCCGGCGCCTGGACAGCCGCATCGATCTCGCCGGCCGCCCTGCCGTTCGCGGCCCGTCGGAACCGGCGAATGCGCGCGTTGCGGCCCGGTGCACATCACGCCGAGCGACGACGCGCGCACCGCACATCCGTTGACGTTCACGGTGGCACGTGGCTCACAACCGGTAAATTCGCAACGCATTGTGGACGAACAGTGAGTCACGCTCATCGTCGCGGGCGCCCGCGACGATCTCCGCATACGCGTGCCAGAGTGCTTGATAGCCGGCATGGAGCCGATCGACCGGAAAATTCGACGCGAACATGCAGCGCGCCGCGCCGAACACGTCGATCGCCTCCAGCACGTACGGGCGGAAACTCTCGACCGACCAGCGATGGTCGAACATCGCGAGCCCGGACAGCTTCATCGTCACGTTCGCGCGCCGCGCGAGCCCGCGCAGTCCGTCGCGCCATTCGCGCCAGCCGTGCACGCTGCTCCGGTCGACGAACATGCCCGTGTGATTGACGATCACGGGCGTGTCCGGGTGCGCATCGATGACGGCGAGCGCGGCGCCGACCTGGGCCGGGTACAGCTGCAGGTCGAACGACAAACCGAACTCGCTCAGCATGCCGAAGTGCTCGCGCCAGCGTGGCTCGGCCAGATAGTCCACGTCGACGTAGTTGTACCAGGGGTCCGGATGCCGGTTCAGCACCTGCCGGATGCCGCGCACGTTCGGATGCGCCGCCGCGTCGGCGAGCCGGATGCGTGCGTCCGGCGCGAACAGGTCGACGCCGGCGACGATGCCGTCCGGCATTCCGCCGCTCGCTGGCGCGTCGGCAAGCGCCTGCAGCCAGTCGACTTCGCTCGGCGTCGTCCACGCATCGTGGATCGCCTCGACATGCACGACCTTCAGCACGTCGAGATCCGCGCCGGCGTCCGCGCGCAGGTCCGCCGGCAGGTAGCGACGAGGCAAATCCGCCACCGCGCCGGAGAACGCCGGCTGAGCGCGATCGAGCCAGCCGTAACTCAGCGCGTCGGCGTCCCAGAAATGGACATGGGGATCGACAACCTGCATGTGAGCTCCGTGAGTTCATGCGACACGACGATCCGCTGCGACGGTTCGGCACACGTCGAGCGCGGCCGATCCGTCGAACGGGCCGGTCTCATTCCAGATGAAACATCGGCGCCAGCGCTTTCTCCACCGGACGTCCGTCCGGTCCGGTCGCCATCAGGTCGGCCATGTACGCCCACCAGCGACGCATCACATCCGTTTCGGCGAGTTGCGCGATCCGGTGATCGGCCGGCCGTTTGAGCACGGCGAACAGGTGATGGGTGTCGTCGTCGAGAAAGATCCAGTAGTCCGAAATACCCGCTGCACGAAGCGCGTCGGCCAGTTCCGGCCAGATCGCATCGTGCCGGCGCCGGTATTCGGCCTGCTTGCCGGGGTGCAGGCGCATCCTGAAGGCGATCGTTTCCATGCCCATGCCTCGCGGTGTCATTGCAGGTTCACGTACATGCCGCCGTCGACGAGCAGCGCGGCGCCATTCACGTAGCGCGCCATGTCGGACGCGAGAAACACGACGCAGTCGGCGACGTCGTCCGGCTCGCCGAGGCGGCCGAGCGGAATCCGGCGCTCGAAGTACTCGGTCTTGCCGGGCGCGGCGAGATCGTCGTCGTTGATCTCGGTGCGGATCGTGCCGGGCAGCACCGAATTGCAGCGAATCCGATGCGGCGCGAGCGCAACCGCGCACGACTGCATCAGCGCATGGACGCCGGCCTTGGTCGGCGTGTAGTGCGTCTGCATGCCGCCGCCGACCAGCGCGCTGATCGAACTGGTCGCGACGATCGCGCCGCCGTGCCCTTGCGCGGCCATTTGACGTGCGACGGCCTGGGTCATGTAGAACGCGCCGTGCAGGTTCACTGCCATCGTTCTTTGCAGCAGTTCGGGCGGCAAGTCCAGAAAGCCGTGGAACGGGCAGATGCCGGCATTGCTCGCCAGCACGTCGATCCGGCCGAATCGCTCGACCGCGGCCGCGACGAGGGCGCCGGCCGTGTCGGGCTGCGCGACGTCGCCCGGTACGGCCAGCGCATCGCGCCCCGTCGCGCGGATCGCGTCGACGAGCGCGTCGATCTCGTGATCGGCCTGCGCAGGCAGCAGCGGGTTGGTCCAGTAGTTCACGACGACGTCGGCGCCATGCCGCGCGCACGCCAGCGCGATCGCGCGGCCGATCCCGCGCGATCCGCCCGTCACGACGACGATCCTGTCCTCGAGCAACTTCGTCATTGCGCCCTCCTCCTTCTCGACCATCACGCGTTCGGCAGCGGCCGCCGCCGTGCGAGCCGGCCTCACGATGCCAGTGCACGCCTGCGCGCGCTCAGTGTTCGTACGGGCGCTGCATGCGCACGTCCGGATTCAGGCGCACGCCGAAACCGGGCGTGTCGGGCACCCTCATCCGTCCGCCGACCGGCACCGGCTCATCGAGCAGCAGCGGATCGAACATCGGCACGACACGATCCGCCTGCGGCGCCATCATCAGGAATTCGGCGAACGGGCTGTTGTGCCGCGTCGCGACGAAGTGGTAGCTGTAGACCGACGAGCCGTGCGGAATCACCAGCACGCCGCGCGCGTCGGCCAGCGCCGAGATGCGGATCAGCTCGGTGAGCCCGCCGCACCAACCCACGTCCGGCTGAATGATGTCGCAGCACTCCATCTCGAGCAGCATCCGGAAGCCCCAGCGGGTCGCTTCGTGCTCGCCGGTCGTGACGAGCATGCCGCGCGGCACGTCGCGGCGCAGCTTCGCGTAGCCCCAATAGTCGTCGGGCGGCAGGCATTCCTCGATCCATTTCAAACCGAGTGCGTGCGCTTCGTGCGCGAGCCGCGTCGCATACGGCACGTCGAGACTCATCCAGCAGTCGAGCATCAGCCAGAAATCGGCGCCGACGCGCGAACGCATCTCGGCCAGCGCCTCGAGATTGCGGCGCAGACCGGCCTCTCCTTCGGCCGGGCCGTGATGCAACGGCAGCTTGCCGCCGATGAAGCCCATCTCCTTCGCGAGATCGGGCCGCGCACCGGTCGCGTAGAACTCGAGCTCGTCGCGCACCTTGCCGCCGAGCAACTGATGCACGGGCTCCCGCCGGACCTTCGCGAGCAGATCCCACAGCGCGAGATCGACGCCGGAAATCGCATTGAGTACGACGCCCTTGCGTCCGTAGTACAGCGTCGCGTAGAACATCTGATCCCACATCTTCTCGATGTCGGTCACGCGCTGCCCTTCGATGAAGCGCGCGAGATGCCGCTCGACGATGAACGCGCCGATCTCGCCGCCGGTCGTCACCGCAAACCCGACCGTTCCATCGCTGGCCTCGATTTCGATCACGAGCGTGCCGAGCACGTTGATACCGAACGACTGGCGGCTCTGCCGGTATTCGGGGTAGCGCGACATCGGCGTCGCAATGTGGTCGTCGATCCAGTGACCGGTATCCTGATCGTGATAGTCGGCACCGCCACCACGCACCGTCAGCGCGCGAACCGCGCGTATCGTCGGCATGCTCATTCTTCGGGTTCCTTGGTTGGGTTATCGCGTGCGAAGGCCGCCCGTACGCGTCGTGCGCACCGGTTGCGGCGGAAATCGGAACGTCGTGCCGCGAGGCGGCCGCGTCAGCGTGCCCAGCGCAGCACCAATGCGTCGAGCCGTCGCGCAATCTCGATCAGGCCCGCGCGCGTCGCCGGATGCAGCGGCGCGAGCGGGCGGCGCGGCGCGTCCGATGCGATCACGCCGCCCTCCTTCATCAGCACCTTCGCCGCCAGCAGGCCGGCCTGACGGTTCTCGTAATTGATCAACGGCAGCCATTGCTCATAGCGCGCGACCGCGTCGTCACGCTGTCCGGCCAGATACGCGGCGAGAATCGGCTGCAGCCCGTCCGGGTACCCGCCGCCGAGGATGCTGCCGGTCGCGCCCGCATCGAGATCGGCGAGCAGCGTGATCGCTTCCTCGCCGTCGAACGGCCCTTCGATCGCATCGCCGCCGAGCGCGATCAGCTCGCGCAGCTTCGCCGCCGATTGCGGCACCTCGATCTTGAAATAGCGCAGATTCGGAATCGTGTGTGCGATGCGCGCCAGAAACGCGGCCGATACCTGCGTGCCGCTCATCGGCGCATCCTGGTACATGATCGGAATCGCGATCGCGTCGGAGAGCGTCGCATAGAACTGCTCGATCGCGGCCTCGCCGCAACGGATCGTCGCGCCGTGGTACGGCGGCATTACCATCACCATCGCCGCACCGGCCGCCTGCGCGGCGCGGCTGCGCGCCGCACAGATCGTCGGATTGAAATGCGTGGTCGTCACGATCACCGGCACGCGCCCCGCCACGTGCTCGAGGATCGCCGCGATGAGCCGCTCGCGCTCATCGTCGGTCAACGAAAACTGTTCCGAGTAGTTCGCGAGGATGCACAGGCCGTCCGCTCCCGCGTCGATGATGAAGTCGACACAGCGCTTCTGGCCCGGCATGTCGATCTCGCCCGACTCGGTGAAGATCGTCGGCGCGACGGAGAACGCGCCCGTATAGCGGCGGTGAATCGGCTTGGTCAAGCTCATCTGGAATCCTCTCTTGTAATAAGTGGTCCGAATTTAATGGCGCGTGGATCGCGCGCCAATACCACGATCAATCACGCGTCACACGCGCCCGTACCGTCCTCGCAGCCCGTCCGTCACGCCGCAATAGATCGCCTTCAGCTTCAGACGCTTGTTGCGCGCATGCAGCAGCACGAACGCGACGTGCTTGAGCGTGATGAGATTGATCAGCAGCATCGCCGGATAGCGCCGCCAGTAGTCGCGTGCGACGAGGATGCAGTTGCGCGCCGCGTAGTAGTGGCGCAGCGGGCTCTGGTCGAATATTTCGACACGCGGCCAGTGCTGCTGCGCGGACGGGCTGCCGAGTTCGTGGGGCAGCGACACGTCGGCGTTGACGCGCACCGGCACGCCGTGCGCTTGCGCGCGCATGCAGTATTCGGCGTCGACGTGGTCGATGAAGAAATCCTCGCGAAAGCGACCGAGCGCGCGATACGCGTCGAGCGAGATCGCGGTGCCCGACGAGATGATGACCGAACACGACAGCAGGCCATGCGCGCCGCCGTGGATCGGCGTGATCTGCGCGGACCAGCGGCGCACCGTGAACAACGGCAGGTCGCGCTGAAAATTGCGGTTGAAGATCCGCGGCCCGACCAGGAAACGGCTGTCGCCCACCCGCGCGCAACCGGCCAGCATTCGGTCGAAATAGTCGTCCGGAACGTACGAATCCTGATCGAAGATGAAGAAGACGTCGCAGCCGCGGCCGACCAGGAATTCGACGCCGGCGTTGAATGCCCCGGCGATGCCGCCGCGATTGTGATTCGCGATCACGTCGACGCCGCCTTCGGCGAGCCGTGCGTACAGCGCACGATCGGCGACGGGCGAATTGTCGACCGCGACGACGGCGGGGCTTTTCGCGGGCAAGGTCAGCAAATGCTCGATCTGCGCTGCGGACGGCTTGTACAGCGTGACCAACGTACCGTGTGTCATGACGGCACCTCGTGACGATCAAGTAGCGATGCGCCGCGCCGGTCGATCCGGGCGGCCCGTCCTCCTTTGCACGACTGCTTGTCTCGTCGACCGGCCCGCGCTGCCCGCTCGCATGCTGCGTGCGAGCGTCGCAAAATCCACGGCCGGTCTTGTTTTATCTTGCGTACAGCTTGACGACGCTTGCCTGGACGACGCGCGTGATCTCCTCCATCCGCCAGCGAATATGCGTGTCGGTCAGCGCCGCGCAACGTGCCGCATCGCGTTCCGCCAGCGCGTCGAGAATCTCGAGATGCTCGGTAAACGCCTCGTTGCGTCGCTGATCGACATCGACCCAGCGCACGTAGTGAATCCGCGCGTTGATGCCTTGCAGCACCCGGCCGATCTCGGCGTTGCCCGACAACGCGGCCAGCTCCAGGTGAAACTCCTCGTCCTTGACGACCAGCTCCGACGACGACATCCGCGCGGCATTCTTCATCACCTGCTTCCAGAAGCGTCGCAGCGCCTTGATGTCGTTGTCCGATGCGCGCTCGCACGCGAGCATCACCGCGGTCGTCTCGATCGAGCGACGCAATTCGAACAGATCGAACACATCCTTCCCCTCCAGTTCCCGAATGAAGAAACCGCGGTTCGGCACGAACACCAGCAGGTTTTCGGCAACGAGCCGGTTCAGTGCCTCGCGAATCGGCGTACGACTCACGTTGAAGCGCTCGGCGAGCTCCAGTTCGTTGAACCGTTCGCCCGGCCGGATCTCGTACAGCACGGCCATCTGTTTCAACTGCTCGTAAATCTCGTTGACCGTGAGGCCCGTGCGCATCGGCGCCGCGGTCTCCCGGCCAGCCATAACGGAAGTCGACATCTCGTCTCCTGGTTCCACCTGTTGTCACCGCGCGTCATTATCCACCGGCAGTTCGCCCGCGCGCGTCTTGTTGCATGCACGAGCCATGCGTCAGCGCATCAGCAAGCTGCCGAAGCCCGGCACGGGATCGTCGATGCCCGCGAGCCGCAGTGCGTGCCACGCGAGCGCGTGATTGCTCGACAAGACGGGTTTGCCTGCGCGCGCTTCGATGTCGGCCAACGCATCGACGATGCGCAGGCTCGTGCACGACACGAACACGGCATCGACGGCCGGATCGGCGGCGAGCGTCAGCACCGCATGCTCGATCGACGCGCGCTCGATCCGGGCGACCTCGTTGTCGTCGCGGTGCTCGAACGAGCCGACCCGCACGATATCGACGCCGCGCGCGCGCAGGTACGCGGCCATCGCATCGTTGATCGTGCGCTCGTACGGCGTCAGCAGCGCGACGCCGCGCGCGCCGAGCGCCGTCAGCGCGACGCGCGCCGCGGTGATCGGCGTGGTGCACGCGACGCCGGGCCGTGCCTCGCGGATGCGCTCGAAGACGCGCTCCTCGCCCAGCACCATCGACGCCGACGTGCAGCCGAATGCGACGACGTCGAGCCGCTCGCCCGGCCGGATCAACTCGACCGCGGCGCAGATCCCGCCGTCCATCTGCGCGAGCGTCTCGGCCGTGATCTCGGCCGAATTCGCGATCCGGCTTTCGTAGAACGCGACGCCATCGAGCGCGAGCAGACGCCGCCACTCGTATTCGATCGTATGATCGGTCGCCAGCACGACGAGGCCGATCGCCGCGCGCCGCGCGATGCCGGCGTCGAGCGAGAAATCGAAGCGGGCGTAGGCGCCGACGCCCGGATCGGACGCCTCGGAGGGTGACAGAAGTTCGGTCATTGCAGGGTCATCCCGGTGATGTCGATGTCGGGCCGCTTGCCGTGGATCAGATCCGCCACGATCTTCGCGGTGCCGCACGACATGGTCCAGCCCATATGGCCGTGGCCGGTGTTGAAAAACAGGTTGCGGTGCCGGGATGCGCCGATGATCGGCGTGCCCTCCGGCGTCATCGGCCGCAGCCCGGCCCAGTACGACGGCTTCGCGTAGTCCGCGCCGTTCGGGAACAGTGCCTGCGCGGTCGCGAGCATGTGCGCGAAATCGTGCGGCGAATGCGTGGTGTCGTAGCCGCTGAACTCGGCGGTCGCCGTCAGCCGCAGCCGGTCGCCGAAGCGCGCCCATGCGACGAGCTGGTTCTCCTCGACGCCGCCGAGCGCGGGCGGCTCGTGCGTGTCGCCGATCGGCAGCGTGACCGAGTACCCCTTGACCGGATAGATCGGCAGCCGGTAGCCGAGCGCGCGCGCGACGAACGGCGAGTAAGCACCGAGTGCGAGCACGTATCGATCGCCGGTCACGCGACCCTGCGACGTCTCGACATAGTCGATCGCATCGGCGCTCGCGCGCACGCCGTCGATCGACGCGCCGAAGCGGAATTCGACGCCGAGCGCGCGGCAGCGCTCGGCGAGCGCGCGCGTGAAGAGGTGCGCGTCGCCGCTCTCGTCGCTCGGGCAATGGATCGCGCCGGCGATCCCGGCCGCCGCGTGGCGCAGCGCCGGCTCGCGTTCGACGGTGGCCCGCGCGTCCAGGATGTCGAGCGGCAGGCCGTTGTCGGTCAGAATCCGCATGTTCGCGACGCCCCGCTCGAACGATGCCGGATCGCGATACAGGTACAACAGCCCGCCGCTCGTCCGGTCGTACTCGAGCCGTTCGTCGCGCGTCGCCTGCTGAAGCCGCTGCTGCGCGTAACGACACAGCCGCACCTTGATCGACGTGTTGCGCCGCGAGCGCTCGGCCGTGCAGTTCTGCAGGAACAGCGCGCACCAGGCCCACATGCGCCAGTCGGGCGTCCATTTGAGCCGCAGCGCCTGGCCGTCGGCAAACAGCGACTTGAAGAGAATCCTGGGCGCGCGCGGCGATGCCCAGGTATACGAATGGCCCGGCGCGATCAGCCCCGCGTTCGCGAAGCTCGTTTCGAGCGCGACGCCGTCGCGCCGTTCGATCACCGTCACCTCGTCGCCCGCCTTCGCGAGAAAATACGCGGTGGTCACGCCGACGATGCCGCCGCCGAGCACGATCGTCTTCATCGTCCGGTTCTCCTGTCCTGGTCCTAGCTCGCGGCGATCGCAGCGATCTCGACCGTGTACTGCGGAAACGCGAGCTTCGATTCGACGCACGCGCGTGCCGGCGGCTCGCCCTGCGGCACCCACGCGTCCCATACGCCGTTCATCTCGGCGAAGCTGCGATAGTCGGCCAGCCAGATGCTCGCGGACACGATCCGGCGCTTGTCGAGCCCCGCGCTTTCGAGCAGCCGGTCGATCTTGTCGAGAATCTGCCGGGTCTGCCCCGCAACGTCGAGCGACGTGTCGTCCGCCACCTGCCCGGCGACGAATGCCAGCCCGCCCGCAACCACCAGCTGGCTCATCCGTTCACCTGCGCCGTATCGCTTGATCTCCACCATCTGACAGCCCTCCGAGAGTCGTGTCGAGTTGGGCTGATTTAAGCACTGCAATTCACCTCTGTATACACTTTTTTCAGAAATATTCGCCATTGCGCCAGATTGGCGCGCCCGTGCACCACGACTATCCACGCTCTTTATCGGCGTGCATAAATGCATGAAAACAGGGCGATTTTTCTGCCGACGACAAGAATTACACGATTCCTCTCAGCGACTTGAAAATTTATTTGCAAACGATTTTTGATCTGTGATTCTGTCGACACTTCTGTATATCAAACCATGCCGCGATCCGTGCGGCCGACCATGCGACGGGAGAACGAAGATGAAGGCAAGTCAGTGGAGTGTCGGTGTCTGGATCGCGCTCGGTGCGCTTGCGTCGGGCGCTGCGCAGGCTGACGTCAGCGTGGGCGCGGTGCTGCCGCTGACCGGCGCGAGTGCGTCCATCGGCGAAGACCAGCGCCGCGGCATCGAGCTCGCCGTCGCGCAAATCAATGCGAAAGGCGGCGTGCTGGGCCAGAAGCTCGCGGTGCGCATCGAGGATTCGGGCGGCTCGGCCAATACCGCGCTCGACGCCGCGCGCAAGCTCGCGACCGTCGAACACGTGCCGGTCGTGCTCGGCGAGTTCTCGTCGTCGGTGACGATTCCGGTCGGACAGTTCCTGGTGCGTCAGGGCGACGTGCACATCAACATCGGCTCGTCGAGTCAGCAGGTGCGCAAGATCGGCGCGGGCTCGTTCAGCGTGATCGGGCTGGACGACCTGTCCGCGCGCTTCGCCGCGCAGGACGTGTACGCCCGCAAGCTGCGCCGCATCGCGCTGATCGCGCCGAACAACGGCTACGGCCAGGGCATCGCGGGCGAATTCAAGAAGCGTTTCGAGGCGCTCGGCGGCACGGTGGTGTCGACCGTGCTCTACACGGAAGGGCAATCGACCTATCGCCGCGAACTGGAGCAGGCATCGCGCGCGCAGCCCGACGCGTATGTCTACAGCGCCTATGGGCAGGAGGCCGCGACGCTGAACCGGCAGGCATTCGAGATGCGGCTCAACCAGCATCCGTGGTACGGCATCTACCTGACGATGTGCACGAGCGACACGCCCGCGCAGATCGCGCAAGGCCAGATCGGCCTCGAAGTCGCCGCGCTCGGCGCGGGCGCGAAAGCGTATGCGAGCGCCTATCAGGCCGCATACAACGAGGCGCCGCGCTCAGCGTTCGGCAGCTATGCGTACGACGCGACGCTGTTGTCCGCCGCGGCGATCGGCCGCGCGCAGTCCGTCGACCCGGCGAAGATTCGCACGGCGCTCGCGGCATTGGGCAAGTCGTATACCGGCGTGACCGGCGCGATTGCGTTCGACGCGGACGGCCAGCGGGAAGTCCAGCCGTACGAGAAGGTGGTCTACCGCCAATCGGTCGTCGCGCAGCAGTGAACGGCCGCCCGCCTGGACGAACCCGAGGACATCGCCATGCTGTCATTCATTGTCGACGTATTGATCCGCACCGCCGATCTGCTGCTGGTGTCGGTCGGCCTGTCGACGCTCTATTCGCTGATCCGTTTTCCCAACATCGCCCATGTGCAGTACGCGATGCTGGGCGCATTCGCGACGCTCTGGCTGGAACGCGCCGGGCTGCCGTTCGCGCTCGCGACGGCCGTGTCCTGCGCACTGGTCGGCACCGTCGCGACGCTGCTGAACCTGCTCGTTTTCGCGCGGCTGCTGCGCTCCGGCAGCGCGGTGGCGATGATCGGCTCGCTCGCGATCTCGATGCTCGCGGTCGCGCTGGTGCTCGGCGTCGCCGGCTCGCGGCCGCAGCAGTATGCGCAGGACGTGCATCCGCCGATGGTGATTGCCGGCGTCGCGCTGTCCATGCCGCAGCTGGGCTCGATCGCATGCGGCGCCGGCGCGCTCGCGATCTTCGCGGCGCTGCTGTACCGCACCGGGCTCGGGCGGGCGATGCGTGCGCTCGCGTCGAATCGCGCGCTGGCGCTCGCGACCGGCATCGACGCGACGCGCGTGACCAACGTGATCACGTTCGCGAGCGGCGTGCTGGCGGCGCTCGGCGGCACGATGCTCGGCGCCACCGAGAGCGTGCATGTGAATCTCGGCTACGGATTGCTGATCCCGGTGTTTTCCGCGGCGATCCTGGGCGGTCTCGGCAACCCGCTCGGCGCCGCGGCCGGCGCGCTGTTGATCGCGGTGGCCGAAACCGTCGCACTGAACGTCGATTTCGGCGGGCTCGTCGATCGGCCGATGCAATTCTTTCCGGTCGAGTACGTCGGCGCGGTGTCGTTCGCGATCCTGCTTGCCGCACTGATCTTCCGGCCCTACGGCATCTTCGATCGGGAGGTGCGGCGTGTCTAGCTTCGTCATCCATCTGCTGACCGTCGGCTGCCTGTACGCGACGATGGCGCTCGGGTTGAACCTGCAGGCCGGCTATGCGGGACTCGTCAATTTCGGCTTCATTGCGTTCAGCGGGCTCGGCGCGTACGCGGCCGGCATCGCGTCGCAGCTCGGCTGGCCGTTGCCGTCGGCCCTGGCGCTCGCGCTGGCCGCCGCGGGTGCGTTGGCGATCGTCGTCGCGCGGCTCGGACGGCAGCTTTCCGCCGATTACTGGGGGATCGCGACGCTCGCGATCGCCGAGATCCTGCGCACGATCGCGCTCAACGAAAGCTGGCTCACCGGCGGCGCGCAAGGCATCGGTGGGATCGCACCGCTGTTCCCCGGGCTGCGCGCGCCGTGGGCCGATCTCGCGTTCCTCGCGGTCACGGCCGGCTGCCTCGCGCTCACCTACGCGGCGTACCGGCGCCTGACCGCGAGCCGCTTCGGCCGGGCGCTGAAGGTGATGCGCGAAGAACCCGCGCTCGCGGTCTGCTTCGGCTACGATCCGCTCGCGCTGAAGACGCGTGCATGCATCGCGGGCGCACTTCCCGCCGCGCTGGCCGGGGCGCTCGCCGCGTGGTACATCGGCTATGTCGGGCCGGACGCGATGATCGCGTCCGAGACCTTCGCGCTCTGGACCGTCGTGATGGTCGGCGGCCTCGGCAGCCACCTGGGCGTGCTGGTCGGCACGCTGATCGTGCAGGCCGTCTACGCGCTCGCGCCCTTTCTCAAGGATTGGCTCGACGTCGGCAGCGACCTGACCGGCGCGGTGCGGCTGGGCCTGGTCGGCGTGATGCTGCTCGCGTGCGTGCTATGGCGGCCGCACGGGCTCGTACCCGAACGCCTGGAGGTGCGGCCATGAGCGCGCTGCTCGATCTCGACGGCGTGACGATCCGCTACGGCGAGAACGTCGTCTTGTCCGGGGTCACGCTGTCGGTCGACGGCGGCGAGATCGTCGGATTGCTCGGCCCGAACGGCTCCGGCAAGAGCACCGCGCTCAACGCGATCACCGGCTTCGCGCCGCTCGCGGCGGGCGCCATCCGCTTCGACGGTCGGCGGATCGACACGTTGTCGCCGCACACGATCGCGCGGCTGGGCGTACGCCGCACGTTCCAGTTGCCGTCGATGCCCGCGCGCATGTCGGTGCTCGAACTCGCGATGGCGGCTTCGTCCGCCCGCCACGGCATCGCCGCCGCCCTCTGGCGCGGCCGTGCGACGCGCGCGCTCGATGCCGATACCCGTGCACGCGCCGCCGCGTTGCTGGACGAACTGAAACTGTCCGGCGTCGCGCACCTTGGCGCCGCGTCGATTTCCGGCGGCCAGAAGAAGCTGCTGGGCATCGCATGCGCGATGATGACCGAGCCCAAACTGCTGCTGCTCGACGAGCCGACCGCCGGTGTGCACCCGAACCTGCGCGGCGAACTGATCGACGAGTTGCAACGGATTCGTAAAACGGGCGTCACGCTGGTCGTCATCGAGCACGACATGCATTTCATCCGCGAGCTGTGCGACCGCTGCATCGTACTCGACCGTGGCGTGACGATCGCGAACTGCCGGCCGGCCGAGCTGGAGCGCAACCGTCGCGTTCTCGACGCGTATCTCGGGCGTGCCCACGCCGCCCCTCGTCCGCTGGAGGCGTCATGATCGACGTGCGCGAACTCGTCGCCGGCTATACGCCCGAAGTCGACATCCTGCATGGCGTGTCGCTCACGGTCGGCGCCATCGACATCGTGACGATCCTCGGCCCGAACGGCTGCGGAAAATCGACGCTGCTGAAGGCGATCGCGGGCTTCGTGCTGCCGCGTGCGGGCAGTGTGACGATCCAGGGCACGGACGTGGCACGCGTGCCGGTTCATCGAAAGATCCGCGAGTACGGGATCGGCTTCGTGCCGCAGACCGACAACGTGTTCGCGTCGCTGACCGTGCGGGAAAACCTGATGCTCGGCGGCCAGTCGATGTCCGCGTTTCCGCGCGAGGCGCGGATCGACGAGCTGTGCGAGCAGTACCCGATCCTGCGGCGTCGCTACCGGTCGCTCGCGGGCGCCCTGTCCGGCGGCGAGCGGCAAATCGTGTCGCTCGCGCGTGCGCTGATGCCGCGCCCGGTGTTGCTGCTGCTCGACGAGCCGTCGGCCGGCCTGTCGCCGAAGATGGTCGACGAGGTGTTCGACGCGATCGTCCGGATGCGCGACACCGAGCACATCGGCGTGCTGATGGTCGAGCAGAATGCGATCGAGGCGCTGCGCATCGCGGATCGCGGCATCGTGCTGACGATGGGGCGCGTCGCGCTCGAGGGCCCCGCGGCCGCGTTGCTCGACAGCGACGAGATGCGACGCCTGTACCTTGGCGGGAGAGCCGCATGAGCGGCGGAAGCGCCACGCCGGCCGCCGGCACCTACCCATCCGCCGCGGCGCGCCCCGTGCTCGTGATGGTCGCGCTCGCGTGCGGCTTCGTGATGGCCATGCTCGACGTGACGATCGTCAACGTCGCGCTGAAGGCCATGGAAACCAGCCTGTCGATGTCGCTGACCGCGCTGGTGTGGGTCGTCGATGCGTACACGCTCAGCTTCGCCGCGCTGCTGCTGCTCGGCGGCGCGCTCGCGAACCGCTACGGATCGAAGGCCGTCTACGTTGTCGGGCTCGCGCTGTTCGTCGGCGCGTCGGTGCTGTGCGCGGCCGCGCAGTCCAGCGGCGCACTGGTCGCGGCGCGCCTCGCACAGGGTGTCGGCGCGGCGCTCTTCATGCCGAGTTCGCTGAGCCTGCTCACGCTCGCGTTCCCGCCGGGGCCGATGCGCACGCGGATGGTCGGCATCTGGGGCGCGCTGGTGTCGGCCGCGATGGCGCTCGGCCCCTGCGTCGGCGGCGTGCTGGTCGAAGCGATCGGCTGGCGCGGCATCTTCTGGGTGAACCTGCCGGTCGGTGCGGCCGGCCTGTGGCTCACGCACCGGCATATCGCGCGGGCGCCGCGTCATCCCGGCCCGTTGAATGCGCTCGGCCATCTGTTCGGCGCGCTCGCGCTCGCCGCGCTGAGCTTCACGCTGATCGAAGGGCCCAGCGCCGGCTGGCGCTCGCCGTCGATCGTCGCCGGCGTGGCCGCGACGTTGGCCGCCACCGCGGCATTCGCGTTGCGCGAGCGCTACGCGCACTCGCGCATCCTGTCGCCGGCGCTGCTCGCGAACCGGCGTTTCGTCGCGGGCAGCACGCTGGGCCTCGCGATCAACTTCGGCATTCTCGCCGAGATCTTTCTGTTGAGCCTCTATTTGCAGAACGTGCGCGGCGCGAGCGCGCTCGTCGCCGGATTCGAGCTGTTTCCGCTGATGGCGATGTTCGGCATCGGCAATCTCGCGTCCGCGAAGGTCAGCGCCCGGCTCGGCACGCGCCGCACGCTGCTCGTCGGGCTCGCGCTCGCCGCGCTCGGCAGCGTGGCGCTCGTCGGCGTCTCGGCGATGCCGTATCCGGTGCTGGCCGTCGCGGTCGGCCTCGCGAACTTCGGCGCCGGGCAGGCCATTCCGGCGATGAATCTCGTCGTGATGCAGTCGGCCGATGCGGCGGACGCGAACCTTGCCGCCGCGTCGCTGAACGCGAGCCGGCAGATCGGTTCGCTCGTCGGCATCGCGATCGCGTCGGTGATCCTGCACGTGATCGACGACCCGGACCGCGCGACGGCCGCCGGCTTCGCGGTGATCGCCGCGCTGTACGCGTTCGGCTTCGCGATCGTATTCCGCGCGATTCACGCCGGGGGCGCCGAGCAGCCGTAGCCGCGCGCACGGGTATCGACGGCCATCGGGCGCAGTCGGTGCAATCGAAGCATTCGGTGTATTCCGCGTATCACGCACGCATTTTTCCTCTTGCAGCGAGGGACCTCATGCAAACAGCGATTGGCCGTAAAGGACTGATTCTGGCGGGCGGCTCGGGCACCCGGCTCCATCCGCTCACGCATTCGGTATCGAAGCAATTGATGCCGGTGTACGACAAACCGATGATCTATTACCCGCTCAGCACGATCATGCTGTCCGGCATCCGCGACGTGCTGATCATCTCGACGCCGCGCGATCTCGACGCGTTCCGGCAACTGCTCGGCGACGGCGGCCAGTGGGGCATGAGCTTTTCGTATGCGGTGCAGCCGAGCCCCGACGGTCTTGCGCAGGCGTTCGTGATCGGCGCGCCGTTCATCGGTCGCGACGCGGCGACGCTCGTGCTCGGCGACAACATCTATCACGGGCCCGCGCTGTCGTCGCTGCTGCAACAGGCCGCCGCGCGGACGACCGGCGCGACCGTGTTCGGCTATTACGTGCGCGATCCGGAGCGCTACGGCGTCGTGTCCTTCGACGCGGATGGCCGCGCGATCGACCTCGAGGAGAAGCCGCGCGAGCCGAAGTCGAACTATGCGGTCACGGGCCTCTATTTCTACGACAACGACGTCGTCGAACTCGCGAAGGCCGTGCGACCGTCGGCGCGCGGCGAACTGGAAATCACCGACCTGAATCTCGCGTATCTCGCGCGCGGCGCGCTGAATGTCGAGATACTCGGGCGCGGCTACGCATGGCTCGACACCGGCACGCACGAATCGCTGCTCGACGCGGCCAATTTCATCCAGGTGATGCAGGCACGGCAGGGCCTGCAGATCGCGTGCCCCGAGGAAATCGCGTACCGGCTCGGCTGGATCGATGCGGAGCAGCTCGAAACGCTCGCCCACAAGCTCGCGAAAAGCGGTTACGGCCGCTATCTGCTCGATCTGCTGAGCAAGGAGGTCGCGGCATGACACGCGTGATCGAGACGTCGTTGCCCGGCGTGCTGATGATCGAGCCCGGCGTGTTCGGCGATGCACGCGGCTTTTTCGTCGAAAGCTTCCGGGCAAGCTGGCTGCGCGACGCAGGCGTCGACGCGACCTTCGTCCAGGACAACCAGTCGCGCTCGCGTCGCGGCGTGCTGCGCGGGCTGCACTACCAGCGGGTGAATCCGCAAGGCAAGCTGGTGCACGCGGCGCGCGGGGCGGTGTACGACGTCGCCGTCGACATCCGGCGCGGCTCGCCGTTTTTCGGCTGCTGGTTCGGTGCGCGGCTCGACGACGTATCGCACCGGATGCTATGGATTCCGCCCGGCTTCGCACACGGCTTTTGCGTGTTGTCCGACGAGGCCGACTTCGCGTACAAGTGCACGCAGTACTACGATCCCGATTCGGATGCGGGCGTGCGCTGGGACGATCCGGAGATCGGCATCGACTGGCCGGATGCCGGCGCGCCGTATCAGCTGTCGGACAAGGATCGTCGGCAGCCTCCGCTCGCCGAGCTGGCCGCCGGCGCGCCGACGCTGCTGCCGACATACGGGGAGGCGCGATGACGATCGTCGTGACCGGCGCGCTCGGCCAGGTCGGCCGCGAACTGGTGCTGCGCGCGGGTCGGCAGCCGCTCGTCGGGCTGTCGCGCGCCGCGCTCGACATCGCCGATGCAGGCGCGGTGCGCCGCGCGTTCGACGAACACCGGGCCGCGCTCGTGATCAATGCCGCCGGATGGACCGCCGTCGATCGCGCGGAGGCCGAACCCGAGGCAGCCTGGCGCGCGAACCGAGACGGGCCGGCCGTGCTGGCCGACGCGTGCGCCGCGCTCGGGATTCCGCTGATTCATCTGTCGACCGACTACGTGTTCGACGGCCGCACGCCCGGCCCGTATGCGGAAACCGACGCCGTCGCGCCGCTCGGCGCGTACGGCCGGAGCAAGCTCGCGGGCGAGGAAGCGGTGCGCGAGCGGTTGCCGGACCGTCATCTGATTCTGCGCGTCGCATGGGTGTTTGGCGCGCACGGCAGCAATTTCGTGCGCACCATGCTGCGCCTGGCGCGCGAGCGCGAGGTCGTCGGCGTGGTCGCCGATCAGTACGGCGGGCCGACGCATGCCGGTGCGATCGCCGACGCGCTGCTGACGATCGCGGCGCGATACCGGGCCGGCGAAGCGCTGCGCTGGGGCACCTATCACCTGTGCGGCACGCCCGTGACCACGTGGCACGGCTTCGCCGAAGCGATCTTCGCCGGTGCGCGGCGCACCGGCCTCATCGATCGCGTGCCGTGGGTCCGGCCGATCCGGACCGACGCCTATCCGTTGCCTGCGCCGAGACCGGCCAACTCCGCGCTCGACTGCAGCCTCCTGCGAGAACACTTCGGGGTCGAATCGCCTTCGTGGATCGCGGGTCTCACCGACGTGTTTGCCACCTGGAAGCAAAGCTCATGAGCTATCGACCGAAACATGTTCTCGTGACGGGCGGCGCCGGTTTCATCGGCGCCAATTTCGTGCGTCATCTGCTCGACAGCGATCCGCAGGTCAGCGTCACCACGCTGGATCTGCTGACCTATGCGGGCAGCCTCGACAATCTCGGCGACGACTTGCCGGGCGCCGATCGTCATCGGTTCGTCCTCGGCGACATCTGCAACCGACTGCTCGTCGAGTCGCTGCTGCGCGACCATGCGATCGACACCGTCGTCCACTTCGCGGCCGAAAGCCACGTCGACCGCTCGATCGACGGTCCCGGCGAATTCGTCCGCACGAACGTGCTCGGCACCTGGACGCTGCTCGATGCGTGCCGCCAGCTGTGGCTGAACGATCAAAAGCTGGGCAAGGCCGACGCTCACGCGCGCCGCCGCTTTCACCATATCGGTACCGACGAGGTGTACGGCTCGCTGGGCCCCGACGACCCGCCGTTTTCCGAAACGACGCCGTATGCGCCGAATTCTCCGTACTCGGCGACCAAGGCAAGCTCGGACCATCTCGTGCGCGCCTATTTCCATACGTACGGACTGCCCGTCACCACGACGAACTGCTCGAACAATTACGGGCCGCGCCAGCACGGCGAGAAGTTCATTCCGACCGTGATCCGTCATTGCATCGAAGGCACCGAGATCCCCGTGTACGGCGACGGTGCGAACGTGCGCGACTGGCTGTACGTCGACGACCATTGCCGCGCGATCGACGCGGTCATCCGGCGCGGGACGGTCGGCGAGACCTACACCGTCGGCGGCTGCAACGAATGGCGCAACGTCGACATCGTCGCGCTGATCTGTACGCTGCTCGACGCGCGACGGCCCGAACACGCGCCGCATGCGCGCCTCGTGCGGTTCGTCACCGATCGCGCGGGTCACGACCGGCGCTATGCGATCGATGCGGGGAAGCTCGCCCGCGAACTGCAATGGCGGCCGGTGGAGAGCTTTGAAACGGGGATCGTGAAGACGCTGGATTGGTATGTATAGGGGCGGCGGCACCAGCGAATCTTTCGATTTGAAAGCTTTGTATGCGGCCCGCCGGCTACGACTCGGCGCCGTCCGTTCGACCGCTGAATGCGATCGACGGGGCGGTCGGAATGACGCCCTCCCCCCTTGAAATTCACTCGACGTATCCTATTTTAGGTATCGCTCAAGGCAGTCGCGGTTGACGCGCTGCGTGTTTCGATTTGTTAGTCAGCGAGCTTCTCGCGGATGGACGAACTGGAGCGCGTGGTCCGGTTCGTCCCTTCGCAGGGGCACAACAGGAGCCAGTCATGAGCGATATCTTCTTCCCCACCGACCTGCTGGCGGAATTCGACCGCCTGCAACGGCAGATGGCCAGCGTGTTCACGGGTTTTCCGGCCAGTCTGCGCGCGCCGCGTCCCGGTGCATTTCCCCCGGTCAATATCGGCAGCACCGACGACACGGTCGAGATCGTCGCGTTCGCGCCGGGTCTCGACCCCGCGAAGATCGACATCTCCGTCGATCGCCGGCTGCTGACGATCAGCGGCGAGCGTACGCCTCCGGACGACGGCACGACCGACGACGAGCGACGCGTCTACGCGAACGAGCGGTTCATGGGCACGTTCCGCCGCGTGGTCGAACTGCCGCAGCATGCGGATCCCGACAAGATCGAGGCACGCTATACGAATGGCTGCCTGACGATCAGCGTCGGCAAGTCGGAAGCATCGAAGCCGCGGGCGATTACCGTCCAGTAAGCACACGACGTCACGAACGCATGACGGAGGACATCATGAGTGACACGAACACGACCGAACTGACCACCCGTGCGGCCGATACGCGAACGGCCGTGACGAACCGAGAATCGGCTCAGCGCGACACGCCGCGCACGCGGATTGCGCCGGCCGTCGACATCGTCGAGGACGCGCACGGCATCACGTTGTACGCGGACCTGCCGGGCGTGCCGCGCGACAAGCTCGACGTCCGCGTGCACGACGGCAACCTCGCCATCGACGCGGAGGCCGTCGTTCCGACGCCGCCGGGCTTGCGTCTGCAGCACGGTGAAGTGCAGCATCCGCACTTCTCGCGCGCATTCACGCTGAGCCCGGATTTCGACGTGTCGCGGATCGACGCGCAACTGCGCGACGGCGTGCTGAAACTGAGCATCCCGCGGCGCGAGGAAGCGAAGCCGCGGCGGATCGCGGTGACCGCGGGGTAAGTGGACGCGCGGGAGCGTTTCGTCAACCCGCGGTCCGCGCCGCTCGCGCCGCGCCGACCGTCGGGGTGGACCTCCCGCGCTTGCGTTCGCGGCGTGACGTGCTGCGCCGGCGAGTCGTCGCCCATCGCGCATTTCCTGCAGGAGGCATCCGATGCATACCCACACGACGATCGAACATGGCGGCTATGCGGTCCGGGCCGTGGTGACCGATACGGAGACGGGCCGCTATTCGGCGACGGCGATCCTCATGGATCGCGACGGCGAAACCCGGGCGCTCGGCGTCGATGGCGACTTCGCCGATACCCGCGAAGCCCGTGACCAGGCACTCGAACTCGCGCTCGCATGGATCCAGCGACGGTCGGTCGTGTCGGACCGTTATGTGAGACGCAATCGAGCCGCGCCGAACCGCGCTTTGGGCAACGCACCGCGCGTACGCCGACACGCGTGACGCGGATCGCGGTTGCTACCGGCGACGCCCCGGCTGCCCGCGCGTGCCGGCGCATCGGGTTGCCGGGTGCGGGTAGCCCGCTCGCGCGCCGACGCTCGAAGCGCCGCGCGCCGGTATTTGACGGCCGGGCGCTCGCCGATGCCGGCGTGCGGCCCGTCGCGGCCGAATCCCGACCGCTTCGCATCGCCGACCGGCGAGGTCTCGTTGCGCAGCGACACGCGGGTGTCGAACGACCGAACGCTCATCCGAGCCACGACCTGATATTCGCGCGCATCGCGCCGGCCGAGATCCCGTAACGGTCGTGCAACGTCGGCAGCGCGCCCGCGGCGAGATACGCATCCGGCAGTGCGATCTGCCGGAACGGGACCGCGACGCCGGCGCCGAGCAACGTGGTCGCGACCGCTTCGCCGAGTCCGCCGACTACCGTATGGTTCTCCGCGACGACGACCATGCGCCCTTTGCGCGCGGCCTCGCGGACGATGGTCGCCGTGTCGAGCGGCTTGATTGTCGGTACGTGCAGCACGGCGACGTCGACGCGATCGGCCTCGAGCGCCTTCGCGACCTCGAGCGCGCGCATCGTCATGATCCCGGACGAGATCAGCAGCACGTCGTTGCCGTCGCGCAGCAGCTTGGCCTTGCCGAGTTCGAAACGGTAATCGTATTCGTCGAGCACGACCGGCACGTTGCCGCGCAGCAAACGCGCGTACACCGGCCCCTTGTGCGCGGCGATGGCCGGCACCATCTGTTCGATGTCGAGCGCGTCGCATGGGTCGATCACGGTCATGTTCGGCATCGCGCGCATCAGCGCCAGATCCTCGGCGGCCTGATGGCTCGGCCCGTAGCCGGTCGTGAGCCCCGGCAATGCGCACGCCAGCTTCACGTCGAGATTGTCCTCGGCGATCGCCTGATGAATGAAGTCGTACGCCCGACGCGTGGCAAACACCGCATAGGTCGTGACGAACGGCTGGGCGCCTTCGTGCGCGAACCCGGCGGCGGCTCCCATCAGCAGTTGCTCGGCCATGCCCATCTGGTAGTAGCGTTCGGGAAAGGCCTTCGCGAAGATGTGCAGGTCGGTGTACTTGCCGAGATCGGCCGTCATCCCGATCACGTCGCCGTTCGTGCGGGCAAGTTCGGTCAGTGCATGGCCGAACGGTGCGGAGCGGGTCGCCTGCCCTTCCGCCGCGATGGACGCGATCATCGCGGAAGTCTTCAGACGCGGCTTGTTGTCGACGGTGCTCATGCATGCCTCCCTGCTTCGAGTGCGTCGAGCGCGAGTTGCCACTCGTGCGCATCGACCCGGATGAAATGGCTCTTCTCGCGTGCTTCGAGGAACGGCACGCCGCACCCCATCTTCGTGTCGCAGACGATGATGCGCGGCTGCGGTGCGCCATGCCGGCGCGCCTGGTCGAACGCACGCTTCACCGCGTCGATGTCGTTGCCGTCGATGCGTTGCACGTACCAGCCGAACGCGTCGAGCTTGTCGACCAGCGGCTCGAACGCCATAACCTGGGATGACGGGCCGTCGGCCTGCTGGTTGTTCACGTCGACGATCGCGATCAGGTTGTCGAGCTTCCAGTGCGCGGCCGACATCAGCCCTTCCCAGATCGCGCCTTCGTCGAGCTCGCCATCGGAGAACAGCGTGTAGACGAACGCATCGGAGCCCTTGCGCTTCAGGCCGAGACAACGGCCGACCGCGATCGTCAGGCCCTGCCCGAGCGAGCCGCCGGACATTTCCATGCCGGGCGTGTAGCTCGCCATCCCGGACATCGGCAAGCGGCTATCGTCGCTGCCGTAGGTTTCGAGTTCGGCGGCCGGCAGGATGCCGGCTTCGAACAGCGCCGCGTACAGCGCGATCGCATAGTGCCCGTTCGACAGCAGGAAGCGGTCGCGCCCTTCCCATTCGGGATCGTCGGCGCGATAGCGCATCGCGCCGAAATACGCGACGGCCAGCACGTCGGCGATGTCGAGCGCCTGGCCGACATAGCCCTGCCCTTGCACTTCGCCCATCAGCACGGCGTTTCTACGGATGCGGTACGCGCGCTCGGCGAGCGTGACCGCTTCATGGATGGTTTCGGTATCCATCGATAGCTCCAGTATCGGGTCGGAAGGAATGCAAATCGATTCATCGATTGACGGATCGCGGCACGAGGAACACCAGCAGCGCACCGGCCGCGATCGCGACGGAGATGAACACGAGCCCCGCGGTGGACTTGCCGGTCAGGTCGTTCAGCCAGCCGACGATCGCCGGCGAGAAGAAACCCGCGAGGTTCGCAAAGCAGTTGACCGCGGCGATGCCCGCTGCCGCCGACATCCCGCCCAGCAACGCGGTGGGCAGCGACCAGAACTGCGACGACGACGCGAGGATGCCGGCGGACGCGATGCTCAGGCATACGATCGACGCGCCGACGCTGCCGAGCATCGGCAACGTGGCGAAGCCCGCCGCCGCGACCAGCATCGGCACCGCGAGATGGAAGCGGCGCTCGCGGCGACGATCCGCGCTGCTGCCGATCAGCGGCAGCGCGACGATCGCACAGGCATACGGAATCGCGGTGAACAGGCCGACCCACAGCGGATCGGCGACGCCGGCCTTGCGAATGATCGTCGGCAGCCAGAACGTGAGACCGTACTGGCCGAGCACCACGCAGAAGTAGATCGCTGCCATCAGCCACAGGCGGCGGTCCGCGACGAACGTACGAATCGACAGGTGGGCGGTGGTGTGTTCGGCATCGGCCGACACGTTGCGCGCCAGCAAGGCTTTTTCGGTATCGGTCAGCCATTTCGCGCCGGCGATGCCGTCGTCGAGATACAGCAGGATCGCGAAGCCGAGCACGAACGAAGGCAGCGCCTCGAGCAGGAACAGCCACTTCCAGCCCGCCATCGACATCGTGCCGTGCAGGGAATGCATGATCGCGCCCGACAGCGGCCCGCCGACGATCCCGGCGAGCGGAATCGCCATGAAGAACAGCGACAGCGCCTTCGCGCGCCGCGCCGACGGGAACCAGTACGTGAGGTACAGGATCACGCCCGGCGCGAAGCCGGCTTCGGCGACGCCGAGCAGAAACCGCAGCACGTAGAACGCGGCGGGCGACTTGACGAACACGAAGCTCGCCGAGATCGCCGCCCAGGTCAGCATGATCCGCGCGAGCCAGCGGCGCGCGCCGACGCGATGCAGGATCAGGTTGCTCGGCACCTCGAACAGAAAATAGCCGAGGAAGAAGATGCCTGCGCCCATCCCGTAGACCGTCTCGCTGAAGCGCAGGTCGTTGAGCATCTGCAGTTTCGCGAAGCCGACGTTGACACGGTCGAGATACGCGCCGAGATAGCACAACATCAGGAACGGGATCAGCCGGCGCGCGACCTTCGCGTAGGTGGCCGCTTCGAACGTCTGCGCGTCGTCCCGTTGCAGCGGCTCGCCGTGGACCGGCGGTGCGGGGTACTTTGCTCTCATCTTTGTCTCCTGCCATGGCCCCGGGTTGTCCCGGGTGCATGAGGGTCGGCGCCGCGCTTCGGGCGGCGCCGTTGTCAGTGAATCAGCATCCCGCCGTTGACGTCGAGCGTGACGCCCGTCAGATAGCTCGACAGGTCGCTCAGCAGGAACAGGCACGCATGGGCGACATCGGCGGCATCGCCGAGCCGGCCGAGCGGAATGCCCTTGACGATGTCCTCGCGCATGTCGGGCGTCAGCTTGTCGCCGGTGATGTCGGTCTGGATCAGGCCCGGCGTGATCGAATTGACGCGGATGCGGTCGGCGCCGAATTCGCGCGCCATCGCCTTCGCGAGGCCGAGCACGCCGGCTTTGGCAGCGCTGTAGTGCGGGCCGCCGAAAATGCCGCCGCCGCGTTGCGCGGACACCGACGACATGCAGACGATGCTGCCGCTGCGCTGCGCCTTCATCGCGGGCAACACCGCTTGCGACATGTAGAGCGTACCGCGCAGGTTCACGTCGACGATCGCATCGAAGTCGCGGGCCGAGATATCCAGCGTGCGCACGGGCTGCGTGATGCCGGCGTTGTTGACGAGGCCGTCGATGCGGCCGAAGTGCGCCAGCGCCGCGCGGGCTGCGGCCACGCACGCGTCGTGGTCGGTCACGTCGCACGCGAGGCCGAGATGATCCGGGCCGAGCTCGGCGGCGGCGGCCTCCGCGTCTTCGCGGCGAAGGTCGAGGATCGCCACGCGTGCGCCGTGCGCGGCCAGCGCGCGGGCCGTGGCCTTGCCGATCCCGCGCGGCGATGCGGCACCGGTCACGATGATGGTTCTGTCGTCGAGCAACATCACATGTCTCCTGTGTTGATGTGTTGCCCGGAGTGTCCCCTCACCGGACACCCGCATCAACGCGGAAACGTTCAGCCATAGCTGAGAAAATTTCAGGTGACGGCGCGCGGCCCGTCGCCGATGCTGCGATGCAAAATCACGGATGCGCCGGCGGCCGCGCTGCCTGGCTCGCCCCGTCGTGATCCGCGACCTCCCGTTCGATCCACGCCAGGAAGCGCTTCACGCGAGGCAGCTCCGCGTTCTGCCGCGGGTAAACGAGATGATGCGCGCCGACTTCGACCGCATGAGTCGCGTCGAAGACCGGCACCAGCAGCCCCTCGCGGATCTTCACCGACGCGAGCATCAGGCTTTCGAGCGCGATGCCGAGGCCGAGCGCGGCGGTTTCGAGCGACATGTACGAACGATCGAACGAAAAATCGAAGGTCTTCTGGGCCGCCAGCGGCACGCCGGCGCGGCCGAACCACTGCTTCCACTGGACCAGCGGGGTTTCGGAATAGATCAGCCGGTGCGCGAGCAGGTCTTCAGGCGCGTTCACCGGGTGCCGCTCGAGATAGCGCGGCGACGCGAGCGGCGCGATGAACTCGCCGCGCACGGTCCGGACCTCGAGGTTGTCCCAGTTGCCGTAGCCGTGCCGGACGTCGATATCGTAGAAGCCGTTCGAGAACGACACGTTTTCGTAGGAGCACGCGAGGTTCAGCTGGATGTCGCCGTTCGCCTCCTGAAACGACGACAGCCGCGGCAGCAGCCACATCAGCCCGAAGCTCGGGCTCGAGTGCACGCGCAGGATGTCGACTTCGGCGCGGCTCGACGCGCGCTCGGTCGCGCGGCTCAGGTCGGCCAGCGAGCCGGTGACGTCGGCCAGGTAGTGTTCGCCGGTCGGCGTGAGAACGAGGCCGCGCCCCGAACGCTGAAACAGTGGCTGACCGATCTGCGATTCGAGGTTGCTGAGCTGATGGCTGACGGCGGACGCGGTCAGGCCGAGCTCTTCCGCCGCACGGTTGACGCTTTTGGTCCGGGCGACGCTTTCGAACGCGATGATGGCCTTGAGCGGCGGAATGCGCATGCTGGAATCCGTTGAAGAGAGCGACTCGCCCGACTGGCCGGCGCCAGCGCTGAATCGTCGTCGGGGCGAAAGCGATACGGTACATCAGGAGCGGCGTCGGGACGATCGATTCGCGGCGCGGCCCGCGAGACGCCGGCCGCGCCGCGCCGACGCTGCCGCAAGGACGACGCGCCACGCATGGCGCGGACGGAATCATGCACAATGCTGCGCATCTGAGTGGTGGAGAGAGACCGGTGGGCATCAATTTCGATTTGACCGACTTGCAGGCGTTCCGTGCGGTCGTGGAAACGGGCAGTTTCCGCAAGGCCGCCGAAGCGGTCAGCCTCTCGCAGCCTGCGCTGAGCCGCCGGATCGACAAGCTCGAAGACGCGCTCGGCGTGCGGCTCTTCGAGCGCACCACGCGCCGCGTCGCGCTCACCACCGTCGGCCGCGTGTTCGCGCAGAGCGCCGAACAACTGCTCGACGATCTCGACGCCGCGCTGCTCGGCATCCGCGACGTGTCGTCGAGCCGCCTCGGCCATGTGACGATCGCGTGCGTGCCGTCGGTCGCCTACTACTTCCTGCCGCCCATCATCGCCCGCTATCATCGGCGCTTTCCGCGCATCCGGGTCAAGCTGCTCGACGCTGGCGCCAACGAGGTGCTCGGCGCCGTCATCTGCGGCGAGGCGGATTTCGGCGTGAGCTTCATCGGCAGCCAGGAGGCGGAGATCGAGTTCAAGGTCCTGCTCCAGGAACGGTTCGTCGCCGCCTGTCGCCGCGACCACCCGCTCGCGCGCAAGAAGCGCGCGACCTGGAACGAACTGTACGAACACGATTACGTCTCGGTGGACAAGACTTCCGGTAATCGCCTGCTGCTCGACCAGGCCTTGGCCGCCGTCGCGCCGCGCAAGCCGAGCGTGTGCGAGGCGCGCCACGTCACGACCCTGCTCGGGCTGATCGAGGCGGGCCTCGGCGTCGCCGCGGTGCCGTCGATGGCGATGCCGGGGCATGACCACCCTGTCCTCACGAGCGTGCCGCTCGTCGAGCCGGCCGTGAAGCGGCGCGTGGGCATCGTCAAGCGGCGCGGGCGCTCGCTGACGCCGGCCGCCGAGGCGTTTTACCGGATGATCGTCGATGCGAAGAACGCGAAGCGCGGCGACGCCGCCGGCAGCGGCGCATCGGCATGACGACGACGGAACGCAAACGAAGGAAGACGGCATCGTGAGGTGGACCCGGCTGTTCAAATCGCTTTACGTGCAGGTCCTGCTTGCGATGATGCTCGGCATCGGCATCGGTCACGTGTGGCCGGCGGCGGGCGCGATGCTCAAGCCGCTCAGCGACGCCTTCGTCGCGCTCGTGAAGATGACCATCGCGCCGATCGTCTTCTGCACGATCGTGTCGGGCATCACGTCGTTGTCGAACGGGCGGGCCATCGGCCGCACGATCGTGCGGGCGCTCGCACTCTTCTATCTGTTGACGGCCGCCGCGCTCGCGTTCGGGCTCGTCACCGCGTATGTGCTGCAACCGGGCGCCGGCATGCACATCGACGCCCGTCATCTGGATGCGAGCCTCCTCGCGCCCTATGCGAAGCATGCGGAGCCGCGCAGCCTGGTGGCGTTCGCGCTCGGCGTGATTCCGGACACGATGCTCGGCGCATTCGCGACCGGCGAAGTGTTGCCGGTACTGCTGCTGTCGCTGTTGTTCGGCTTCTCGCTGAATGCGCATCCGCGCGCCGCCCGGCCCGTGCTCGCGCTGATCGACGGCATCGCCCAGGTCGTGTTTCGCGTGCTCGCAATGATCATGCGGCTCGCTCCGCTCGGCGCATGCGGCGCGATGGCGTTCACGGTGGGCCGCTTCGGCATCGGCTCGGTCGGCTCGCTCGCGAAGCTGATGGTGTCGTTCTACGTGGCCTGCGTGCTGTTCGTCGCGCTGGTGCTCGCCCCGCTCGCGCGCCTGCACGGATTCGCGCTGTGGCGGCTCTTGCGCTACCTGCGCGAAGAGTTGCTGATCGTGCTCGCGACGTCGTCCACGGAGCCGGTCCTGCCGCGCCTGATCGTCAAGCTGGAAGCGCTCGGTTGCGACAAAGGCGTCGTGGGGCTCGTGCTGCCGGCCGGCTATTCGTTCAATCTGGACGGCACCGCGATCTATCTGACGCTCGCGGCGTTGTTCATCGCGCAGGCCTGCGACGTCCCGCTTTCCGCGCCGCAGGTCGCGGCGATGCTCGCGATCATGCTGGTCACGTCCAAGGGGGCGGCCGGCGTGTCCGGCAGCGGGCTCGTCGCGCTGGTCGCGACGCTCGCCGTGATGCCCGACCTGCCCGTCGCCGGGGTCGCGCTGCTGGTCGGCATCGATCGCTTCATGTCGGAGGCGCGCGCGCTGACCAGCGTCATCAGCAACGCGTGCGCGGTCATTTTCGTGTCGTCGTGGGAAGGGGCGTGCGACCGGTCGCGTCTCGTGCAGCGGCTCGCGGCGGCCGGGCCGTCCTTGCCGGACGAGGCCGATGAAGACAGTGCCGCGGCAGACGGCGGCGGTCGCGACGGGAAGACGATCTGATGCGCGCCTTCCCGTCGATCGGGCTCAATGCGCGGAAACGGAATCCAGGCCGGTCGATTTCACGTCGGCCTGCACGTCGGGCGACGCAAGATAGTCGAGCAACGCCTTCGCTTCCTGCGGATGCTGCGCGCCGACCGGGATGCCGGCGGCGAAGCGCGTGACGGACTGCAGCGATTCGGGGATCTTGCCGACGAAGGTCGCGCCCTTGACGGGCAGCAGCTCGCTGACCTGCTGGAAGCCGATTTCGTAGTCGCCGTTCGCGACGACCGACGCCACCGGAATCCGCGGAATCATCTTCGCCTTCGACTTCACCTGTTCTTCGATGCCGAGCTTCTTGAACAGCTCGCGTTCGATATACACGCCGCTCGCGCTGTCCGAATAGGCGATCGATTTCGCGTGCAGCAGCACTTGCTTGAGGCCGTCGGCGGTGCTGATGTCGGGCTTGGCCGCGCCGTCGCGCACGACCATGCCGATGCGCGAGTCGGCCAGCTCGACGCGGGAGTCGGGGATGACCTTGCCCTGCTTAATCAGATCGTCGAGCGCGTAGCCGACCATGATCACCGCGTCGGCGGGCTCGCCGCGCGCGAGCCGGTTCGGAATCGCTTCGGGCGACTTGCCCATCGACGGGCCGAGCGCGGTGGCCAGCGTATTGCCCGTCGTGGACGCGAACCGCGGGCCGAGCACCTTGTAGGCGGCGGTGAAGCCGCCGGAGCTCATCACGTGCAGTTCGGCGGCCTGGACGTTGGCCGCGACCGCCGCGGTGGCGACGAGCGCGGTCGCGCAGAATTTCAGGAGCAGGTTTCTCATGGTCGTGGTCGTGCGGATGGGTGGGTGTGAATGAACGTTCCGGACGAGCTCGACGTCAATGCGCGGGCGTCAACGTCGCCGTGCGATGACGATAGAGCGCGAACGTCGCGAGCAGCGCGCACACGGCGGCGAAGCTCATCCAGTAGCCGGGTGCGGCCTTGTCGCCCGTCGCGTGAATGAGCGCGGTCGAGATGGCCGGCGTGAAGCCGCCGAACACGGCCGTCGCGAGGCTGTACGCGAGCGAGAAGCCCGCGACGCGCACCTGCACCGGCATCACTTCGGTGAGCGCGACGACCATCGCGCCGTTATAGATGCCGTACATGAACGACAGCCAGAGCAGCACGAGCAGCATGTTGGCGAACGACGGCGCGTGAGCGAGGAACGACAGCGCCGGGTAGGCGGTCACGACGGTGAGCATCGTCATGCCGACCAGCAGCGGCCGGCGGCCGATCCGGTCGGACAGCGCACCGCCGATCGGCAGCCACACGAAGTTCGACACGCCGACGCAAAGCGTCACGAGCAGGCTGTCGGCGGTGCTCAGATGCAGCACCGTCTTGCCGAAGGTCGGCGCGTAGACGGTGATCAGATAGAAGCTCGTGGTGGTCATCGCGACCAGCATCATGCCGGCGATCACGACGCCCCAGTTCTGGACCAGCGTACCGAACACTTCCTTCATGCCCGGACGATGCTTGCGGGCCTTGAACTCCTGGGTTTCCTCCAGGTTGCGGCGCAGCAGGAAAATGAACGGCACGATCATGCAGCCGACGAAGAACGGCACGCGCCATCCCCACGCGGCGATCTGCGATGCGCTCAGCCACTGATTGAGCGCAAAGCCGAGGGCCGCGGCGATGACGATCGCCACCTGCTGGCTGGCCGATTGCCAGCTCGTGAAGAAGCCCTTGCGGCCCGGCGTCGCGAGCTCGGCGAGATAGACCGACACGCCGCCCAGTTCGGCGCCCGCGGAGAAGCCCTGCAGCAGCCGGCCGATCAGCACGAGCACCGGCGCGAGCAGCCCGATCGTCGCGTAGCCCGGCACGAACGCGATCAGGATGGTGCCGCTCGCCATGATCGACAGCGTGACGATCAGGCCCTTGCGGCGGCCGACCTCGTCGATGTACGCGCCCAGCACGATCGCGCCCAGCGGCCGCATCAGGAAGCCGGCGCCGAACACGGCGAAGGTCATCATCAGCGACGCGAACTCGCTTTGCGCGGGGAAGAAGACGTTGGCGATCTGCGTGGCGTAGAAGCCGAACAGGAAGAAGTCGAACTGCTCGAGAAAATTGCCGGCCGTGACGCGAAAGATCGCGGCGGCCTTCGAGCGTTCGGCCGGAAGGCGGGACGAGGGATGCATCGGGGTGTCTCCTGAAAATCCTGGAATACGCGGGAGGGGCTGGTCGATTGTCGTTTTCCGGCATGTTGGCGCGGGATCGGTCAAACGATAAGTGCAATTTTTGGAATGATTGATGCAGCAGCGTTATCAATCCACGCGATCCGCGCGCGTCCGGGCCGCGCTCGGGCCGTATCGCCGCACGGCCGCACACGTTTGCGTCGCCGAGCCGGGCCGAGATCGTCGACGGGCGGCCATGCCGGCCTCGATTTTTCGTTAACCGTGCCGTTAACCGGGATTGGACCCGCGCCGGCGCACGTGCAGCCGGCATCTCAAAACGAGCGCGAGCATGCCCGCATTCACTTCGATCGAGAAAATCGCCGACTGGGCCGGACGCCACCCGTTCGTCGTCGGCGCGTTGGGCACGCTGATGTCGCTCGCGACGCTCGCGATCAGCGCGGTGACGCTGTGGGTGGCGCGCAGCGAAGTCGTCGAGCATGCGCACGAGACGTCGCGCAACGTCGCGGCCGTGCTCGCGAGCCAGATCGCGAGGACGGTCGAAACGTCGAACAACGCGCTGATCGCGCTGGCTGCCGATCTCGGCAAGCCGGACGTCCAGCGGATGGACGCCGGGCTGCGGCACGACCTGCTGTTCGAGCGAACCGCCGCGCAATTCGTGACCGGCATGGGCGTGACCGACAGGCACGGCCGGCTGATCGACGGATGCTGCAGCACGACCCACCGGTGGGACTTCGCCGATCGCGACTACTTCAAGGTCCATCGCGATGCGGACAACATCGGGCTCTACGTCTCCCAGCCCTATCGCGCACGCTCGCGCGGCGGCAAGGAATCCATCGCGCTGTCGCGGCGCATCGAGCGGCCGGATCATGCATTCGACGGGATCGCGGTCGTCGCCGTCGATCTCGCTTACTTCGAGCAGTTGCTGTCCCGCCTCGACGTCGGGCCGAACGGGGTCAGCGCGATCGTGCGCGCGGACGGCACGATCCTCGCGAGAAACCCGTCGTTGAACGACGGCCAGATGAACCTCCTGCGTCGCTCGACATCCTTCAAGCGGATGGTGAACAGCGAATCGGGCTTCTATCCCGCGCGCTCGAGCATCGACGGTATCGTGCGGCTGTATACCTATCAGCGGATACCGGGCACGCCGCTGATCGCGGTCGTCGCGCCGGCCGAGAGCGACGTGCTGGCCGGCGTCCGGCGCCTGTCGTGGACGGTCGGCGTGTCGGCATCCGTGATCGGCGCATCGTTCTGCGCGGCGGTCTGGCTGCTTGCCTTCGCATTGCGGGACAACTTCCGCAAGCAGACGCTGCTGACCGATCTCACGCGTACCGACCCGTTGACCGGACTGCGCAATCGTCGCGCGCTCGATACCGCGCTGGCCGACGAATGGGCGCGTCTGCAGCGCGGCAGCGGCGGCAGTCTGTCGGTGCTGTTCATCGACGCCGATCACTTCAAGCAGTACAACGACCGGCACGGGCACGCGCTGGGCGACACCGCGCTGCGCTTTCTCGCCGAATGCATCCGCACGCATACGCGACGGCGTGGCGACCTCGCCGCGCGCTACGGCGGCGAGGAATTCGTCGCGGTGTTGCCCGATACGGACGAAAACGGCGCCGCGCAGGTGGCCGACGCGATTCGCCGCGAGGTGGAACGCAACCGGCTCGACGGGTTTGCGGAGACCGTTCCGGCTTTCACGGTCAGCATCGGCTGCGCGACCGGTCGGCGCGCGCGGCATGCGTCCGTGCACGCGCTGGCGCATCAGGCGGACATGGCGCTCTATCGCGCCAAGCGCGAAGGCAGGAACCGCGTGTGTTGCGCGCAGACGGAGCCGGCGTGAATGCCACGGTCGAATCGGACCGGTGGCGGCACGCGCGCTGCCGATCGCGACGGCATTCCGCTCGGGACACCGCGGCGACGCGCGTGCACTGCCGCGACCGCGGCCGTTTTACTGCCAGGGTTCGACGTATGCCGCCAGTTCTTCCGGCTCGCCTGACGGAAACGCATCCTTCAGGTGATCGAGAAACGCGGACACGCGCGCGCTCAATAATCGCCTGGACGGATACAACGCCCACAGGGCGATATCGGAGCCCGGCACGTCGCCCCAACTGACGAGCGCGCCGGCGGCGAGGTCGCGGCTCACGAGCGATATCGGCAGGCATGCCGCGCCCAAGCCGAGGCGGACCGTATCGCGCACCATGCTCAGCGACGACAGCCGCGCCACGGGCTCGACCGGTATGCGCACCATCCCGGCCACGCCCGTGACCTCCCATGCGGCACGGGTGTCGTGCGCGCCGCGAACCACGGCCGGCGCGGGTGCGTCGCCGCTCGGCCGCGCCAGTTCGGGCGTCGCGACGACGACCAGCCGGTCGCGCAGGATCACGCGCCCGATCAGGCTCTCGTCCGGGTCCGGATTCACGCGGATCACGAGGTCGTACCCTTCCTCGATCATGTCGACGGGCCGGTCTTCGGTCGTCACCTCCAGCCGGACGTCCGGGTATCTCAGCGCGAACGTCGCCACCAGCTTCCCCATCGCGAACTGGGAAAACAGCATCGGCGCGCTGATCCGCAGCCGGCCGCGCGGCCGCTCGCTCCCCGCTGCGATCGCCGACGCGCTGTCGGCCAGCTCCGCGAGCAGCGCGCCCGTCCGCTCGTAGAGCGCGCGCCCTTCCTGCGTGAGCTTCACGCCGCGCGCGCCGCGCTCGAACAGGCGCAGCGACAGACTGTTCTCCAGTTCCGCGACGCGGCGCGACAGCGTCGCCTTCGGGCGATCCGCGACGCGCGCGGCCTCGCCGAAGCTGCCATGGCGGGCGACGAGATTGAAATCGGCGAGAGCGAGCAGGTCCATGTGTTCCACCAGTGAGACGGCATGTCTATTTATCACATCTTCCGGATCATGGGTGGATCACCTAACTTACGTGGGCAGTCCATCCCATCGTTACCTCAGGAGTGAACATCATGACCATTCTCGTTACCGGCGCTACCGGCCGCGTGGGCCGCCAGGTCGTCCGTCAACTCGTCGATCGCGGCGCCGACGTGCGCGTGCTGGTGCGCGATCCGGCCAAGGCCGATTTTCCGGCGGCCGTGTCCGTCGCGCAGGGCGACATGCTCGACGTCGATGCACTGCGGGCAGCCTTCTCCGGCGTGCGCACGCTGTTCCTGCTCAACGGCGTCGCGGGCGACGAATTCACGCAGGCGCTGATTGCGCTGAACCTGGCCCGCGAAGCGGGCATCGAGCGCGCCGTCTATCTGTCGGTCCTCCATGCCGACCGCTTCGTGAACGTGCCGCACTTCGCGGTGAAATCCGGCGCGGAGCGGATGATCGAGCAGATGGGGTTCAGCGCGACGATCCTGCGACCCGCGTATTTCATGGACAACGAATCGATGGTCAAGGACGTGATCGTCGGACACGGCGTGTACCCGATGCCGATCGGCGGCAAGGGCGTCGCGATGGTCGACGTGCGCGATATCGCCGAAGTCGCGGCGATCGAGTTGATCCGCCGCGACGACGCGCCGGGCAAGCTGCCGGTCGAAACCCTCAACCTGGTCGGGCCCGATACGCTGACCGGCCCGCAACTGGCGTCGATCTGGTCGGACACGCTCGGTCGGCCGGTTGCGTATGGCGGCGACGATCCCACGCCGTTCGAACGCAATCTGGCGCAGTTCATGCCGAAATGGATGGCCTACGAAATGCGGCTGATGGCCGAGCGCTACGTCAGCGACGGGATGGTGCCGGAGGCGGGCGACGTCGAGCGGCTGACCGCGATCCTCGGCCGCCCGCTGCGGACGTATCGCGACTTCGCGGCTGCGCTCGCGCGTTGAGTGAGATGCCGAGCGTTCATGCGTCGGGCGGCGGCGCAGGCAATCGCCAGGCCGTCGAACCGGCCGCGCGCGCGGCCGGATCGTCCATTTGGCCGCCATGCAGTCGCCAGCGACGCGGCCACGCGGTGGCGTCGCCGCGTGCGCGGCGGATTTCACGGCGTCCGGACGTCCGGCGGCGAAGCGGCGGCGTCAATATAATCGGCTGGTCCTGCCGATCGGCGCCCGGCAGTCCGCCGGTTTCGATTTCGACTGCGTACAACAGCCCACTGGAGAAGAGATGACCTTGCCCGCCCTTCCGTTTGCCGAATCGTTCGACCTCGAAGCCGCCTTCGCCGACGTATCCGAATACTGGTCGCCGAAGGTCGTCGCGCAGGTCAACGATCAGTACGTGAAAGTCGCGAAAGTACGCGGCCAGCTCGTGTGGCACGACCATGCGCACGAAGACGAGCTGTTCTTCGTCGTGCGCGGTCACCTCAGGATCCAGTACGAAGGCGGTCGCGTCGCCGACGTGCCCGCCGGCTCGATGCACGTCGTGCCGCGCGGCACGCAGCACAATCCGATCGCCGACGACGAATGCTGGATCGTGCTGATCGAGCCCGTGCAGACCCGGCACACCGGCGACGTTCAGTCGCCGCTGACGCGCACGATCGACGAGCAACTGGGCCGCGCGCGCTGAATGCGTCGGGCGCGGCGGCGGCCGGAGGCTACAACATCGCCTGACTGACCAGCCCGTACAGTCCGACTGTCGGGTCGGCCGCACCGCCGTGCGCGGCGGCCGGCGCATGGCGAACCATCTTCGAACAGGTATCCACCTGTTTCAGTCCCTGTTCGCTCAACCAGTCCGGCAAGCTGCTCCCGTCAGGCACATCGATACGCACGAATTCGCCGTCGCGTTTCGTCAGCCAATAGCCGATCAGCGCTTTCGCGCGCGTATCGTCGCTCGAACGCGGCGCGACCACCGGACCGATCACGTCACCGCGACCGAAGCGTCGCAGCACCGAAAACCCGACGACCTCGCCGTCGCGTTCGAGCACCACGCTTTCTCCCCGCGTCTGTAACGCGGACAACAGCGCGTCGCGTTCGAGGCCGGACGCACGCGCGTCGAGTTCGACCAGGCGCGGCCAGTCGGCCGGCGAACCGGCACGCAGCCGCTCGCCGTCGGGCACGGCAACCGCGGCGGGTCGATCCACGTTGCCCTGATATTGGCCCAGCGATCCGCACACGGTGAACCCCAGTTTCTCGTAGAGCGGCCGACCGGCCGGCGTCGCGTGCAGAAACGTGATGCGCGGACCCAGTTCGTCCAGGAGCGTCTCCATCAGTTTGCGGCCGATTCCCCGGCCCTGATGCGCGTCGGAGACGATCACATGCCCGATCGCCGCGCGATCCGCACCGTACTTCCAGCACATCGCCGTGCCGATGACCACGCCGTTTTCCTCGGCCGCGAACGCGGTCGACGTTTCAGCGGAAAACTGCCAGTCTTCCGCCCGGAACGGCCAGCGAAGCGCGCTGGAAAGCGCATGGGCGGCGGGGACGTCCGCCGCGGTGAATCTGCGGTAGCGAAGCGCCGACGTCGCGCCTTGCTCCTTCACTTCAAGTTCCTGGTTCATCAAGCAGTCCTGTCGAATAATGTGGTCGTGCAACACGGCACGTCGGAAAAAATACGCGGCGATCACATCGAAGCGACGATGGATTGCACGGTTCACGCCGGCCGGCATGGGTGCACGACGATCCGGAAGCACGCCTGTCCCGGACCTGACGCCCGATCGACCGGACGTCAACCGGTTTCCACGCCGCCTCGACGCATCACGGCGATCGCGCGAAGTAATGCTGCGCCAGCGCGACCCAATAGCGGACGCCGGCCGGAATGATGTCGTCGTTGAAGTCGTATTTCGGGTGATGCAGCGCCGGGGAGGCTGCGCCGTCCCGCGCATTGCCGATCAGCACGTAAGCGCCCGGCCGCTCCTCCAGCATGAAGCCGAAGTCTTCGGACGTCATGTTCGGCGGCACGTCGCGGTCGACGCGCGCGTCGCCGAACGTGTCGCGAATCACCGCTTCGCACAGCGCCGTCTCGGCCGGCGTGTTGACCGTTGCCGGGTAGTACTGGAAAAACTCGACGTCGACCTGCGCGCCATAGGCCGCCGCGAGCCCCTCGCACGCGAGCCGCACGTCGCGCTGCAGCTTCTGCTGCAATGCCGACGACAGCGTGCGGATCGTGCCGCGCAGCTCGGCGGTGTCGGGAATCACGTTGTCGGTCGTGCCCGCGTGGAACATGCAGACGGAAATGACGGCGGGATCCACCGGGTCCTTGTGCCGCGCGGCGATGGTCTGGCACTGCAGCACCATCGAGCACGCGAGCGGCACCGGATCGATGCCCAGATGCGGCTGTGCCGCGTGCGCGCCCTTGCCCGTCACCGTGATCCTGAAGCGCGAACCCGCGGCCATGATCGCGCCCGTGCGCAACCCGAAATGCCCGGCCGGCAGACCGGGCCAGTTGTGCATGCCGAATACCGCTTCCGTCGGGTATTGCTCGAACAGCCCGTCGTCGATCATCCGGCGCGCGCCCGCGCCGCCCTCTTCGCCCGGCTGAAACACGAAATGGACGGTGCCGGGCAACTGCGGCAGCGCCTTCAGCACGCGCGCGGCGCCGAGCAACATCACGGTATGTCCGTCATGGCCGCACGCGTGCATGATCCCGTGCGTGCACGATGCATGCGCGAAATCGTTGGCTTCGTGGATCGGCAATGCGTCCAGGTCGGCGCGCAGCACGATGCCGCGGCGCGGATCCGCGCCGGGCAGGCTCGCGACGACGCCCGTGCCGCCGAGCCCGCGCGACACCGCGTAGCCGAGCGCCTCGAGCTCGCGGGCGACGACGTCGGCCGTCCGGTGTTCTTCGAATCGCAACTCGGGATGCGCATGCAGGTCGCGGCGCAGTTTCGCCCAGTGCGCGTGATGCGCATGCAGCGACGAGTCGGGGATGACGGGGTTGTCCAATTTCGGTACCTCGGGCATGTAGCGGGCTTCCAACTGTACTGCGTGCGCGGATCGCGCGCAGCGGCTGCGTCAGTCGTAAAAGCCGACGATCGACTTGATCTCCATGTATTCCTCCATCCCTTCGACTCCGTACTCGCGGCCGTTGCCCGACTGCTTGTAGCCGCCGAACGGCGCCTGAGGGTCCCATGCCGGGTAGTTCAGATGCACCTGCCCCGCGCGGATGCGGGCGGCCACCGCGCGGACGCGTGCCTTGTCGGTGCCCTGCACGTGTGCGCCGAGCCCGTAGACGGTGTCGTTCGCGATGGCGATCGCTTCGTCGACGGTGTCGTAAGGCAGGATCGCGAGGACCGGGCCGAAGATCTCCTGCTGCGCGATCGCCATGTCGGTGCGCACGTCGGAGAAAATCGTCGGCCGCGCATAAAAGCCGCAGTCGAGACCCGCGGGCCGGCCCGGGCCGCCGGCGATCAGCTTCGCGCGTTCGTCGATGCCCACGTCGATCATCTGCGCAACCCGGCCGAACTGCGCGCGATTGGCCAGCGGCCCGTGCGTCGTGGCCTCGTCGAACGGATCGCCGACCACGAGCGTTTGCATCGCCGCGACGGCCAGCGCCTCGACCGCGCGGAGCGCGTCGCGCGGCACGATCATGCGGGTCGGCGCGCTGCACGACTGCCCCATGTTGCGGAACGCGGCGGCCACCCCGGGCGGGATCGCACGCGACAGGTCCGCATCCGGCAACACGACGTTCGGCGACTTGCCGCCCAGCTCCTGCGCGACGCGCTTGACGGTCGGCGCGGCCGCCTGCGCGACGAGCACGCCGGCGCGCGTCGATCCGGTGATCGACACCATGTCGACCGCCGGGTGCGCCGAAAGCGCGGCGCCCACCGTCTCGCCGCTGCCGCTCACGAGATTGAACACGCCGGCGGGCACGCCCGCATCGGCGAGCACTTCCGCGAACAGCAGCGCGCTGAGCGGCGACAGCTCGCTCGGCTTCAGCACCACCGTGCAGCCGGCCGCGAGCGCCGGGCCGACCTTCGCGGTGATCTGGTAGATCGGCCAGTTCCACGGCGTGATCAGCGCGCACACGCCGATCGGCTCGCGCGCGATCGCGGTCGTCCCGCGCCGCTCGACGAACGGGTAGCGCGCGAGGTTGTCGCGTGCGACGCGGATATGTTCGGCCGCGAGCGGCACGTGCGCGCCGCGGGCATAGCCGATCGGCGCGCCCATCTCCAGCGCGAGTGCGGTGGCGAACAGCTCGGCGCGCTCCAGCATCAGCGCGTGCACGCGGTCGAGCAAAGCGGCGCGTTCCTGCGGCGACGTCGCGGACCAGCGTTCGAACGCTTGGCGCGCGGCCTGCACCGCGCGGTCGGCGTCGCGCGCATTGCCGAGCGGGATCTCGCACAGCGTGTCTTCGGTGGACGGGCTGACGACCGCGAACCGCTCTCGGCCGTCGGGCAGCACCCAGTCGCCGTCGATGAAGAAACGATCGAGCCGGCCAGCTTGCATCAGGCGAACAACGGGGGAATTCATGTCAAGGTGTCCTTGAGTCGATACCAGGCGCCGACGAACGGCAGGAACCAGGGTTTGCCGAAGTGGCCCGGAATCGCGGGCCAGTCGAAATCCTTCCACGGGTTGAGGTCGGCGCGTCCGTCCATGATCTCGGCCATCAACGTGCCCATCAGCGTGGCCATGTGCGTGCCGTGGCCGCTATAGCCCATCGAGTAGTACACGCCGTCGCGCTCGCCCGCGCGCGGCAGCCGGTTGGCCGTCATGTCGACCATCCCGCCCCAGCAGTAGTCGATGCGTACGTCGGCCAGCTCGGGAAACACGGCGGCCATCTGCTGCCGCAGGATCGCCCCGCTCTTTTCGTCGGAGCGCGGATTCGACGCGGCAAAACGCGCGCGCCCGCCGAACAGCATCCGGTTGTCGGGCGTGACGCGAAAGAAATTCACGAAGTTCTTCGTGTCGGTGACCATTCGGCGCGTCGGCAGCAAGCGGTCGAGCAGGTCGTTCGGCAACGGCTCGGTGACGATGATGAACGCGCCGACCGGCACGATCCTGCGGCGAACCCAGCCGAACGGCCCGACCTGCGAAATGCCGCTCGCGAGCAGCACCTGGCCCGCGCGGATCTCGCCGAGCGGCGTACGCACCGCGTAGGCGCCGCCCGCTTGCCGCGTCAGGCCGAGCACCGGCGCATGCTCGAGAATATGCGCGCCGCGGGCTTGCGCGGCGCGCGCGAGGCCGCGCACATAACGGCCGACGTGCATCCCGGCGCTCTTGCCGAACAGCAGCCCGCCGTGATATCGATCCGAGCCGATCTCGTCGCGCAGCTCCGCCTTCGTGACCATGCGCGTGTCGGGGTCCACGCCCGCCGCGAGCAGCGCCTGGCTGCGTGCGAGCTTGTCGTAGTGCTCGGGCTTCGCCGCGAGCTTCAGCTTGCCGCGGCGCACGAAATCGCAATCGATCGATTCCTCCCTGACCAGCCGCTCGACCGTGTCGACGCCAGCGTCGAACGCGAGATACAGACGATTGGCCAGCTCCGTGCCGATGCGCTGCGACAGCGACGCGTAATCCTGCGCGAAGCCGTTGTTGCACATGCCGCCGTTGCGTCCCGATGCCGCCTGCCCGACGGTGCCCGCCTCGCAGACGATCACGCGCGCGCCCTTCCTCGCCAGCGCCAGTGCGGCAGCCGAGCCCGTGATCCCGCCGCCCACCACCGCCACGTCGCAACTTCCGCCGGGCAACGCCGGCGAGTGGCTCGCGAACGGCTCCGACGTATCGAGCCAGTAGGAACTGAAACGCATCAGAAACTCCCAAGCTGTCCATCGCACCGCGCTTCCAGGCTGCCGAACGTTCGCCGCGCCGATCCGGCCGCTCGCCCGCGATCCGGATCGAAGCGCCGCGTCCGGAGGCGGCCCCCGCATCGGCGCGACGGCCTTGCACTAGAAATCCGCGACCTTGCCCCATGCGGACTCGCTGAACCGGCCGGGCCGGTACGGCGTCGGGTCCACGAACGGCTCCGCACCGGACGCGAGATCGGCGATCAGGTGCCCGGCCCCCGGGCCGATCCCGAAGCCGTGCCCCGAAAACCCCGCCGCCAGGATCAGCCCCGGCACGCCCGGCACTTCGCCGATGCCCGGCACGCCGTCCGGCGTGCTGTCGACGTACCCGGCCCATGCGTGCGTGATCTTCGCGTCGCGCAGTTCGGGCAACAGTTCAGCCGCGCGGCGATACGTTTCGGCGACGGTCGGCATGTCGGGCTTCGGATCGAGAATGCGTACCGCTTCCATCGGCGTCGGCGCATCGAGCCGCCAGCGCTTCAGCGTTTCATGACCGCCGCGCACGCCTTCGAGGCCGCCCGGCAGCAGGTTGCGCCAGCGCTTCGCGAACATCGGCACGAATTGCGGCGCGAAGCGCAGGAACTGCGGCGTCAGGTCCACGCGCGCGCGGCCGCTGATCGCCAATGCGTAGCGTCCGTCGCTGCGGCGCGTGATGGACACGCCGGACGTGTACATCGCATCCGGCAGCGGCGTGTCGACGGGCGACACGCTCAGGATCGACTGACGGATCGATGCCTGCGGAAACCGGATACCGAGCTGGCGGCAGAACGACGACGCCCATGCGCCGCCGGCCATCACGACCGTTCGGGTCTTGATGACACCGGCCTCGGTGACGACGCCGGCGACGCGGCCGCCTTCGAGCTCGATGCCGCGCGCCGCGCAGTGCTGATGGACACTGCCGCCCAGCTTGATCAGCGCGGCGGCCACGGCCGGCGCGGCCTTGCCTGGATCGGCCGTGCCGTCGGTCGGCGAGAACACGCCGCCCTTCCACTGCCGCCCGGTCGCGCGTCCGCGCTCGGCCGCCTGCTTGCTGTCGAGCATGTACGTGGTCACGCCCGCGGTCTTCGCGAATTCGCCCCAGCTCGCCCAGCGGGACAGCTCGGCCTCGTCGTTGCTGAGATACAGCAGCCCGCAGCGATGAAAGCCGGTGTCTTCGCCGGATTCGGCGGCGAAGCGTTCCCACAGATCGATGCTCTTGCTCGCCATCGGCAACTCGCGCGCGTCGCGGTTCTGCTGCCGGCACCAGCCCCAGTTGCGGCTCGACTGTTCGGCGCCGATGCGCCCTTTCTCGACGAGCGCGACCGACAAGCCGCGGCGGGCCAGATAGTAGGCGGTGAAGACGCCGATGATACCGCCGCCGATCACGACGACGTCGGCCGCGGCCGGCGGCGTGGACAAGGTTTCGATATGGCGCAGCGGAGGGGACATGCTCAGTCTCGTTCGGTGGAGGGTTTGACGTTCTGCATCACGTAGAACTTCGCCACGCGTTCGCTGCTTTCCCACCCGATCGCCGCGCCGCGCGGCACGAACAGCGCGTCGCCGGTACCGAGCGACACGACGCTGCCGTCGGGCGCCGCGAACCGGACGCCGCCGTCCAGCAGGAACATGAACTCGTTCGCGCGATGCGGCCGGACGATCCGGTGATACGGCGTCGAATCCCATGTGCCCGCGCAGTACCCGGCGCCGTCGTCGGTGAACACGTTGTCGCTGCGGCATTGCGGCGCGGGGCCGAGCAGCACCTCGGCCGGCAGCGTGGCGGACGGCTTGAAGTCCGCGTCGGCGCGCAGCGCAAAGACGCCGCGTTTCGTCGGTTGCGCACACGCTGCCGCGCAGAACATCAGCAGCACCGGCGATTGCGCGGCGATGCGCAGCGCCGTGCCGCAGCCGATGACGGCGCCCTGTCCCGGGCCGACCACGAGCGGCGCGGCCCCGGCCGCTTCGAGCGTCAGCTCGCCCTGGACGACGACGAGGGTTTCGATGTGCGGAAAATTCGCCACGTCCAGTTCGCCCGCGAAGCCGATGCGCCCCGCGGCCATCGCGTCGGGGCCTTCCCACGCGATCTCGCGATGCGACGCGAACGGATCGCTCGCGCCGAACGCCTGCTGGCGGCACGGGGTGGAACAAGGTGCGCCGTCGGCCCGGTGCAACACGAAAACTGCGGTCATTTCTGCTCCTGTGCGGTGCGTGACGGATTCGTTCGAAAGCTGTCACGCGATATCGGAAATCGTCGTTGGCCGGCGCGCCTGCCGGACCTCCTCAGCGGGGCACGTCGTCCATGTCCATGCCCGTGCTCAAGCCGCGTGATACGACGCATCGCGGCGTTCGCTGCGCACGCGCGTCGACGGCGCTCGCACCGGCGCGCCGCCCGTGCGGGCGACCACGTAGTCGCGCGGCGTGATCCCGAGCACGCGCCGGAAATGCCGGCACAGATGGCTCTGATCGAAGAAGCCGACGTCGGTCGCGACGACCGACGGCGCAAGACCGGCGCGCAACAGGTCCTGCGCCCGCCGTACCCGCACGAGACACAGATACCGGTGCGGCGACAGCCCGGTTTCGCTGCGAAAGCGCGCGGTGAAACGCGACACGCTCAACCCGGCGACCGCCGCGAGCGTATCGAGGTTCAGCGGCTGCGCGAACGACGCGTCGATCGTGCGCAGCACGTCGCCGATCGCCGGCGAGACGGGCCGCGCGACACGCGGCGAGCCAACGAATTGCACTGTCATGTCGAATTCTCCCGGCGCTCGCTTCAATGCAGGAAATCCTGCATCCGGTAATACGCGCCGACGAGCGGCAGGAACCACGCGTGCCCGAAATGGCCCGGTATCGCCGGCCATTCGAGCTCGCGCCACGGGTTCGACGCGGCCGCGCCATACAGCACGTCGGCCATCACGCGGCCCATGTGCACCGACATCTGCACGCCGTGGCCGCTGTAGCCCATCGAGTAATAGAGCCCGTCGTGCTGGCCTGCGCGCGGCAGCCGGTCGGCGGTGATGTCGACGAGGCCGCCCCAGCAGTAGTCGAGCCGCACGCCGGCCAGTTCCGGGAAGTAACCGGCCATGCCGGCGCGCAGGACGTCGCCGCTCTTCGCGTCGGAACGCGGGCTCGACATCGCGAAACGCGCGCGGCCCCCGAACAGCAGCCGGTTGTCGGGCGTCACGCGGAAGTAGTTGCCGATCTGGCGCGACGTCACGTACGCGCGGCGATGCGGAAACAGCCGGTTCAACTGCGCGTCGGGCAGCGGCTCGGTCACGACGATGAAGCTGCCGACCGGCGCGATACGCCGCCGGAACCACGCGAACGGCCCGTGCTGCGACGCGCCGGTCGCGACCAGCACGCGATCGGCGACGAGCGTGCCGCGGGTGCAGGTGACCCGGTGGCGCTCGCCGTCGAGCCGGTCGAGCTGCGTGACGGCCGCGTGCTCGTACACGCGTGCGCCGGCACGCACGGCCGCTTGCGCGAGCCCGACGCCGAACTTGCCCATGTGCATCTGCGCGCCGTTGCGCTGCAGGAGCCCGCCGTAAAAACCGTCGGATGCGATTTCATCGCGGATCCGCGACGGCTCGATCAGTTCGATGTCCGGATCGACGTCGCGCCGCAACGCGTCGAAGGTCTTTTCGAGTCCCGCGAAATGCTGCGGCTTCGCGGCGAGCTTCAGCTTGCCGGCGCGCCGGAAATCGCAGTCGATCGCCTGTTCGGTCACGATCGCCTCGACGCTCTTCACCGCGCTTTCGTACGCGAGATAAAACTGCTTGGCCTGTGCGGCGCCGATGCGCGCGGCGAGCGACGCGTAGTCCTGCGCGACGCCCGTGTTGCACTGGCCGCCGTTGCGGCCGGACGCTTCGCCCGCGACCTGCGCGGCTTCGAGCACGACCACCGAGACGCCGCGCTGCGCGAGCGCGAGCGCCGCCGACAAGCCGGTGAAGCCGCCGCCGATCACGACCACGTCGGCGCGCCCTTCGACGGGGCCGACGCTGCCGGCGCGAAACGCGGGGCGAGTATCCAGCCAGTACGATTCCAGTTTCATCGAGTCCTTCTTGTGCATGCCGGCAACGACGATCGGCAACCATTCAATGCGAATCATTTAACCACTGGCAAAAACCGCAGTTGCCGCGTAATCGCGCGCGGCACGCGTACAAATTGCCGTTTTGCGCGACCGCCGCGGCACACTATGCGGCGCGCCGTCCACCGCGCCGCGCGATGAACGGTTCGCGCGCCGCGCACTACAGCTGCACCGGCGTGACGCCGGCGGAAACCGGCTCCGCCTGGAAACGCGCGAGATCTTCCTCGCTGCGATGGCACAGCACCTGCGCGCCGTTGCCGAGCGTGCGCAGCGACGGGGCCGTCCGGTTGCACACGCCGTCCACGCGCATCGCGCAGCGCGCCAGGAACGGACACAGCTCGGCCTCGTTCTCGCGCGCGCCGATCGGCACCAGCGGCCGGTGACAACGCTCGCCCGCATCGTCGAGCCAGCCCGCGCGCAACTCCGGCGCGGACGACACCAGCAAGTGCGAATACGGGTGATAAGGCGGCGCGCACAGCGCGTCGCGGCTGCCCGTCTCCACGCGGCGGCCCGCATACAGCACGACGATGTCGTCGCTGATCGCGCGCACCTTCGCGATATCGTGCGTGATGAACACGTACGACACGCCGAGCTTCGCCTGCAGGTCGCGCAGCAGCTCGATGATCGCGGCGCCGACCACCGTGTCGAGCGCCGACGTGACCTCGTCGCACAGGATCAAGTCGGGCTCGGCCGCGAGCGCGCGCGCGAGGTTCACGCGCTGCTTCTGCCCGCCCGACAGCTCGCCGGTACGCCGCGCGGCCACTGCCGGCGGCAGCCGCACGAGTTCGAGCAGCTCGGCGACGCGCTGGCGTGCCCGCGCGCCCTTGATCCCGTGGTAGAACGCGAGCGGCCGTGCGAGCGTGCGCTCGACGGTATGCACCGGGTTGAGCGCGGTATCGGCGTTCTGGAACACGATCTGCACGCGCCGATGCTGTTCCTTGGTGCGCTTGCCGATATCGCGCGCGAGCGGCACGCCGTCGAGCAGGATCTCGCCGCCGGTCGCCGGCACGAGGCCCGCGATCACTTTCGCGAGCGTCGTCTTGCCGGAGCCCGATTCGCCGATCACGCCGACCGTCTGCCCGCGCCCGATGCGCAGGTCGACTTCATGCAGGATCACCTTCGCGGGCCAGCCGTTCGCGGTGCGGCCGCCGTAGCCCGCGATCGCGCCGCGCACGTCGAGCAGCGGCGCCGGCGCGGCCGGCTCGGGTGCGCGCACCTGCGCGCCGCGTTCGGCATCGTTCGGCGTGACCGCCGCGATCAGGCTCTGCGTGTACGGGTGCGTCGGCGCATGCAGGATCTGTTCGGTGTCGCCCGCCTCGCGGATCACGCCGTCGCTCAGCACGACGATCCGGTCGGCCATCTGCGCGACCACGGCCAGGTCGTGCGACACGTACACCGCACTCATCCCGTAGCGCCGGATCACGCGCCTGAACGCCTGCAGCACGTCGATCTGCGTGGTCACGTCGAGCGCGGTGGTCGGTTCGTCGAGGATCACCAGCTCCGGATCGGTGATCAGCGCCATCGCGGCCATCAGCCGCTGCAGCTGCCCGCCCGATACCTGGTGCGGATAGCGCTTGCCGATCGTCTCCGGCTCCGGCAGCGCGAGCGCGCGAAACAGCTCGATCGCCTTCGCCTGCGCGTCGCGCTTCGTCATCGTCTTGTGGATCAGCGCGCTCTCGATCACCTGGTCGAGAATCGTGCGCGACGGGTTGAACGCGGCAGCCGCGCTCTGCGCGATATACGCGACCTTGCGGCCGCGCAGCGCGGTCAGCGCTTGCGCCGACAGCTTGCACACGTCGGTGCCGTCGAGCTTCACCGAGCCGCCGGCGATCCGGCATCCGGCGCGCGCATGGCCCATCAGCGACAGCGCGATCGTCGTCTTGCCGGAGCCCGATTCGCCGATCAGCGCGAGCACCTCGCCGCGCCCGATCTCGAAGTCGACGCCGTGGACGATCGTCGTTTCGTCGCCGCCCGGCCGGCCGCCGACCACGCGCAGCCCGCGCACCTCGACGAGCGGATTCGATTCGTGTCGCATCAGTGTCCTCCGGCGGCGCCGGCCGCGCCCTTGCGGCGGCCGCGATGCGGCAGACCGTCGATCATCAGGTTGACGCCCACCGTCAGGATCGCGATCGCGACCGCGGGCATGATCGCGACGGCCGAGCCGTCGCCGAGGCTCGCGATGTTTTCGCGCACGAGCGAGCCGAGGTCCGCATACGGCGGCTGCACGCCGAGCCCGAGAAAGCTCAGGCCGCTCAGCAGCAGCACGACGAACGTGAAGCGCAGCCCGGTGTCCGCCAGCATCGGATGGATCATGTTCGGCAGCATCTCGACGCACGCGATGTACAGCGCGCTTTCGCCGCGCGCCCTGGCCACCTGCACGAATTCGAGCGTGCTGATGTTGACGGCCAGCGCGCGCGCGATCCGGTACGAGCCGGGCATGTAGCTGACCGCGGCGGTGAGGACCAGCAGCGGCAGCGACGAGCCGAACGCGGCGACGAACATCAGCGCGAACATCTTCGACGGAATCGACGTGAGCGCGTCGAGCAGCCGGCTCATCGTCTCGTCGACCGCGCGGCCCGACACGGTCGCGAGCAGCCCGAGCGTCGTGCCGGTCACCGCGGCGAGCAGCACCGCGGCCAGCGCGAGCAGCACGGTCAGCCGCGTGCCGTACAGGATCCGGCTCAGCATGTCGCGGCCGAGGAAGTCGGAGCCGAACGGCAGCTTCGCGCTGAACGGCGCGAACACGTCGGGCGTGACGATCGCGCCGACGTCGTGCGGCGCGAGCAGCGGCGCGAACACCGCGACGAACAGCATCAGGCCGGCCATCGACAGGCCGACGCGGCCGCCGGCGGTCAGTCCGAGGCGTGCGCCGCGGCGCTTGCGCGGCTGGTCGGGGGACGGCGCGGCGGGCGGCGTCGCGCCTCCCCACGGCGAGCGCGGCTCGCCTGACGGCGGCAGCGCGCTGCTGCGATGAACGGGTTCGGTCGGGTGCATGGGCGGCATCTCGGAAGGTGGACGGGGGCGCTCAGGTCCGCAGTCGCGGGTTCGACACGATCGAGCACAGGTCGGCGAACAGCACGAGCGTCAGGTAAGCGACGCAGAAGATCAGCGTGCACGCCTGGACCAGCGGGAAATCGCGGTTGCTGACGGCGTCGACCATCAGGCTCGCGAGGCCCGGATAGTTGAAGATCGTCTCGACGACGATCACGCCGCCGAGCAGATACGACAGGCTCAACGCGATCGCGTTGGCGATCGGGCCGATCGCGTTCGGCAGCGCATGGCGCAGCACGACGCGCGCGGGGCTCGCGCCCTTGAGCACGGCCATCTCGACGTACGACGCGCTCAACTGCTCGATCACCGCGGCGCGCGTCATGCGCGCCATCTGCGCGATCACGACCGCGCACAGCGTCAGCACCGGCATCGCATACGCACGCAGGAAATCGTGCAGGCTGTCGATCGGGCCGCCGTACGACAGCGCGGACAACCAGCGCAGCTTCACCGCGAACACGAGCACGGCGACCGTCGCGATCAGGAATTCCGGCGTCGCGACGAGCGACAGCGTGCCGAGGCTGATCACGCGGTCGATCGCCGATTCGCGCTTGACCGCCGCGAGGATCCCGAGCAGCAGCGCGATCGGCACCGACACGGCGGTCGTGATCGCCGCGAGCGCGAGCGACTTCGGCAGGCGCCCGCCGATCAGCTCCGACACCGGCATGTCGCCGGACAGCGACCGGCCGAAATCGCCGTGCAACAGCCCGGCGAGCCAGTGCGCGTAACGCACGTGCGCCGGCATGTCGAGACCGAACTGCTGGCGCAGCGCGGCGACCGTCTCCGGCGTCGCCGACTGGCCGAGCGCGGCCTGCGCGGCGTCGCCCGGCAGCAGGTTCGTGATCGTGAAGATGATCGCGGACACGATCAGCAGCGTCAGCGCGGTGACCGCGATGCGCCGGCCGATCAGGCCGATGAGAATTCGGTTCATGGAGCGGCCCTCCCGAAAAAACCGCGCGTGGCCGGCGCGGTGGCCCGCACCGGCCGCGCGACGGCGGCCAGCGACAACGTCATGCGTTCCACCACACGTTCTCGGCGAACATGAAGCCCATCATCCCGCCGGTCGGAATCGAACCGAGGCCCGCGAGCCGCTTGTCGTATCCGTCGAGGAAGCTGATGAACGCCGGAATGCCGACCCGGCCCTGCTGCGACACGATCACCTGCATGTCGCCGTACATCTGCTTGCGCTTCGCGTCGTCGGTTTCCGAGCGCGCGGCGAGCAGCAGCTGGTCGAACTTCGCGTTCTTCCAGCCCGACTCGTTCCACGGCGCATCCGACTTGAAGAACTGCGTGAACAGCACGTCGGCGCTCGAGCGCGGGTTGATGTTGCCGAACGTGAGCGGGTGCTTCATCCAGTGGTTCGACCAGTAGCCGTCGGGCGACGCGCGGTTGACCTGCAGGTTCAGCCCGATCTTCTGGCCGGCCTGCTGCAGCAGCACGGCCATTTCGATCGACCCGTTCGCGTCGGAGGTCGCATAGAGCGGCGGCAGCGTGGCGCCGAGCGCGCCGGCCTTCTGGAGCAGGAATTTCGCCTTGTCCGGATCGTGCGGCCGCTGCGGCAGCGAGGCGTTGAAGTAGCGATGGCCCGGCGGAATCGGCTGGTCGTTGCCGATCACCGAGTAGCCGCGGAACACCGCCGAGCGGATCTGCTCGCGATCGAACAGGTACTTCATCCCTTCGACGAAATCGGGATTCGCGACGATCGGGTTGTCGGTGCGCGCGATCAGGTCGGTATAGAGGCCCGACTTGGTTTCCTTCAGCGCGTAGCCCGGCGTCGACGAGACCCGCTGCGTCGAACGCGGATCGATCGCGTTGATCAGGTGCACGTCGCCCGACAGCAGCGCGTTCAGGCGCGCGGCGCTGTCGCTGATGCCGATCAGCTCGATCTCGTCGAGATACGGCCTGCCCGGCTTGAAGTAGCTGTCGTTGCGCACGCCGACGGTCGATACGCCCGGCTTGAACGATTTCAGCTTGTACGGGCCGCAACCGATGCCGGTCGAGAAATCGGTCGTGCCGTCCTTGACGATCACGAGCTGCGGCGTCGCGAGGATCACCGGCAGATCGGCGTTCGCGCTCGCGAGCGTCAGCGTGACTTCGTCGGGGCCGGTCGCCTTCGCGTCGGCGAACTGCTCGGCGAGCGGCTTGACCTTCGACGCGGTGGCCGGGTTCTTGTGGCGCATCAGCGAATACACCACGTCGGCCGGGCCGACCGGCTTGCCGTCGTGGAACGTCACGCCCTTGCGCAGCTTGATGATCCAGGTCTTCGCATCGGTCGTCTGCAGCGACTCGGCGAGGTTCATCTGCGGCGTCAGGCTCGCATCGAGCTGCGTGAGGCCGCTGTAGAACATGAAGAAGCGCGTGTAGTCCGCGCCCGTCGAGCCCTTGGCCGGGTCGAGCGTATCGGCCGTCGAGCCGGATTCGTTCGCGACCCGGATCTTGCCGCCGCGCTTCGGCGCGGGCGCGGCGAATGCCGCGTCGGGGGTCATCAGCAGTCCGCCGGCACCGGCAGCCATCATGCCGCCCGCCGCCATGACCTTCATCATGTCGCGGCGCGTGAAGCCGCCCTTGCCGTCATTGTCGATATCGTCGTTCATCCGAACTGCTCCTGACTGTGGGAAGTGGGTCCAAGGGTCCAGCGTGGTTGTTCAAGCGCGCCGCGCCCGCTTGCTGGTGGCGGGCGCGGCGTCGTTCACATGCAATTCATTTAAGCATCGCCAAAATGCCGGTTGTCCCGATTCGAGGCGCCCTCACGATACGAATCGACCGTTTTGGGTAGCCTGCGCAGCATGATTTGCTGCATGCGCCGGGGGACCGCCGGCGCGTGCCGGCCGCATGCCGACGCGCGTGAAAGTTCAGAGGATTGTTCGCCGGCATCGCCTCGCTCATCCTGAGCGCGCGGCGCGAATGCGCGCAGGCCGGCGCGACGTGGCGACGCCGGCAGCCTGCCGCCTGCGCGGAATTTCCCCGGGATCGCGACGGGCGGCGGCATGGTGTGCGCGACACCGCACCGGGGAAACGCGTCCGCTTACAGCCCGAGCTGCGTCGCGAGCTGGCCGATGTCCGACACTTCGTAATAGTTGTAGAACGGCGTACCCGGCTCGTGGCCGCGGTTCACGAACGCCTTGTGCTTGATGCCGAGATCCTCGGCCGTCATCAGGTCGTAGCGCAGGCTCGACGACACGTGCAGCACGTCCTCCGGCTTGCAGCCGAGCTTGTCGAACATGTATTCGAAGCCCTGCATCCGCGGCTTGTACGATTGCGCCTGCTGCGCGGTGAACACGGCGTGGAACGGCGCGCCGAGCTTGTCGACGTTGCTCATGATCTGATCGTCCATCGCGTTCGACAGGATCACCAGCTTGTACTTCGACGCCAGCCGCGACAGCCCGGCCGGCACGTCCGGGTGCGGGCCCCAGGTCGGCACCGCATGATAGAAAAGCTCGGCCTCGGCTTCGTCGAACTTCACGCCGAGCCGCGCGCAGGTGCGACGGACCGCGTTGACCACGACGTCGCGGTACGGCTTCCACGCGCCGAGCACCTCGTCGAGCCGATAGGCGGCGAACGCGGGCACGAATGCCTCCATCGCGGCCGGCGACAGCCGGTCCGCATAGTTTTCCCGCGCCGTCTCGGCCATCCGGAAATGGGTCAGCGTGCCGTAGCAGTCGAAGGTGATGTACTTCGGTTCAAACTGGATCATGGTGACGTCCTGTCGGTGTGAAGCCCCGGCAGGGCCGGGGATGGCTGGGTTCAACGAAATTGAATCAGGGCAAAAAGTCGTTCGCGCATCGTTCGGCGCCGCTCAAAACGCAGAATCGCCGCGTGTTGCCCGCCACATGCAGCACGATCTGCGGCGCGATCGGGCACGGCGCGGCCGGCCGATCGGCGCCTCGCTACCGCAGCGGGCCCGCCTGCCGGTGCGGCGCTTCGGCGGGCAGCGGCAGCGGCGGCGGCGGCGGCGGCGGCGGCGGCGGCGTGCATTCATCGTAGTGGCATTCCACAGCACGCGTGGCCGGATCGACGTGCCCGCGCCGGCACGATCCACGCGTTCGTTCGCGCCGATCGCGCCGGTTTGCATCGATCTCGCGAGCGCGCGCGCCGCCGCCGGAAAACAGGCGAATCGTCCTATCCGTGCCGCGACCGCGCTGGCAGAGTGAACGGATCGTTCCCACCCATCCGGAGTCCGGCGTGTCCGACCTCAATCCTTCCCGCACGCTCATCTATCGCCCGTTCGCCGAAGCCGACCTGCCCGCCGCCCATCGCCTGTCGGAGGCGGTCAAGTGGCCGCACCGGCTCGACGACTGGCGCTTCGCGTTCCAGCTCGGCGGCGGCTTCGTCGCCGAAGACGAAACCGGCGTCGTCGGTACCGCGCTCGGCTGGCGCTTCGGCGAATCGCACGCGTCGCTCGGCATGGTCATCGTGTCGCCCGAACGCCAGGGCTGCGGCATCGGGCGCGAGCTGATGACCCGCGTGGTCGACAGCCTCGGCACGCGCACCATTTTTCTGCATGCGACGCCGGCGGGCGAGCCGCTGTACGCGAAATTCGGCTTCGACGCGATCGATACGATCGATCAGCATCAGGGCGCGGCGTTCCAGCCTCCGCTGATCTCGCTGCCGCCCGGCGAGCGCCTGCGCCCGCTCGGCACCAACGACGGGCCGCGCCTCGCCGCGCTCGCGTCGCGCGCGGCCGGCTACGAACGCGGCGCGGTGATCGACGCGCTGCTCGACGTCGCGAACGGGATCGCGCTCGATCGCGACGGCGAGCTGCTCGGCTTCGCGCTGTTCCGCCGGTTCGGCCGCGGCCACGTGATCGGCCCGGTAATCGCGCCGGATGCGCTGCGCGCGCAAGCGCTGATCAGCCACTGGCTCGCGCTGCACGAAGGCATGTTCGTGCGGCTCGACGTACCGGGCGACAGCGGGCTGTCCGACTGGCTGCAGGGGCTCGGGCTGCCGCGCGTCGACACCGTCGTCGCGATGGCGCGCGGCGCGACGCCCGAACGCGACCCGGCGCTGCGCGCGTTCGCGATCGTGAACCAGGCGCTCGGCTGAGCGGAGCGCACGATGAGCTTTCTCTACAAGGCCGACCCGGTGCGCGGCGCGCAGTGGGCGGCGCGCTTCGCGCAACAGGCGCCGGACCTGCCGTTCCGGATCTGGCCGGACCTCGGCGACGCCGAAGCCGTCCGCTATCTCGCCGCATGGCAGCCGCCGGACGATCCGGTCGCGCTGCTGCCGAATCTCGAAGTCGTGTTCTCGGTCGGCGCCGGCATCGACCAGTTCGACCTGTCGCGCGTGCCTGCGCACATCCCCGTCGTGCGGATGATCGAACCGGGCATCGTCGAAGGGATGGTCGAATACGTGACGCAGGCCGTGCTGACGATCCATCGCGACCTGTTCGACTACGCGGCCCAGCAGCGCGACCAGGTGTGGCGCGAGCATCCGGTGCGCGCGGCCGCGTCGCGGCGCATCGGCGTGCTCGGGCTGGGCACGCTCGGCCAGGCCGTGCTCGACACGCTGCGGCGCTTCGGTTTCCCGTGCGCCGGCTGGAGCCGCACGCCGCGCACGCTCGACGGCGTCGACTGTCATGCATGCGATGCGGCGCTCGACGCGTTCCTCGCCCGCACCGACATCCTGATCTGCCTGCTGCCGCTCACCGACAGCACGCGCGGGCTGCTCGGCGCGCGCGTGTTCGACGCGCTGCCGGCCGGCGCGTCGCTCGTGCAGGTCGGGCGCGGGCCGCAACTGGATTCGGCGGCGCTGCTCGCGGCGCTCGCGAGCGGCCGCCTCGACAGCGCGATCCTCGACGTGACGGATCCCGAACCGCTGCCGGCAGGCCATCCGTTCTGGACGCATCCGCGCATTCGCATCACGCCGCACATCGCCAGCGCGACGCGGCCCGACACCGCGGTCGACGCCGTGCTCGCGAACCTCGCCCGCCATCGCGCGGGCCAGCCGATGATCGGCGTCGTCGATCGCACGCGCGGCTACTGACGGGCACGCCCGGCCCGTCGGGCGCGCAGCAGAAAATGCCGAAGCGCCCCGCCCAAACGCCGCGCGCATACGTTTCGGGCCGCAAATTGAAGACGCAGGCGGATTTCTCGCCCGGTAGCATGAACTCACCGCTGACACCTGACGAGAGTCCCGCCTTCCCATGAACCAAGCCGCGCTGATCGAAGCCGATCGTCAACACCTGATCCATCCCGTCGTCAACTACCGTGCGCACGAGGCGCGCGGCGTCACCGTGCTGGAGTCCGCGGACGGCGTGTTCCTGCGCGACGCCGCGGGCCACACGCTGCTCGACGCGTTCTCGGGCCTGTGGTGCGTGAACGTCGGCTACGGCCGCGACAGCATCGTGAAAGCCGCCGCCGACCAGATGGCGAAGCTGCCGTACGCGACCGGTTATTTCCATTTCGGCTCGCAGCCGGCGATCGAACTCGCCGAACGGCTCGCCGCGCTCGCGCCGCCGTCGCTGAACCGCGTGTACTTCACGCTCGGCGGCTCGGACGCGATCGACTCGGCGGTGCGTTTCATCACGCATTATTTCAACGCGACCGGCCGCCCGTCGAAGAAGCAGATGATCGCGCTGGAACGCGGCTATCACGGCTCGTCATCGATCGGCGCCGGCCTCACCGCGCTGCCGGCGTTCCACCGCCACTTCGACCTGCCGCGCGCGGACCAGCACCATATTCCGTCGCCGTACCCGTACCGCCATCCGCTCGGCGACGACCCGCAGGCGCTGATCGCCGCGTCGGTCGCCGCGCTCGAAGCGAAGGTCGCCGAACTCGGCGCGGACAACGTCGCCGCATTCTTCTGCGAGCCGGTGCAGGGTTCCGGCGGCGTGATCGTGCCGCCGGCCGGCTGGCTGAAGGCGATGCGCGACGCGTGCCGGCGCCTCGGCATCCTGTTCGTCGCCGACGAGGTGATCACCGGCTTCGGCCGCACGGGCCCGCTGTTCGCATGCGAAGCCGAACAGGTCGACCCGGACCTGATGACCGTCGCGAAGGGTCTGACCGCCGGCTATGCGCCGATGGGCGCGGTGCTGATGTCCGACGAAATCTACGAAGGGATCGCAGGCGAGCGCGCCGATTCGCCCGTGGTCGGCCACGGCCATACGTATTCCGCGCATCCGGTCAGCGCGGCGATCGGCCTCGAGGTGCTGAAGCTCTATCACGAAGGCGGGCTGCTCGCGAACGGCCAGGCGATGGTGCCGCGCTTCGCCGCGGGGCTCGACGCGCTGCGCGCGCATCCGCTCGTCGGCGACGCACGCTCGGTCGGCCTGCTCGGCGCACTCGAACTGGTGACCGACAAGGCCCGCAAGACGCGCTTCGACGCGGCGCTGAACGTGCCGGACAAGATCGCGGCCGCCGCGTACGCGAACGGCGTGGTGTTTCGCGCGTTCGGCGACGGCGTGCTCGGCTTCGCGCCGGCACTGAGTTTCACCGCGGGCGAGTTCGATCTGCTGTTCGAGCGCGTGCGCAAGACGCTCGACGACGTGCTGGCCGACGCGGGCGTGCAGCGCGCGCTCGACGCCGCGCACGCGCTGCCGGCCTGACGCGCCAAGGGAAAGCCGGGCTTGTGGCCGCCATCGTTCGACTCTAAAGTAACCGGACATTCCATTTTTGCCCTTTCACGTGAACATGACGGACAGCAAGCTGGATCGCATCGACCTGCGCATCCTCTCCCAGTTGCAGAAGCGCGGCCGCATGACCAACGTCGAGCTGGCCGATGCGGTCGGGCTGTCGCCCAGTCCATGCCTGATCCGCGTGAAGCGGCTCGAGAAGGCCGGCTACATCGGCGGCTACGGCGCGCACATCCAGCTCGAGAAACTCGGCGACGTGCAGGTCGTGTTTACCGAGGTCACGCTGGCCGACCATCGGCGCGAGGATTTCGACCGCTTCGTCGCGGCGATCCGCAACGTCGACGAGATCGTCGAATGCCACCTCGCGAGCGGCGGCTACGACTATCTGCTGAAGTTCATCACGCGCAGCGTGAGCCATTACCAGACGATCGTCGAAGGGCTGCTCGAGCAGAACATCGGCATCGAGAAGTATTTCAGTTACGTGATCATCAAGTCGCCGTTCGTCAAACGGCACTACCCGCTCGAATCGCTGTTCGGCGAACGTCACTGACACTCGGCGTGCGTCGCCCCGTCACGCGGCAGCCGGCTGTCCGCGCGGGCGGAGTCGCGCCCGCCGCGCGCAGCCAGCGTCGCCGAACCGCTTCATTCAAGGATCTGTCATGCCGCTTACGCTGTCCCGAACCGAACTCGTTCGCACCGCCAACCTGATCGACGGCGCCTGGCGCGATGCGCTCGACGGCCGCCGCTTCGCCGTCACCGATCCGGCCACGCTGGAGACCGTTGCCCACGCACCCGACAGCGGCGCCGCCGACGCCCGCGCGGCGACCGACGCCGCGGCGCGCGCGCTGCCCGCGTGGCGCGCGACGCCCGCGCGCGAACGGGCCGCGATCCTGCGCGCCTGGCATGCGGCGATCGTCGCGCACACCGACGATCTCGCGAAGCTGATATCGCGCGAACAGGGCAAGCCGCTTGCCGAAGCGCGCGGCGAAGTCGCGTACGGCGCGTCGTACGTGCTGTGGTTCGCGGAGGAAGCGACGCGCACGTACGGCGACCTGATCCCGCAGCAGCAGCGCGGCAAGCGGCTCAGCGCGGTGAAGGAGCCGATCGGCGTCGTCGCCGCGATCACGCCGTGGAATTTCCCGCTCGCGATGATCGCGCGCAAGATCGCGCCCGCGCTCGCGGCCGGCTGCACGGTCGTCGCGAAGCCGGCGGAGGACACGCCGCTGACCGCGCTCGCCCTCGCGTTTCTCGCGCAGGAAGCCGGCGTGCCGCCCGGCGTGCTGAACCTGATCGCGGCGTCGCGCGAACGCGGCATCGACGCCGCGGCCGACTGGCTCGCCGACGCCCGCGTGCGCAAGATCACGTTCACCGGCTCGACGGCCGTGGGCAAGCTGCTCGCGCGCGAATCCGCGGCGACGTTGAAGAAGCTGTCGCTGGAACTCGGCGGCAATGCGCCGTTCATCGTGTTCGACGACGCCGAGCTCGATGCCGCGGTCGACGGACTGATGGCCGCCAAGTTCCGCAACGGCGGGCAAACGTGCGTGTCGCCGAATCGCGTGTACGTGCAGGCCGGCGTCTACGACGCGTTCGCCGCGAAGCTCGCCGCGCGCGTCGCCGCGCTGAAGGTCGCGCCGGCGACCGATCCGGCCGCGCAGATCGGCCCGATGATCAACGCGCGTGCGGTCGACAAGATCGCGCGTCACGTCGGCGACGCCGTCGAGCGGGGCGCACGCGTGCTGACGGGCGGCCAGCGCCTGAGCGAGCTCGGCGCGAACTATTACACGCCGACGGTGCTCGCCGACGCCACCGCCGACATGCAGCTGACCTGCGAGGAAACCTTCGGCCCGGTCGCCGCGCTGTTTCGCTTCGCGTCCGAGGACGAAGCCGTCGACGCCGCGAACGACACGCCGTTCGGGCTCGCCGCGTATTTCTACACGCAGGACGTGCGGCGCATCGCGCGCGTGTCGGCGCGGCTCGAGACGGGCATCGTCGGGATCAACGAAGGCGCGCTCGCGAGCGAGGCCGCGCCGTTCGGCGGCGTGAAGGAATCGGGCTATGGTCGCGAAGGCTCGCGCTATGGGCTCGACGATTATCTGTCGATCAAGTATCTGTGTCAGGGCGGGCTCGACTGAACCGGCGTCGCCGCGCGTCCGATTTCCCGTTGCGCTTTCCGCACCCGCTGGCCTGTCCTTGCGGGTGCGGGCGCCGCGAAGCGGTCGGCGCGGGCGTCATGTCGAATCATGCGTGCCCGACGCGCCGTCCCGTCGCCCGCGGCGGCCCCGCATTCGCTGCCCCGTGTAAAAACGCATTGCCCACCGGAATTTGTGTGCGCATCGTCGGCGGACGCTTCGTCCATCGCCCCACTCGCCATGCATTCCGCTCCGCTGCCGACAATGTCGCGCCACGGGTCGCCTTCGCCGTGCTTGCGGTCAAGACCATTACATTTTTTCCTTCATACCCGAATTGATCAGCCACCAGTTAACGGGATAGCTGGTGGCGAACCCTGCCAGCATCGCGAGCTGCATCGCGAACCAGAATTCGGGGCTCGCAACTTGCGCGATACCCCCGTACGCCGGCTTGAACCACAGGAACTGGATGATGGCCATCAAGCCGTACATGCCTACCTGCCAGGCAGTAATCGACGCGATATCGGCTCTGACGGCGGCAATCAAACCTGCACCTACCGAAAGCCCGCGCATCGGTTTGATCGTGAAGTACTGAAAAACGATGCCGAACAGAAAGGCGGCGATGAAATCGGGGATCCAGACGGCAAACGTTTTTTCATTGAATACCGTGTGCCACCCGAACCAGACTGCCAAGGCGGGGAAGGCAAAAGCCGACCATTCGACAATGATGTCTCCGAGCGTACAGCCCGCGCCGCAGTGACTCGTACCCTTCATCACCATCGCGACGAACGGCTGTTCGTCGGCGTCGTGTCCCGCGTCCGTAACATTCCGTCCCCACACGTAGTAGGCGGCAACCCATAAGACCGTCCCGAACAACGCCGTCAGGGGCCAGACGACGTTCATGATCCACATCTTCTGAGGATGCCGAACTTCGTCAGCGACGATTGCAACGGCACAGACCGCACCCAAAATGATCCAGGTAACCGATAGCGTATGCAGCCAAGGTGGAAAGGTTCCGTAAATCATCGATATTCCTGCTGGCGAGCCAAATGCCGAACAGCCAGCAAGGCACGTTCCGTTTACAGGGGAAGTTTTCCGTCGTCAGGGCGGCCGATTCATTTGGCCGAGTGTCGTCTCTTGGCCGGCTGCAGTCGCACGTGTTCGGCTGTAGCCGACCCAGAACGGCCCTTCAGATTTATCCAAAGCGGCCAATCGTTGTGACCTGCGGCGGGGTTTTATCGCCACGCTCGATGAGTATCTTGGCCTCGGCGCGACTGCGGAATCATTCCCGATTAAATCGCTTCTCCCGCAGCGTGCCGTTGGAACCTTCAACGGAGTCGTTCTGCCAAGGGCGGCAAGAACGGACACAGCGTGTACGATCTGGTCTTCAAGAAAACCATCCAAGGAGAGAGGAATGAATCCGGAACAGGCCCGAGCCGAAGAAACCCAGGCGATGGAGCGCATCGTGGCCGCCACGCTGCGCGTGCAGAGTACGTTCGCCTCGATGCAGAAGCAATTTCCGCCGCAAGGCAGCGGCGAGCCTTCGCCGTTCGCGCTGCAAACCTTTGATGCCGCCCTGCAGGAACTTGAAGACGCACAGGCCGCGTTCGATGCGCTGCTGAACGATCTGATCGACGGTAACCGCTAAAGGCTACGCCCTTATCCGCACCGATTGTCGACGATCTAAAAAGCTGTGTCGAACGGCCGTTCGTGGCCGCGTGCCGCCCGACGCGTTTAGCTATAACCGTCCCGCAGAAGACGCGCGCCATTCCCGAAACCCGCTTTGAGACCGCTTGACGCCCCCGGGCTCGACCTGCCTCCCTACCGCCTGCACAACGCCTGAGCCAGCGCATCCCCCGCGGCCAGAATATGCGCGGACAGAGCCGCACACGCTGCGTCCACATCCCCATCGCGTATTGCCCGAACGATATCCCGATGCTCGTCGTTCGAGCGATCCTGCCAGTCCAGTTGCTGCCACGTCGCATACAAATGCCGTGCGCTGGCCCGATGCATGTCGCCAATCGCGGCGACGAGCCGCGGCATCCCGCACCGCGCGGTCAATGCGCGATGAAACCTCAGGTTCAGCGTACCCAGCACGGCTATGCCATGCGCCGCCGCCTCCTGATCGAGAATCGCATCGAGTTCCTCCAACGCACGTGCGTCGAGAGCAGGCATCGCCTCGCGCAGCGCCAGCGCCTCGAAAGCGGCACGCATCTTGGCCATTTCAAGCACGTCCGCCGGCTCGAGCGGCGCCGCCCGCACGCCTCGTCGCGGTTCCACCACGGCCAACCCCTGCGCTTCCAGCCGTCTGAACGCCTCGCGCACCGGCACATGGCTCGCGCCAAACTCCGCCGCGATGTGGTCCTGACGCAGCCACTCCCCCGGCGCGATGACACCCGAGATGATGCGGTCCGCCAATGCAACAGCGATCCGATCGGCCAGCGAGCGATCGTCCTTGACTTCAACCTTCATGTCGACCACCATGCATATATTATCTATTAAATTGTAACAAGATCGGAGGCTCGATGCGCCACCACCGTCCTGTGCGTCTGCAGCACATTGCCGGCATCGGCGTCGATCGCATGGGTTCGATCGCCGATCGTGCCGACGTCGACCTCTTGCGACTCGAAAATCTCGATACCGACATCCCACCCACGTCGGAAGCGCTCGCCTTCACCCGAGACGCAATCCAGCGAGACTCGGCCAATTCATATCTGCCCTTCGTCGGTCAGGATCGGCTACGCGCAAGCGCCGCCGCCCACGTATCGGCGCTTTCGGGGCAGCGCTTCACGGCCGACCAGGTGGTGGTGTCGGCCGGCGGACTCTCCGGCATTCTGAATACGCTGCTCGCCACCGTCGAGACCGGCGACGAAGTCATCGTCACCGACCCGACGTACGCGGGTCTGCTGAACCGCGTCCGCCTTGCGGGCGGTGTGCCCCGGCAAGTCCCGTTCGCCTTCACGCCGGGCGGCGAATGGAAGCTGGACCAGGCCGCGCTGCGGGCAGCGATCGGTCCGAAAACGCGGGCCATGCTGCTGATGTCTCCGTCGATGCCGTCGGGCGGCGTCTTCGATGCGTCCGACTGGCAACTGATCGCGAGCCTGTGTGTGCAGAACGATCTGCTGCTGATCCTCGACAGCGCGATGGAGCGGCTGCTCTTCGATGGGCGCACGGTCATCCATCCCGCCGGTCTGCCCGGCATGGCCGAGCGTACGGTCACGGTCGGCGCCGCGTCGAAAGAGTTGCGCATGATTGGCTGGCGGGTCGGCTGGATCGTCGCGCCGGAATGGCTGATTCCCGATCTGGTGGCCGTGTCGCTCGCCAATGTCGTGGTGCCGGTCGGCATCGCTCAGGAGGCGGCGGCGGTCGCGCTCGAACATTCCGCATCCGATCTGCCTGGCTACGTGAGCGAACTCGAGAGGCGGCGGGATACCGTCGCCGCCGAACTGTCGGGACTCCCGTTCGGCATGCCGGCGGGCGGCTGGTCGATGCTGCTGCGCGTGTCCGATTTCGGCCTGACCGGATCGCAGATGTCGGAACGATTGCTACGCCACGGCGTATGCGCGACGGCCATGACCGGATGGGGCGTTGCACACGGCGAGCAGTACGTCCGATTCGTGTTTTCGAACGAACCGGTCGAGCGGTTGCGCACGCTCGGGAACAAGGTGCGCTTCGCACTGGAGGACGCATGACGCCCGCCGACGAGAAAGCGGAGTAGCGCGCCGGGCGTCCCTGGCTCGAGGTAGCCGGAATTCCGCGTGTGTCGGTCGAGCGAATTCACACGAGATCAATCCACGTGGCGCGATGCCTGCGGCGCCGGGCCGGCGCGATGTCCCGGCACGGCCGAACGTCACGTCGCACGAACGCCCTACCGCCCCGCCGGCGGCCGCAGAATATCGCGCGGAATCGACGCGATCAGCACGCAACTGATCAGCAGACAAGCGCCCAGCGCATAGGTCCCGTTGTTGATGTCGCCGGTCATCTGCTTGGCGACGCCGGTGATCATCGAGCCCGTGAAGCCGGACAGGTTGCCCACCGAATTGATCAACGCAATGCCGGCGGCCGCGGCCGTGCCGGACAGGATCTGCCCCGGGAAGGTCCAGTAGATCGGCATCAACGCGAGAATGCCGCACGTGGCAATGGTCAGGAATACGATCGACAGCGCGACGTTCTGCGCAAACGCCGCGCTCAGGATCAGGAAGACGCCGCCGATCAGCGCGGGAATCGCCGCATGCAGGCGGCGTTCGCCGGTCTTGCGCGAGTGCGACGCGTTCCACACCATCGCGAAGATCGCCGTCAAGTACGGAATGGCCGTCAGCACGCCGATGTGCAGCGGACTGTGCACGCCCGACGCACGGATGATCGACGGCAGCCAGAAGGCCAGCCCGTAGAAGCCGGTATTGAACGTCAGCAGGATGAAGGTGAGCAGCCACACGCGCGGGCTGCGCAGCGCGGCGCCGATGCTGTGCGACTTGTGCGCGGCCTCGGATTCGAGGTTGCGCGACAGCACCGCCTTCTCGTCGGCGGACAGCCACTTCGCCGACTGCGGGCCGTCGCCGAGGCAGGCCAGCACGACGAACGCCACCACGATCGACGGCAGCCCTTCGAGCAGCAGCATCCATTGCCAGCCGCTCATGCCCGACAGGCCGTGCGTCTGCTCCATCAGCCAGCCGGACACCACGCTGCCGAGCGTCAGGCTCAGCGGAATCGCGACCAGGAAGCCCGACATCGCCACGCTCTGGCGGCGTGCCGGGAACCAGTAGTTCATGTACAGGATGACGCCCGGGAAAAAACCCGCTTCGCACAGCCCCAGCAGGAAGCGCAGCGTGTAGAACATCGTGGTCGTCTGCACGTGGAAGAACTGCGCGAGCGGCACGATGAACGCCATCGACGACGACACGATGCCCCACGTGATCATGATCCGCGCGATCCAGAAGCGCGCGCCGTAGCGGTGCAGCAGCAGGTTGCTGGGCATCTCGAACAGGAAATAGCCCCAGAAGAAGATGCTGGCGCCGAGCGCATAGACGCCGTCGCTCAGGCTCAGGTCGTCGAGCATCTGCAGCTTCGCGAAGCCCACGTTGACGCGGTCCAGGTAGGCCACGACGTAGCAGAGCAGCAGCAACGGCAGGATGCGCCGCATGACCTTGCGGTAAAGGGCGTCTTCGGACGAGTCGGCCGCGGCCGGTGCGGCAGCGGCCTGCGTAATGGATGGCATCGGTCTGTCTCCTGATTGTGTAGGTCTTCTTCGTACCGTCGCGTGTGCCTTGCGCATCGATGTTACCGATAACATCCGGTGGCAAAAAAAAGCCGACGAGGCGACGGGAGCGATCGGCACGTTGATACCGGTAACAAAACTGAAGGTAGCACGCTGCGATACGCGCGTACAAGTGCCGCCGAACGCGTGGTTTCCCTAGTACGGGCGTGGCTGAAACGGGCGCATCGCGGCCAGCCTGCACGGTACGCCGCCCCGGTATGATGTAGCCTTTCCGGCTTTCTCCCGATCGCGATTCCGATGCCCAGTCCCACCGCCGTCCGGCCCGCCGGGCCGCCCCGCATGTCCGACGTAGCACGCCTCGCCGGCGTATCGAAGATGACGGTGTCGCGCGTGCTCGCCGGTCACAGCGTGGCCGCCGAGACGCGTGCACGGGTCTGCGAGGCCATCGAGCAGCTCGGCTACGTGGCGGATGCCGCCGCCGGTGCGCTGTCGTCGGGGCGATCGGAATTCGTCGCGGTGCTGGTGCCGTCGCTGTCGAGTTCCAACTTCTCGGACACCGTGCGCGGCCTGACCGATGCGCTCGAACCGCATGGCCTCCAGTTGCTGCTCGGCGACACCGACTACGACCTGGAACGCGAAGAACGGCTCGTCCGGTCGATGCTGCGACACCAGCCGCGCTGCATTGCGCTGACGGGGTCGCAGCACACCGATGCGACGCGCAAGGTATTGGAGCGCTCGGCGATTCCGGTGGTCGAGATGTGGGACCTGCCCACGCGCCCGATCGACACCGCCGTCGGCTTCTCGAACGTGCGCGCCGCCCGCGCGATGGTGCGCCACCTGGCCGAGCGCGGCTATCGACGCATCGGCTTTCTGGTCGGCGCGAGCGAACTGGATCGCCGCGGCCTCGACCGGCTCAAGGGCTATCAGGCGGAGATCAAGGCGCTGGGTCTGGGCGAACCGCGCGTCGTGCGGCTCGGCGAATCGCCGATCACGATGAGCCACGGCGGCCCCGCGATGGCAGCGCTACTGGAGCAATGGCCGGATACCGACGCGGTGATGTGCGTGAGCGACATGTCGGCATTCGGCGCGATCATGGAGTGCCACCGGCGCGGGCTCGCCGTGCCCGCCGACATCGCCGTGGCCGGCTTCGGCAACTTCGAAGTCGCGACATGCTGCCACCCGACCATCACGACCGTGTCGGTCGACGCGTACGGTATCGGGCTGCGCACTGGCGAAGCGTTGCTGGCGGCGCTCCACGCGCGTGACGGCGGCGAGCGGACCGACGCGAAAAGCATCCGTATCGACTACACGATCATCCCGCGGGAAAGCGCCTGACGAGCCGACGGCCGCGCGGATCCCGACACGCGATGCGCGCGGCTTCGTACCGACCCCCTGCCCCGCTCCTTCGCCACGCGCGCACGAAATCCCTTCCGCTACGCAAAAAACCCGTGCTAACATCCAGGCGATGTTACCGGTACCATCCGGCACGCAAAACGAGAAAGGCCCCTCAGGAGACAGCCTGCCATGTCACACACCCCTCGCCGCCTGCGCAGCCAGGAATGGTTCGACGATCCCGCGCACGCCGACATGACCGCGCTCTATGTCGAGCGCTTCATGAACTACGGATTGACGCGCGAGGAGCTGCAGTCGGGCCGCCCTGTGATCGGCATCGCGCAGACGGGCAGCGATCTCGCGCCGTGCAACCGCCACCACATCGAGCTGGCCGAGCGCACCAAGGCCGGTATTCGCGATGCGGGCGGCATTCCGATGGAGTTCCCCGTGCACCCGCTGGCCGAGCAGAGCCGCCGGCCCACGGCCGCGCTCGATCGCAATCTCGCCTACCTCGGGCTGGTGGAAGTGCTGCACGGTTTTCCGCTGGACGGTGTGGTGCTGACGACCGGCTGCGACAAGACCACGCCGGCCTGCCTGATGGCGGCCGCGACCGTCGACATGCCCGCGATCGTGCTGTCGGGCGGCCCGATGCTCGACGGCTGGCACGAGGGCAAGCGGGTCGGCTCGGGCACGGTGATCTGGCATGCGCGCAACCTGCTCGCCGCGGGCGAGATCGACTACGAAGGCTTCATGCAGCTGACCACGGCTTCGTCGCCGTCGATCGGCCACTGCAATACCATGGGCACGGCGCTGTCGATGAACAGCCTCGCCGAGGCGCTGGGCATGTCGCTGCCCGGTTGCGCGAGCATTCCCGCCGCCTATCGCGAGCGCGGCCAGATGGCTTACGCCACCGGCAAGCGCGCGGTCGAACTCGTTCGCGAAGACCTGCGCCCGTCGGCGATCATGACGCGCGCGGCGTTCGAGAATGCGATCGTCGTCGCGTCGGCGCTCGGCGCGTCGACCAACTGTCCGCCGCATCTGATCGCCATCGCACGCCACATGGGCGTCGAGCTGAGCCTGGACGACTGGCAGCGCTTCGGTGAAGCCGTGCCGCTGCTCGTGAACTGCATGCCGGCCGGCGAATACCTCGGGGAGAGCTTCCACCGCGCCGGCGGCGTGCCCGCCGTGCTGCGCCAGCTCGATGCGGCCGGCCTGCTGCGGCGCGACTGCCTGACCGTATCGGGCCGCGCGATCGGCGAGATCGCCGACGCCGCGCAGGACGCCGACCGCGACGTGATCCGTACGCCCGACGCGCCGCTCAAGCACGGCGCCGGCTTCATGGTGCTGTCGGGCAACTTCTTCGACAGCGCGATCATGAAGATGTCGGTGGTCGGCGACGCGTTCCGCCGGACCTATCTTTCCGAGCCGGGCGCGGAGAATACGTTCGAGGCGCGCGCGATCGTGTTCGACGGCCCCGAGGACTACCACGCGCGCATCGACGATCCCGCGCTGAACATCGACGAGCGCTGCATCCTCGTGATCCGCGGCTGCGGCACGGTCGGCTACCCGGGCAGTTCGGAAGTCGTGAACATGGCGCCGCCCGCCGAGCTGGTGAAGCGCGGCGTCACGTCGTTGCCGTGCATGGGCGACGGACGCCAGAGCGGCACGTCGGCCAGCCCGTCGATCCTGAACATGTCGCCGGAAGCCGCGGTCGGAGGCGGCCTCGCGCTGCTGCGCACGAACGACCGCGTGCGCGTGGACCTGAATCGCCGCAGCGTCGACGTGCTCGTCGACGCGGACGAACTCGCGCGCCGTCGCGAGACCGCCAGCTTCACCGTGCCGCAGGCGCAAACGCCGTGGCAGGAACTCTATCGCCGGTTCGTCGGCCAGTTGTCCACCGGCGGCTGCCTCGAACCGGCCACGCTGTACCTGAAGGTCATCGAGCAGCGCGGCAACCCGCGCCATTCGCACTGACTCCACCGCCCCCGACTCTTGCCGAGCTGACCATGCGTACTCCTACCGTTTCCGATTGCCTGCCGCACGACCTCGCCCACGCGCTGCTGATCGGCCGCGTCTGGCGGCACGACGCCGCCCCCGCGGGCCCGAGCGTCGTCGCCGTGCGCGGCGGCGAAGTGTTCGACATCACGCGCACCGTGCCGACCACCGCGGACCTGTTCGACCGCCGCGATGCGCTCGCCGTCGCGCGCACCGCTTCGGGCGAATCGCTCGGCCGCGTCGAGCCGCTGCTGCAGGCGGCGCTGGACGGCACGCCCGGCGCCACGCACCTGCTCGCGCCGTGCGACGTGCAGGCCATCAAGGCGTGCGGCGTCACCTTTGCGGTCAGCCTGATCGAGCGCGTGATCGAGGAACAGGCCGGCGGCGATCCGGCCAAGGCGGCGGAGGTGCGCGACATCATCGCCGCGACGATCGGCACCGATCTGTCGAAGATCGTGCCGGGCTCGGAAGCCGCGCTGCGCCTGAAGGCGGAACTCGAGCGCCGCGGCGCGTGGTCGCAATACATGGAGGTGGGCATCGGCCCGGATGCCGAGGTGTTCTCCAAGTCGCAGCCGATGTCCGCGGTCGGCTTCGGCGCGGACGTGGGGCTGCTGCCCGTGTCGGTGTGGAACAACCCGGAGCCGGAAATCGTGCTGGCGGTCGCCAGCGACGGCCGGCCGGTGGGCGCGACGCTCGGCAACGACGTGAACCTGCGCGACGTCGAAGGCCGTTCGGCGCTGCTGCTCGGCAAATGCAAGGACAACAACGGCTCGTGCGCGATCGGCCCGTTCGTGCGGCTGTTCGACGACGGCTTCACGCTCGACAGCGTGCGGGAATGCAGCGTGTCGCTGCGCGTCGAAGGCGCGGACGACGGCTTCGTCCTCGACGGCATCAGCCACATGCGCGAGATCAGCCGCGACCCGGCGGACCTTGTCGCGCAGACCTGCGGCGCGCATCACCAGTATCCGGACGGCTTCATGCTGTTCCTCGGCACGATGTTCTCGCCGATCCAGGATCGCGACGCGCCCGGCGGCGGATTCACGCATCACCTCGGCGATCGCGTCACCATCTCCACGCCCGCGCTCGGCGCACTCGTCAACACCGTGCGGCTTTGCACGGAGATCGCGCCGTGGACCTTCGGCGTGCGCGCGCTGTATGCGAATCTGGCCGCGCGCGGGCTGCTTGCGGAGTGAAAGTGGGACACGCGGCGACATGAAGCCCCTGCGCGAACGACATCGACGGATCGCAGGCGAAGCGGTATGAAGCGGGCGTTCGCGCCGGCACGCACGCAGCCGGCCTTCACTGCGCGACCTGAACACTCGCCGAGCCGGAACGGCCGCCGCGAGCGGGGCCGCCAGCCGATTCCGCAACCCCATAGTCTTTCCGGCGGCGATCCGCGGGTTCGGTGGGCGCGATTCGTCCCACCGGCGCCTCGTCGGCTGCGACAATACCGCGGCTGAGTCAATTCGAGGTGTCGATGGAACTGAGGCAACTGCGCTATTTCGTCTGCGTCGTGGAACACGGCAGCATGGGCAAGGCCGCGCTCGAACTGGGCGTGGTGACGTCCGCACTGAGCCAGCAGATCAGCCGGCTCGAGAGCGAGCTGTCCACGCGCCTGCTGCAACGCACCTCGACGGGCGTCGTTCCGACGGACGCCGGTCTTGCATTCTGGAGACAAGCGCAGCTCGCGTTGCGCCACGTCGACGATGCGGCGCTGGCCGCGCGTCAGGCGCGCCTGTCGGGGCACGTCAGCGTCGGGCTTGCGCCCAGTACGACCGGCGTACTCGGTCTCGCGTTCATGCAGGCGATGCGACAGCGCTATCCGGATGTCCGGCTGCGCATGGTCGAGAGCCTGTCGGGCTATCTCGGCGCGATGCTGAGTGCGCGGCAAATCGACCTGGCGATCCTGTTTCGTGAAGAACCCGCGCAGCGCTGGAGCGTGATGCCGTTGCTCGACGAGCATCTGTTCGTGATCGGCGCGCCCGGCCTGCCGGGCATGCCCGGCGGGCCGCACGTGCACCTGGCGAACCTCGGCGCCGTGCCGCTGATCCTGCCGAGCGGTCCGCACGGCCTGCGCGCGTTGCTGGATGTCGCCTTCGCCCGCACCGGCTTCACCCCGCGCATCGCCGCCGAAGTCGACGGCCTCGCGATGTTGATGGATGCGGTGCGCGGCGGGCTCGGTGCGACCATTCAACCGGGCGCGGCGCTCGCGCGGTTCGAGAACGCGGCGCTCGCGAGCGTCCCGGTCGCGGACGCCCAGGCGACGCGGCCGAACCTGATCGCAAGCGTCTCCGACGACGAGTTGTCGCCCGCCGGGCTCGCGGCGCGGGTCGTCCTCGCCGACGTGGCGCGCGAGATCGTCGCGGCAGGCGGGTGGCCCGGCGCCACGCTGCGCGAGCCGCCTCTTCACAAAAACTGAAGACGTGTTGCCGCCGCCCTGATGGCGGCAGGCGAGGCCGATCCGTAGAGTGCGTCTCAAAGGAGACAACTCAGATGGTTGATGTTCTCGTAATCGGCGGCGGCAACGCGGCGCTGTGCGCCGCCTTGATGGCGCGCGAAGCCGGCGCGTCGGTGCTGCTGCTCGAAGCGGCACCGCGGGCGTGGCGCGGCGGAAACTCCCAGCACACCCGCAACCTGCGTTGCATGCACGACGGCCCGCAGGACGTGCTGGTCGGCGCCTATCCGGAAGAAGAGTACTGGCAGGACCTGCTGAAGGTCACGGGCGGCATCACGAACGAGGCGTTGGCCCGGCTCGCGATCCGCGCGTCGGCGCACTGTCGCCCGTGGATGCGCGCACATGGCGTGCGGTTTCAGCCGCCGTTGTCCGGCGCACTGCACGTGGCGCGCACCAATGCATTCTTCATGGGCGGCGGCAAAGCGCTGGTGAACGCGTATTACCGCAGCGCCGAAGCGCTGGGCGTACAGATTCGCTACGACACGCCCGTCGACGCCATCGAACTCGACGGCGAACGCTTCGTCGCCGCGCGTAGCGGAAACCGGCGCTTCGAGGCACGCAGTTGCGTGCTCGCGGCGGGCGGCTTCGAATCGAACCGCGCATGGCTGCGCGAGGCGTGGGGACAAAACGAGCGCGGCGAGTGGCCCGCCGACAATTTCCTCATCCGCGGCACGCGGTTCAACCAGGGCGTCCTGCTCAAGGCGATGCTCGCCGCCGGCGCGGATGCGATCGGCGACCCGTCGCAGTCGCATTGCGTCGCGATCGACGCGCGCGCGCCGCTCTACGACGGCGGCATCTGCACACGGATCGATTGCGTATCGCTCGGCATCGTCGTCAACCGCGACGCGCAGCGCTTCTACGACGAAGGCGAGGACTTCTGGCCGAAGCGTTATGCGATCTGGGGCCGCCTCGTCGCGCAGCAGCCGGAGCAGACGGCCTACTCGATCATCGATGCCAAGGCCGTCGGACGCTTCATGCCGCCGGTATTTCCGGGTGTCCGCGCCGATTCGTTGCCGGAACTCGCGCGCCTGCTGAACCTACCAGAACGCGCATTCGTGGAGACCCTGCGCGCGTACAACGCCGCATGCCGGGCAGGCACGTTCGATCACACCGTGCTCGACGACTGTCGCACCGAAGGCATCGGCCCCGCGAAAACTCACTGGGCACGACCGATCGATACGCCGCCCTTCTTCGGCTACGCGTTGCGTCCGGGCATCACGTTTACGTATCTCGGGCTCAAGGTCAACGAGCGCGCACAAGTCCACTTCGGCGGACGGCCGAGCGACAACCTGTTCGTTGCCGGCGAGATGATGGCCGGCAACGTGCTGGGCAAGGGCTACACGGCGGGCGTCGGAATGTCGATCGGCACCGCGTTCGGCCGTATCGCGGGCACCGAGGCGGCGAAGGCCGCGCAAACGACTGGAGTTCAACGTGCACGATATTGAAGAACACGTTCGCGACGCGCAGGCGCCCGCGCCCGCCGGCCGGCCGTCGACACGCGCGAGCGGCGCCGCCGTGATTCGCATCGTGCCCGTCACCGACAGCGAAGCGGAAGTCGCGCGCCAGATGCAGATCTGCAATGCGTGCCGCTACTGCGAAGGATTTTGCGCGGTCTTTCCGGCGATGACGCGCCGGCTCGAATTCGCGAAGGCGGACGTCAACTACCTGGCCAACCTGTGCCACAACTGCGGCGCGTGCTACCACGCATGCCAATATGCGCCGCCGCACGAATTCGCGGTGAACGTGCCGAAGGCGATGGCGCAGGTCCGGGTCGATACGTATGTCGAATATGCGTGGCCCGCTGCGATGGGACAGCTTTACAGGCGCAACGGCCTGACCGTCGCGCTCGCCCTCGCGATCGGGCTGGCGCTTTTCCTGATGCTCGGCATCGCAATGCACGGCTCGCTGCTGAATGGCCCGTCGGGCGGCCGTTTCTATGCGATCTTTCCGCACAACCTGCTCGCCGCGATGTTCGGCTCGGTGTTCGGCCTCGCCGTGCTGGCGCTCGGGGTGGGCGTGACGCGCTTCTGGCGCGACGTGTCGTCGGGTACCGCAAGCATGCCCGCCGTCGCCGAAGCGGCGAAACACGCGCTCGCGCTCACCTATCTCGACGGCGGCCACGGTGACGGCTGCAACGAATCGGACGATGCGTTCACGCTCGCGCGGCGCCGGTTTCACCACTTCACGTTCTACGGCTTCATGCTGTGTTTTGCCGCCACGCTCGTCGCGACCTTCTATCACTACGCGCTGGACCTGCACGCACCGTACGCGTTCCTGAGCCTGCCCGTGCTGCTCGGCACCGCCGGCGGAATCGGTCTGCTGATCGGGCCTGCCGGCCTCTTGTGGCTCAACCTGCGTCGCGACCCCGCGCGGACCGATCCGGCACAACGCCCGATGGACCGCGGCTTCATTGCGCTGCTGATGCTCGTGAGCATGTCGGGACTGGCTTTGCTGGCGTCGCGCGACACCCGCGCGATGGCGACGCTGCTCGCGGTTCATCTCGGCATCGTGATGGCGCTTTTCGCAACGTTGCCGTACGGGAAATTCGCGCACGGCATCTTTCGCTGCGCGGCGCTGCTCAAGTCGTCGATAGACAAGCGCCAGGCCGGCCGCCTGCAACTCGGCTCGGACTGAACCGGGCCCATCGAAGCGGTCCGGCGTTCGGGCCGCTTCGCACAATACATTCAACGGAGACACCCCATGCATCCCTCACCGTCAACCGCGCCGGACGGCGCGGCCGCAGGCACGTCGAAGCTCGGCGCGGTCCTGCGCGTGACCAGCGGCAATTTTCTCGAGCAGTTCGATTTTTTCCTGTTCGGCTTCTATGCGACCAGCATCTCGCGAGTCTTCTTTCCGGCGGCAAGCGAGTTCGCGTCGCTGCTCCTCACGTTTGCCGTGTTCGGCGCCGGCTTCCTGATGCGCCCGCTCGGCGCGATCGTGCTCGGCGCCTACATCGACGAAGTGGGGAGACGCAAAGGCCTGATCGTGACGCTCTCGATCATGGCGAGCGGCACGATCCTGATCGCGTGCGTGCCGGGGTACGCGACGATCGGGCTCGCCGCACCGGCGCTGGTGTTGCTTGGGCGCCTGCTTCAAGGCTTCTCGGCCGGTGCCGAGCTGGGCGGCGTGTCGGTCTATCTCGCGGAAATGGCCACGCCCGGGCACAAGGGCTTCTATACGAGCTGGCAGTCGGCAAGCCAGCAGGTGGCGATCGTCATCGCGGCGGCCCTGGGCTATCTGCTGAATCATTTGCTGACGAGCCAGGAAATCGGCGCGTGGGGCTGGCGCATCCCGTTCTTCATCGGTTGCGCAATCGTGCCGGTCATTTTCCTGCTTCGCCGAACGCTGCAGGAAACGGACGAATTCAAGGCGCGCACCCATCGTCCGCGTGCACGCGAGGTGTTCGCGACGATGCTGGGGAACTGGCGCATCGTGTTTGCCGGCATGCTGCTCGTCGCGATGACCACGACGACGTTCTACCTCATTACGGTCTATACGCCGACGTTCGGCAGGGCCGTACTGAAACTGTCCACGGCGGACAGCCTGGTCGTTACGCTGTGCGTGGGGGTGTCGAATTTCTTCTGGCTGCCTGTCGGCGGTGCGCTGTCGGACCGCGTCGGACGCAAGCCGATCCTCGTGGCCATCGCCGTGGCGGCCATCGTGACGTCGTATCCCGCGCTCGCGTGGCTTTCATCCGCGCCCAGCTTCGGGCACATGCTCGCCGTGCTGTTGTGGCTCTCCTTCTTCTTCGGCATGTACAACGGCGCGATGGTCGCGGCGCTGACCGAAATCATGCCCGCCAGTGTTCGCGTGGCCGGTTTCTCGCTCGCGTTCAGCCTCGCGACCGCGGTTTTCGGCGGCTTCACGCCCGCGGTGTCGACCTATCTGATCGAGGTGACGGGCGACAAGGCCGCGCCCGGCTACTGGCTCAGCTTCGCCGCGTGCTGCGGGCTGCTCGCGACGCTGTCGCTGTATCGCAAAGGCGGGACGGTGCGGCGTTCGGCGTCGCCTGCGTGAGTCGCGGTACTCGCCTGAACGGACCGGCTTCGCGGCGCCGCCATCCCGCGCCAGTGCGTCCTATCAAACCGGGGCCTGCCGACCCCGTCAGGCCGCCACCGGCCGCTCCGCGAGCTTGAACTCGCCGACCGTCTGCGCGAGCCGGGCCGCCTGCTCGCGCAGCGACGTCGCGGCAGCCGCCGATTGCTCGACGAGCGCCGCGTTCTGCTGCGTCGTATCGTCGAGCTGCGACACCGCCTGATTCACCTGCTCGAGCCCCGTGCTCTGCTCCTTCGCGGCGACGCTGATTTCGGCGATCACGCTCGTGATGTTGCGCACGCCGTCGACGATTTCGTCCATCGTCGCGCCGGCCGTCTGGACGAGCCCGGAGCCGCCCTCGATCTTCTCGACCGACGCGTGGATCAGTTGCTTGATTTCCCGCGCGGCCTGCGCGCTGCGCTGCGCGAGCGCACGCACCTCGCCGGCGACGACCGCGAAGCCGCGGCCATGCTCGTTCGCGCGCGCCGCCTCGACGGCGGCATTCAACGCGAGAATGTTGGTCTGGAACGCGATGCCGTCGATCACGCCGACGATGTTGGCGATCTCTCCCGATGCCTGCGTGATGTCGTTCATCGTCGAGACGACCTCGCGCACGACCGTGCCGCCGCGCAGCGCGACATCCGACGCCGATTCCGCCAGACGGTTCACCTGGCTCGCCGCATCGGCCGAATTGCGGGCCGTGCCCGCGATCTCCTCGAGCGCGGCGGCCGTTTCCTGCAAGCTCGACGCCGCGTGTTCGGTGCGGGCCGACAGATCCTGGTTGCCCTGCGCGATCTCGGCGCTTGCGAGGTTGACGGACGTGCTGAACTCGCGGATCTGCAGCAGAATCGCACTGATCTTCTCCGCGAAGGCGTTGAACGCTCGCGCGATCTGCGCGGCTTCGTCGGCGCCGTCGGCGGGCAGGCGCTTCGTCAGGTCGCCGCTGCCGCTCGATACGTCCGTGAGCGCATCGCGCACCATCAGGATGCGCTTGAAGGCCGCGTTCGTCATCGCGCCGACGAGCGCGGCCGCGACGACGGCGACGATCGCGATCGCCAGCAGCGTCGTCGTCGCGACCGCTCGCATGCCGGCCGTGACGTCGCCCTTGTCGAGCGCGAGCACCAGCGACCAGTCGGTGCCGACGATCGGTTGCGCGCGCATCAGCTTGGCGGCGCCGTCGATGTCGACCGCGACGGGCGCGGCCGCCGTCTGCAGGGCACCGAGGCGATCGGCATCGAGTTCCGGCGAGAGACCCGTGGCCGGCTTCATGATCAGGTCGGTCCTGGCCGACGCGATCACGCGCGCACTCTTGTCGACCAGAAACGCGAAGCTCGCCGGGGTCGGGTGAACGGAAGTCACGATCGAGCTCACGTTCTCCATGAACAGGCTGGCTGCCAGCACACCCTTCACCGCGCCGTCGCGCACCACGGGCACCGCGAACGCCACGGCCGGCTTGCCGCTCGTCGCATCGCGGTAAAGCGCCGTCACGACCAGGCGGCCCGCGCCGACGGCCTGCTTGTACCAAGGCCGCGCGGTCGGATCATAGCCGGGTGCGAGCGGCACATTCGAGAACGCCGTCTTGTCCGGCAGGCCGAGCGTCAGCACCGCGAAACCGCCCGACTTGCCGAGCAGCTTCAACGCCGGCACCGGGTCGCCGTCGCCGATCGCGATCGTGTCCGCGAGCGCCTGGGTTTCGCGCGCCCGGCTCGCCACCCATTCGTCGATCGCGAGTGCGTGGCCGGCGAGGATCGACTTGTGATTCTGGTCGATGGCCTCGTCGTTGTGGGTCTTGACGACGTAATAGACGAGCCCCCCGGTTACGGCCAGCGCCGTCACGACGATGGCGACGCACGTCGCCAGTATCCGGGCGCGAATTGATGACAGCATGATGACTTGGGTCTCCGTTACCGCGTGATGATTGAACTGGATCGGTGAACAGGCCGATCCTGATCCATTTAACGGCACCGGGGGCGGGAAGTTGAGCAATGTCGAAACGACGGCGTGATGCGTGCGGCGCGCGGGCCGAATTTTTTTCGATGGCCGGGCACGCGCAAACGATTGCCGCGGGCGGCGGTCCTAAATTGTTCATTCACCATTCCGATAATAAGGAAAGCTATTTGATACTCACGACTGGAAATTCCCCATGAACGATCGACGGTTAACGGTTCGCACGAAGCTGACCATCGCTTTCGGACTGCTGACGTGCACGGTTGTGCTCGTCTCCCTCCTCGGCATCGTGTCGCTCGCCAACGCGAACGCGGCATTCGAGCATTACGTCAACGGCACCAACGCCCGCGCAATGCTGGCGGACAAGGTTCGCGTCGCGGTCGACCGGCGCGCGATCGCCGCCCGCAACCAGGTCCTGGCGACCGGGCCGCGCGATGCGGACGTCGAGAAGGAAGCGGCACTGCAGGCCGACCGCGACGTCAGTGCGCTGCTGGGCGAGCTGACGAACGCGGTCCGCGAAGGAAGCGGCGCGTCCGACAAATCGCGCGAACTGGTTCGGCAAATCGCGGCGGTCGAGGCGCAGTACGGCCCCGTGGCGCGCGCCATCGTCGATGCGGCGGCCAACAACCGGCGCGATCAGGCGATCGCGATGATCAACGAACAGTGCCGCCCGCTGCTGGCCCAACTCGTCGCGGCCACCGACGCGTATGCGACGTACACGCGCTCGCGGGCCGCCCAACTGGTGACGGAATCGAACGACCGCTATACCTCGCGACGACTGATGCTGATCGCCCTCTGCATCGCGGCGGCGGCGGCGGCGGCAATCTCGGGCGTCTTCATCACCCGCGGCCTGCTGCGCGCGCTGGGCACGGAGCCTGCCGCGCTCAGCGAGATCGCCGGCCATATCGCCGCCGGCAACCTCGGCGCCGAATCCACGACCGGCGCCGCGCCGCCCGGCAGCGTCCTGGCGTCCATGCGCGACATGCAGGCGAACCTGATCCGCCTGATCTCGGAAGTCCGTACCGCATCGGGCAACGTCGCGACAGGCGCCGGCGAAATCGCGTCCGGCAACCAGGACCTGTCCTCCCGCACCGAGCAGCAGGCCGCATCGTTGCAGGAAACCGCGTCGAGCATGGAGCAACTGACATCCACCGTGCGCCTGAACGCCGACAATGCGCAGCAGGCGAGCGGCCTGGCCAACAACGCATCGGAAGTCGCCCAGCGCGGCAGCGCGGCGGTCGGCCTGATGGTCGACACGATGACGGACATCAGCACGAGTTCCACCAGGATCGCCGAGATCACCGGCATCATCGAAGGCATCGCGTTCCAGACCAACATTCTCGCGCTCAACGCAGCCGTGGAGGCCGCCCGCGCCGGCGAACAGGGTCGCGGCTTCGCGGTGGTGGCCAGCGAAGTCAGGAGTCTCGCGCAGCGTTCGTCGAGCGCCGCGAAGGAAATTCGCGAGCTGATCTCGCAATCGGTCCGAAAAATCCAGGACGGCTCGCATATCGCGAACAATGCGGGCGAGACGATGAGCGAGGTCACGCATGCGATCTCGCGCGTGACCGACATCATGGGCGAGATCGCCGCGGCGTCGAGCGAGCAGAGCCGCGGCATCGAGCAGGTCAATCTGGCCATCACGCAAATGGACGAAGTCACGCAGCAGAATGCGGCGCTCGTCGAGCAGGCCGCCGCCGCATCGAAGTCGCTCGAGGAACAGGGCAGCCGGCTTGCCGAGGCCGTATCGCTGTTCCGGCTCGACGCGCGTACGGCCAACGCGTAGGCCGGCGTCCGCCGCCCTGTATCGGTGACGGGCGCACGCGTTCGCGCACCCGTCATGTTCAGTATCGGAAATTAACCAGATAGTGGGAATGATCGCGTATCGACGACGACGCGAAACAATTCCGTAACGGCCGCGTAACGATCGCTCACCACAATCCTCCATCTTCGACCATCAGGATGGAGTCTTGCATGTTTGCGTCACGAAGCCGTTTCCCGCTGCACGTCGCGGCATTGTCGAGTGCGATCGTACTGGCTGCCTGCGGCGGCGGCGACGACGTCGCGTCGACCGGCACGATCGCCGCGGCCGTGCCCGCGCCGCCCGCCGACCCCGGCTTCGTCGACAGTGCGCCGATCCCGAGCGCGCCCGCTTTCGTCGACAACGTCGCGACCAACCAGCGCAACGATGCGCGCTATGCGACGCTGTCGACCAACGCGGCGGTACGCGTGTTGAGCCGTTTCCTCGATCTCTGGCAACCGTCGACGATGCTGGTCGACGCGGGCGCGTCCGCGCCGGCGAACGGCGGGTTCCCGGCCGTCTCGCCGTCGACCTGCTCCGGGCTGCCGAACAGCGGCGTGCCGTGCGGCACGATCCTGAACGATGCGGTGCTGTCGGCCAACGTGCAGTACGTGATCGACGCGACGACCGCGCGCACGCCGCAACAGGCCGATGCCGCGTACTACGACGACCGGCGCGGCAAGGGCTATAGCGTGACCGACGGCATGGGCCCGCTCACCGCCGCGTGGCGCGCCGCGGCCCAGCAGACGACCAGCATCACCAGCGTGCCTGCCGATGCGACGACCGTGCTGTACAACGACGCCGGCAACAACGTCGGCGTCGGCAGCAGCGGCGGCAACGCCAGCTTCGGCAAGGTCGTCGACCTGCTCAACGAAATGGGCAACAACGCGTCGACCGAACCGTCCAAGCGCTTCTTCAAATACGCGCGTCCGTACCGCTGGAGCACGAGCGTGATCGTCGCGCCGACGCTCGTGCCGGCCGAAAGCGCGACGCCCGCGACCGACGGCGGCTTCATCAGCGGCCACACGGCCGAGGCGGTGCGCGATGCGACGACGATGGCGTGGCTCGTGCCGGAACGCTTCCAGGAAATGATCAGCCGCGGCCTCGAGCTCGGCGAGAACCGGATTCTGGCCGGCATGCATTCGCCGCTCGACGTGATCGGCGGCCGCATGCTCGCGCTGGCCGTCAGCGCGGCGAACCTGACCGCGTACGCCGGCGACGCGCAGGCCGCCTACACGCAAGCCCATCAGACGCTGCAGCAACTGACGGGAACGAACGCCACGACGTTCTCCGCCTTCGCGCATTCCGGCACGCCGGCCACCGACCGGTTCGCCGACTACACGGCGAACCGCGCCGCGTTCCTGCGCCGCATGACGTTCGGCTTCGGCGCGCTCGAATCGACGAACGCACCGCCGGTCGTGCCGAAGGGCGCGGAGATTCTGCTGCAGACGCGCTTTCCGTATCTGAGCGCCGACCAGCGGCGCGTCGTGCTGAAAACGACCGAGCTGCCGTCCGGCTATCCGGTCATGGACGACGCGGAAGGCTGGGGCCGCCTGAACCTGTTCGCGGCGGCCGACGGCTACGGCGCGTTCAACGGCAACGTGATCGTGTCGATGGATGCGTCGCAGGGCGGCTTCAATGCCGCCGACCTGTGGCGCAACGACGTCGCGGGCGCCGGCAAGCTGACGCTGCAGGGCAGCGGCACGCTGACGCTGGCGGGCAACAACGGCTACACGGGCGGCACGCAAGTGAACGGCGGCACGCTGGCAGCCGCGTCGACGACGGCGTTCGGCAAAGGGGACGTGTACGTCGGCCCGGGCGGCAGCGTGCGCATCGCGGCCGCCGCGCCGGTGACGATCGCCGCCCGCTACACGCAGCTCGACAACGCGACGCTCGAACTCGACATCGACGGCAACGGCGGCGGGCGGCTGCGCGTGGGCGGCCCGCTCACCATCGCGGGCGGCACGCTGCACGTGAAATTCGTGAACGGCTACGCGCCGAAGGCCGGCGACACCATCGCGCTGATCGACGGCGCGGCGGCGGCCGCGAAGTTCGCGACGGTGACGGTCGACGGGTTCAAGGCCACGCCGGTCTACACCGCGACGGGCGTGTCGATCACGCTGTCGGCGGCGTAGCCGGCGACGAAGATCGCGCCTGCAACGGCGCCGCCCACGGGCAAGACCGCGTACCGAAGCGCCGTTGCAGTTCGATGATCGTCGGCAGGTTGAAATCGTGAACATCCGGCGCGGCGGCGCCCTGCCGCCGGCTGACCTCGACACAGAGTTCCAGCGCCCGCGCACGCGTCTCGGCGAGCAGCCGCAGCGCCTCATCGAGCAACCCCTTCTCCAGTTCCGACAGCGAGCCGCCGTGGCCGGTTTCGCCGATCGCCGGCTCGCTCATGCGGGTTTCCATCGCGGCTTCTCCTTCGCTGTCCGATTGCGCACGCGCTCGCCCATCGCCGTTCGCGTCACATGACCGCGCCGCGCAGCCACGGCACGAACTCGCGTTCGCCGATGCCGTTGTCCTCGCTGCGGGAGCGTCGTCCGGAGGCGACGTCGAGCATCAGCCGAAACAGCCGCGCGCCCGCTTCGTCGACCGTGAGCGAACCGGCGACGATCCCGCCGCTGTCGAAATCCATGTCCGATCGCATCCGCTCGAACAGGCCGGTCGTCGTCGCGATCTTGATCGTCGGCACCGGCTTCGACCCGAACACCGAACCGCGGCCCGTCGTGAAGCACACGAGATTCGCGCCGCCGGCGATCTGCCCGGTCGCCGACACCGGGTCGTAACCGGGCGTATCCATGAACACGAGCCCGGCTTGCAGCACCGGCTCCGCGTAATCGTAGACCGCGCGCAGCGGCGAGCGCCCGCCCTTCGACACCGCGCCCAGCGACTTCTCGAGAATCGTCGTGATGCCGCCGGCGAGGTTGCCGGGCGACGGGTTGTTGTTCATTTCGCCGCCGTGATCGGCGACGTAGCGCTCCCACCACTGCAACCTGCCGCGCAGACGCTCGGCCACGTCGCGCGAGGCCGCCCGCGCGATCAGCAGATGCTCGGCGCCGTAGATCTCGGGCGTCTCGGACAGAATCGCGGTGCCGCCGTTGCGGACCAGCAGATCGACGGCCGCGCCGAGCGCCGGGTTCGCCGTGATGCCCGAGTAGCCGTCGGACCCGCCGCATTGCAGGCCGACCGTCAGCCAAGAGGCCGGCACCGCGCTGCGACGCGCGCCGTCGGCCGCCTCCACCAATTCGCGCACGATCGACACGCCGCGGGCCACGGTGTCGCGCACGCCGCCCTCGTCCTGGATGACCAGCGTGCGCACGGTGCCCGGCGCGGCCGCATCGAGCCGTTGCGCGAGCGCGCCGACCTGGTTGACCTCGCACCCGAGGCCGACGAGCAGCACGCCGGCGAAGTTCGGGTTCCGTGCATAGCCGACGAGCGTGCGTCGCAGCAGTTCGATGCCGTCCCCGGTTGCCGACATGCCGCAGCCGCTCTGATGGGTGATCGCGACGACGCCGTCGACGTGACCGAACGCATCGAGCGCGCCGTGCCGGTATGCATCGGCGATCGCATGACAGACGCTCGCCGAACAGTTGACGCTCGCGATCACGCCGACGTAGTTGCGGGTGCCCACGCTGCCGTCGGGCCGCACGAATCCGTCGAAGGTATCGGCGCGATCCGCCGGAACCTCGTGCACGTCGCCGGCACGCGTGTCGTCATGCGCATGCCGCTCGGGCATCCCGACGTTGTGCACGTGCACGTGCTCGCCCGCGGCGATGTCGCGCAGCGCGATGCCGATCGGCTGCCCGCATTTGACGATCGCGTCGCCGCGCGCGATCGGCGCCGTGGCGATCTTGTGGCCGGCCGGGACCGCGGCCGCCGGCCGCAACGGCGCGCCGCGCACGTCGATCGGCACGTCCGGCGTCAGTGCGTCGAGTGCGACGGCGACGTTGTCGTCGCCGTGAAGAATCACGATTGCCGGTTGCTTCACGATGCATGTCTCCCTGTCGTTGCGCCGGCCGCCGGGTCATGGCGGGCGACGAGTTGCCGCAACCGGGGTTGTTCGGCCGGCAGCGCCAGCGAATCCGCGAGCGCGAGCAACGGCTCGATCCGCCGCGCCACCTTCTCGCGATGATTGACCGCGATATCGGCGATGCGATGCGCGAGAAACGGATTGAGAAAGCGCTCGCGCACGCTGTCGACGTACCGTTCCGCTGTGTCGCGCAAGCCCAGCGCAACGAATACCGGCGCGACTTCATCGCGCCACACCGCCTCGAGGCCGTCGCGCAGCCGCGCGTCGTGCATCGCGTCCAGCACCGTTTCCGATGCGTCGCGCCCTGCCGCGAGCCACTGCTCCGCGAGCCAGCTGTGCCCGAGATTGAGGAAGAACAGCTTCAGGCGCTCGTGGCTGCGCAAATCGTCGGTGACGACGATCTGCGCGTGCCGGCACGGCAGCGCCATGCCGGCACGCCGTTCGATCGCCCACAGCGCATAGGGCTCCGCGATCGCGCCGACCGGATGCAGCGGCTCGGACACGATGCGGTCGACGAGCGAGTTGACCCACACGCAGCGGTTGCACAGATAGTCGGCGAACGCGTCGGGCAGCCGCCACCGGCGCGCGAGGTCCAGCACGATGTCGCGCAGCGTGTCGCCGTTGTTCGTCACCAGTTCGCAAGGCAGGACGGAGATGCCGTCGTCGGGCCGCACCCGCCAGCGCGCATGCAGCAGCGCGAGCAGCTTCGCCGGAAAGCCGCGCGGGGCCTGCTCCGGCCGGTCGAGCACGTCCGCGGCGTCGCGCGGATCGGCGCGATAGCCTGCGTCGCCGGTGTTCGACACGATCGCGCGCACCGTCTCGATCGCGGCACGGCGGATCTCCGCCCAGTCGCGCTCGGCGTCCCACGCGCGCTGCACGGCGCGGCATTCGACGACTTCGTCGACGATGCCGCCGCGATCGCGCCCGCGAATCCGCACCGGATAACGACCGGTGGCGCGCAGCGCGTCGATGCGGGCGCGGCTGGCCGGATTGCCGGTCGTCTGCACGATGCCGATGCCGCCCATCGCGTTGCCGTCGTCCAGCGCCTGGGAGACGAACAGGTCGACGTGCGCCAGCAGGAAGCGGCTCGTGCCGAACTGCAGGATCGGCGGCGTCATCGCGTGCGCTCCGCGTGGCGGATTCGATGAATCAGCATTCGACGAGCGCCTTCACGACGGTCTGCCCCGCTTCCAGCAGACGCGGAAACGCGTCCGGCACCTCTTCGAGCCGCATCCGGTGCGTGTTCAGCGCGCGGTCCGGAATGCGCCCCGCCCGCATCGCGTCGAGCACCGTCGCGAAATCCTCGGCCGTCGCATTGCGGCTCGCGAGCAGCGTGGTTTCCCGCTTGTGGAATTCGGGATCCGAAAACGCGACGTGCCCGCGCACGATCGAGATCAACGTGTATTTGCCGCCGTGCGCGACGAATTCGAAACCGCGATTCATCGCATCGAGGTTGCCCGTCGCGTCGAACACCGCATCGAAATACTCGCCGTTCGTCAACGACGCGAGACGCGCCGCGTCGTCCGCCCCCACCTCCACCGCCGCATCGACCGCCAGGTGCTGGCGGCAAAACGCCAGCCGGTCGGCCCGCGTGTCGAGGCACGTGACGTCGGCGCCGCGCAGCTTCGCGAACATCATCGCGGCCATGCCGATCGGCCCGGCGCCGACGACCAGCGCCCGCTGCCCGGCCCGGACGTCGGCCCGCCGCACCGCATGCGCGCCGATCGCGAGAAATTCCAGCATCGCCGCCTGGTCGAGCGAAATGCCGTCGGCCTTGTGAACGAACTGCGCGGGCACGCTGAGGTATTCGGCCAGCGCGCCGTCGCGATGCACGCCGAGCACCTTGATGTTCACGCAGCAGTTCGTATTGCCGTGACGGCATGCGACGCAGTGTCCGCACGACAGATACGGCATCACGTACACCGCGTCGCCGGCGCCGAGCCCCGACTCGGGTTCCGCCTCCACGACGACCGCGGAAAGCTCGTGCCCCATCACGCGCGGATAGTCGAGGTACGGCTGGTTGCCGGTGAAGATGTGCAGATCGGTGCCGCAGATGCCGACGCGCTGCACGCGCAACAGCACTTCGCCGCTGCCGCGCACGGGCAGCTCGCGCTGCTGTACGCGCAGCACGCCGGGGGATTCGCAAATCACGCTGAGCATGTCGGGTTCCTTTCGTGATGGTTCATTCTTCGTGGCGTGCGGTGTCGATCCGGTAAAAGCGGCGCGCGTTGCCGCCGAAGAGGTCGGCCAGTGCGGCAGCGCCGAGCAGCCGCGCGCAGTCGTCCTCGCACGCGGCCAGCCATTCGCCGTAGCCGCCGCACGCCGACGCCAGCCGCAACACCGGCCAGTCGCTGCCCCACATCAGGCGCGTCGGCCCGAACAGCTCGGCCAGCGCATCGACGTACGGCCGCGTGCGCGCACGCACGACATCCGGGCCGGCCGACGGCCCGGCCTCCGTCCACAGGCCGGACAGCTTGCAATGCAGGTTCGGCAGGCTCGCGAGCCTGCGCATCGACGACAACCACGGCTGCAGCACGCCGCGCTCGACGAACGGCTTCGCGCCATGGTCGATCACGATCGGCAGATCCGGATGGCGCCGCGCGAATGCATGCAGCGCATCGAGATGGCGCGGCATCACCAGCGCATCGAAAGCGAGCCGATGCTCGAGCATCGCGGCGACCGCGCGATCCAGTTGCGGATCGTCGATCCACGCGTCGTCGGGCAGATCCTGCAGCATCGGCCGCAAGCCACGCGCCTTCGGCGCGGAGGCGAACGCCGCGATCCGCACCGGCGCGTCGTCGGCCTTCATGTCGACCCAGCCGACCACGGCGCCGACGCTCGGCGTGGCGGCCGCCAGATCGAGCAGATAGCGCGTGTCGGCTTCGCTCGGCAGCGATTGCACGAGGACGGTGGTGTCAATGCGCGCGGCATCGAGCAGCGGCGCCAGATCGGCGGGGCCGAAATCCCGGTGAATCGCGTCGAGTTCGGCCGGCGGCCAGCAGCCGACCCGCGCGCCGATTCGCCAGTAGTGCTGATGAGCGTCGATGCGCGCGGTCATGCGCGTGCTCCCGGAACCGGCGCGTGCGCGTCGATCAGACCTTCGTCGCGCAGTGCATCCCATAGTTCGGCCGGCGCAGGGCGCTCGAACCATGCGATGTTCTGCTTCAACTGAGCGACGCTGCGCGCGCCGACCACGCACGACACGACGGCCGGATGGCCGAACGGAAACTGCAACGCAGCGGCGGGAAGCGGCACGTCGAAGCGGTTGCACAGCGCGCCGAGCCGCGTGGCCTTGTCGATCACGTCGGCGCTCGCGTCCGCATAGTTGAACTTGCCGTTGCCGGCGAGCAGGCCCGAGTTGAATACGCCGCCGATCACGATGCCCGTCCCTTCACGAGCGCATGCGTCGAGCAGCGGTTCGAGCGCCGTCTGTTCGAGCAGCGTGTAGCGGCCGGCCAGCAGCACGGCGTCGAGCGCCGCTTCGTTCAGCGCATCGGCCGCGACTTCCCATTCGTTCACGCCGAGACCGAACCCGCCGATCTCGCCGCCCGAGCGCAGCGCGTCGAGCGCGCGAAACCCGCCGCCGCGAGTCAACTGTTCCCAGTAGTGCGCGTGACGATCGCCGTGCGTCATCGCGCCGATGTCGTGCACGTACAGCATGTCGATTCGCGCGAGCCCGAGCCGTTGCCGGCTGTCGTCGTGCGAGCCCATGATCCCGTCGTAGCTGTAGTCGTAGACCGGCCGGAACGGCAAAGGCTCGGCCCAGCCGTCGTCGCCCGGCCGCACGCTCGCGTCGGCGCGCATCAACCGCCCGACCTTCGTGCTGAGCGTGAACGCGCCGCGCTCGCGCGAGGCGAGCGCCGCCCCCACGCGCCGCTCGGACAGCGTGTAGCCGTAATAGGGCGCGGTGTCGAAGTAGCGCAGGTCGGCCGCCCACGCGGCGTCGACGAGCGCGGCGGCATCGACGGCCGACATCGGACGATAAAGGCCACCCAGTTGCGAGCAGCCGAGACCGAGGGCCGACATCGTCATCCCGCTGCGCGGCAAGCTGCGCGTGTCGTTTGCGTTCATGAGTCGCGACTCGATACGGGAAAGCGGCACGGCCGGTCAGTACAGGACATTCTTCGCCGCCTGCGAATCGAGGTTCTGCTTGTCGACCATCACGACGCCGGTATCGATCAGCTTCGGCGCGGGCTTGCGCGCGATGACGTCGAGCGCCGTGCGCACGCCCTGGTTCCCCATCTGCCAGGAGCCCTGCACGGCGATCGCCTGCACGGTGCCGTCGCGCACAAAGCCCTGCAGGTCCTCGTTGCCGTCGAACCCGATCGCCACCACCTTGCCCGCCTTGCCCGACTGCTTCAGTGCGCGGCCCATCCCGACGGCGGTCGGCTCGTTCGCGCCGAAGATGCCCTTCAGGTCCGGGTTCGCCGACAGCACGTCGGTCGTCTGGTTCAGCGCGGTCGCCATTTGCGATTGCGAGTAGTACGGACCGACGATCTGCAGCTTCGAATGGCTCTCGATATATTTGCGGAACCCGCCGACGCGGCTGACCTCGGAGCCCGCGCCCGGCACGTACGACATGATCGCGATCTTGCCGGATTGCCCGACGCGGTCGATCAACGCTTTCGCGCACAGCGCACCCGCCTTCTCGTTGTCGGTCGACAGGAACGCCTGGTAATACGGCTTGCCGGCGTCCGCGATGGCCGAGTCGATCAGCACGACGGGAATGTGCGCTTCCCACGCCTTCTTGATCGCGGGAACGAGTGCATCGGGATCGGACGGCGCGAGCACGATGCCCGCCACATGGCGCGTGACCGCGTTGTCGACCATGTTGACCTGTCCGCTGATGTCCGACTCGGCCGCCGGCCCCTGGAACGTCATCGTGTAGCCCTTGGCCCCGTCGAGCGCCGCCTTCGCACCTTTCTGCACGTTCTGCCAATAATTCGAATTGACCGTCTTGACGATCACGGCGATCTCGCCGCCCGCCGCCTGCGCGCCGCCGCTGCACACCGCGAACACGCATGCCGATGCCGCCAGCAGGATGAATTTGTTCATGTCTCGCTCCGCTTCTCGTTGGTAGGGACTGCTTGCTGCCGGTCAGGGCCGGCGATTGCGCAACTGGTCGATCCACACCGTGCCCAGAATCACGACGCCGATGATGATCTGCTGGATGAAGCTCGACACGCCGTTCATGTTCAGGCCGTTGCGCAGCACGCCGATCACGAACGCGCCGATCGCCGTGCCGGAAATCGTGCCGACGCCGCCCATCAGCGACGTGCCGCCGATCACCGAGCTGGCGATCGCGTCGAGCTCGTACATCACGCCCTCGTTCGGCTGCCCGGTGACGAGCCGCGACATCAGCACGCAGCCGGTCACGCCGGCGAGCGCGCCGGACAGCACGTAGGTGAACAGCTTCACGCCCTGCACGTTCACGCCCGACAGCCGGGCCGCCTCCGCGTTCGACCCGACCGCGTAGATATGACGGCCGAGCGACGTTCTCGACAGCAGGACGGACACCACGACGAACAGCACGACCATGATCACGACCGGATACGGAATGCCGGGAAAGGTCGTGTCGGGGAACCCGTCCGCGCCGATGCGCGAGATCCGCAACAGCGCGCCGTTGCCGAGCGCGCCGAACGCGTCGCCGAGATCCGATACCGGCCGCGCGCCGGTGATCTGCAGCGCGATGCCGCGCGCGACCAGCATCATGCCGAGCGTCGCGATGAACGGCGGCAGGCCCATCTGCGTCACGCAGATGCCGTTGACGAGCCCGCACAGCGCGCCGACCAGGATGCCGGCCGCCATCGCGGCGGGCACCGGCACGCCGGCCTTGACCAGCAACGCCGCGCACACGCCGGCCAGCGCGAGCACCGAGCCGACCGACAGGTCGATGCCGCCCGTGATGATCACGCAGGTGGCGGCCACGCCCAGATAGGCGATCGACGTGACCTGCAGGCCGACCGTCATCAGGTTGTCGACCGAGAAGAACGCCGCGCTCGAGATCGAGAACGCGAACACGAGCACGACGAGACTGCCCAGCGCCGCGAACTTCTGGATCAGGTCGCGCCGCCGCTGTCGCGCCGCCCGCTCGTCGGCCTGGCTTCGATCGGATGTCATTTCAAGCATGGGAACGCCCCGACGCGTAGTGCATGATCTCCTCCTGACTGGTGTGTTTCGTCTCGAGCAACGCGGTCAATCGACCTTCGTGAAAAACGGCGATCCGGTCGGTCACGCCGAGCAGCTCCGGCAGCTCCGAACTGATCAGCACCACGCCGACGCCGTCGGCGGCAAGCCGGTCCATCAGCCCGTAGATCGCGAATTTCGCGCCGACGTCGATGCCGCGCGTCGGCTCGTCGAAGAACAGGATCTTCGAACCGCGGTACAGCCATTTGCCGATGACGACCTTCTGCTGGTTGCCGCCGGACAGGTTGCGCACGCGCTGGTGCACCGACGGCGTGCGAATCGCGAGGTCCTGCACGTAGCGGCGCGCCACGTCCAGTTCGTCGTCGAAGCGCAGGAACCCGAGACGCGACGCGATGCCGCGCACGTTCGCGAGCGTGAGATTCGCCGCGACGGGCATCGACAGCGCGAGCCCCTCCTTCTTGCGGTCCTCCGACAGATACGCGATGCCGTGCCGGATCGCCTCGCGCGGCGAGCGAATCGTCACGGGCCGGCCGTGCAGTGCGATCGTGCCGCCGTCGGGACGGTCCGCCCCGAAGATCGCGCGCGCGATCTCGGTGCGCCCTGCGCCCATCAATCCCGCGAACCCCAGGATCTCGCCGCGGCGCAATGCGAACGACACCGGCCCGAACACGCCGTCGCGGCGCAGGTCCCGCACGTCGAGCAGCACGTCGTCCGTCGGCGCCGACTGCCGCGACGGATAGGCGTCGTCGAGCGAGCGTCCGACCATGCGCGCGACGATGTCGTCGATGCTCACGTCGGCGAAATCGTCCGTCGAGATATGGCGCCCGTCGCGCAACACCGTCACGCGATCGACGATCTGCGCCATTTCGTCGAGCCGGTGCGAGATATACAGAATCGCCACGCCGTCGGCGCGCAGTTCCTCGATGATGCGAAAGAGCTGCACCGTTTCCGCTTCCGTCAGCGACGACGTCGGCTCGTCCATGATCAGCACGCGCGCATCGAGCGACAGCGCCTTCGCGATCTCGACCATTTGCTGCTGCGCGATCGACAGCACGCCGACCTTCGTCGTCGGCGCGACGTTCAGGCCGATTCGCGCGATGCAGCGCGCCGCATCCGCATTCATGCGCCGCGTATCGACGAACGGCCCGCGCCGCGGCTCGCGTGCGAGGAACAGGTTCTCCGCCACGCTCAGGTGCGGGACGAGATTGAGCTCCTGGTGAATGATCGCGATGCCGGCCGCCTGCGCTTCGGATGCCGAATGAAATCGCACCGGCGCGCCGCGATAGCGAACGACGCCCTCGTCGGGGAGGTACTGACCGCTGATGATCTTCATCAGCGTGGATTTGCCCGCACCGTTTTCGCCGCACACCGCATGCACTTCGCCGCGGCGCAGGTCGAGGCGAATCCCGTCGAGCGCGAGGACGCCCGGAAAGCGCTTGCGAATCCCTTCCAGGCACAGGATCTCCCGGTCCGTTTCGTCCGGAGCGGCCTGACCGGGCAGATTGCGGGGCAATGCCATTGCGTCTCCTTGGAGTGGATCGACCTCGGCACCGCTTGGTCAGTCCAATTTAGACGAATTACAGCAATCAAACCAATTTTGGTCAAGCCAATTTAGCTATTCCAATCTGATCTTACCAATGGTGAAAACCCGCACATCCGGATGAACGGGCCGCCACGACGGGCGAAACGACGCGCGTGATAGACTCCGCGACACGCGCTTGCGCCGAAAGCGCATTGATCCCACTGCATCGGATGAAATCGACAGAACCCAAGCGGCTTTACCAATCGGTCGCGGCCCAGATCGTCGCGTTGATTCGCCAGGGCGAATTCGCGGTCGGCGAGCGGCTGCCGCCGGAACGCGAGCTGGCGCTGACGCTCGGCGTCTCGCGCCCGTCGCTTCGCGAGGCGCTGATCGCACTGGAAATCGGCGGTCAGATCGAGATCCGGATGGGCTCCGGCGTGTATGTGCGCGACACGGCGGCCGATGCCGTCGGCCCGATGGCCACGCTCGGCGACAGCCCGTCGGAATTGATGCAGGCCCGCGCGGCCGTCGAAGGCAGCGTGGCCGCATTGGCCGCCGCGCGGATGACGGCCGCGATGCTCGAGCGCCTGCGCCGCACCGTTCAGCGCATGAAGCGGCTCGCGGAGGCCGGCAAATCGCCGGTCGAAGCCGACCGGCAGTTCCACATGCTGATCGCGGAAGCCGCCGGCAACTCGGTGCTCACCCGCTTCGTCGGCGAGCTGTTCGACAGCCGCCACGACCCGATCGCGACGGCCATGCGCGGCCACGCGGAGAATCCTCAGACCTGGACCGCCGCCGTGCGCGAGCACGAGGACGTGCTCCTCGCGCTGCAAGCCGGCGACCCGATCGCCGCGCAAACGGCGATCCGCGCGCATCTTCGTGCGTCGGAAGCGCGGTGGATCGAGGGTGGGCTCAAAGCCGATCCGGATTGAACACACGCGCTCGCCGGCACGCGTCGGCGAGCGCGTCGTCACGCGAGGCCGGTCCGGCTTCCGTCCCGGCCTTCCCCTCATTGAACGGCTGGTAACACGCCGCTTCCCTTCCCCCGCCCAATCTCAAAATTACGATTGCAAATGCCTCTCATTTGCATTAAATTGCCGCGCAAATGTACTGTTTGGAACACAGAAGTCGGCGCGAGGCCGCCCGCCGTGCCCGAACGCGAAACACACTAAAAAGGGAGGAGTATGAGCAGGAGGAACTGGGCGGCCGCACCGATGGCCATCGTCGTCGGCACTGCCGGCATGGGCGCCGCCGACGCGCAGGAAGCGGCGCTGCCGACCATCGAGGTATCCGCGCAACGCGCGACGGCGCCGTTTCGCACGCGCGAATCGACGAGCGCGACGCGTAGCGAGGCGGACGTGATGGAGATTCCGTTCGCGGTCAGCAGCGTCGACACGAAGCTGATCCAGACCGTGGCCGCCACGCGCGGCGACGATCTTTACGACTGGGTCGCGGGCGTCTCGCGCCAGAACAACTTCGGCGGCCTATGGGACAACTACGCGGTGCGCGGCTTCGCCGGCGACGGCAACACGTCCGGCACCGACTATCTGGTCAACGGCTTCTCGTGGAATCGCGGGATGAGCGTGCCGCGCGACACCGTCAACCTCGAGCGCATGGAAGTGCTCAAGGGGCCGGCGTCCGCGCTGTATGGCCGCGGCGATCCGGGCGGGATCATCAGCTACACGACGAAGCAGCCGCAGTTCGCACGCGCGAACACCATCGGCGTGTCGGCCGGCAGCTACGGCGCATTGCGCCAGACGCTCGATTCGACCGGCCCCGTCACGAAATCGCTGGCGTACCGCTTCGTCGCGATGAACGAGAACAACGGCAGCTTTCGCGACACGGTGTCGAGCAAACGCTACCTGTTCTCGCCGTCGTTCACCTGGGACATCGGCGCCGACACGACGCTCCACTACGAGTTCGAGAGTGCACGTCAGCGCGCGCCGCTCGATCGCGGCGTGCTCGCGGTCAACGGGCAGCTCGGCGCGATCCCCGCGTCGCGCTTCCTCGGCGAGCCGCGCGACGGCGACTACGACGTGCGCAACACGGGGCACCAGTTCACGCTCGAGCATCGCATCGATTCCAGCTGGTCGATCAATGCCGGCGTCGCGCAACGCAATACCGACCTGACGGGGCGCTCGTCCGAGGCGTTCGCATTGCAACCGGACGGCCGCACGCTGTGGCGCCGCTACCGGCAAGTTGCGTTTCACTCGAACGACCTGCAAGGCCGCCTCGAGACGGCCGGCACGTTCCGCACGGGCGGCATCGGCCATACGCTCGTGATGGGCGTCGATGCGTACCGCTTCAACTACGACCAGTTCGTCACGCGCTCCACGCCGACCGCCGCCGCGCCGTATGCGATCGACATCTTCGATCCGGTCTACGGCCAGCCCGCACCGACGCCGCGCACCGCGACCAACCTGCTCGAGCGCGACGACGGGCAAGGCGTCTACGCGCAGGACACGCTCGCGTTCGGGCCGCACTGGAAGATCCTGGCCGGGCTGCGCTGGGATCGCTTCCACCAGTCGATCGACAACCGCCTGAAGAGCGTGACGACGAGCCAGTTGCAAACCGCGCTGAGCCCGCGTCTCGGCGTCGTGTATGAAATGAGCCCGGCGTTGTCGCTGTATGCGAACACCGCGTATTCGTTCCGGCCGAACAACGGTGCCGACATCAATGGCCGCGCGTTCGATCCCGAAAAGGGCCACGGCTACGAAGCCGGCGCGAAATGGGCGGGCACGCGCTGGCTCACGACCGTCTCGGCGTTCTACGTCACCAAGCGCAACGTGCTCACCGCCGATCCGGCCAATGCCGGCTTCTCGCGCGCGGCCGGCGAAGTGCGCAGCCGCGGCGTCGAATTCGAATGGAGCGGCGACCTCGGTCACGGCTTGCGCGGCATCGCCAACTTCGCGTACGTCGACGCCGAGGTCACGCGCGATACCGTGCTGGCGCCCGGCTCGCGCCTCGTCGACGTACCGCGGTTGAGCGGCAGCGCGCTGCTCATGTACGAGACGACCCTGCCGTTCGCGGACAAGGCCGGCGCCGGTGCCGGCGTGATCTACGTCGGGCGCCGAGCGGGCAACACCGCCAACACGCAGGACGGCTTCGAGCTGCCGGCCTATGCGACCGTGCAACTCAACGGCTATCTTCAGGTCAACAAGCACCTGCGTGCGTCGGTCGTGCTGAACAACCTGTTCAATCGCACGACCTACGTCAGCTCGTACAACAGCCTGTGGGTCACGCCGGGCGCGCCGCGCAGCCTGTTCGCGTCGCTCGCCTACTCGTTCTGAGTCGGCCGGGGCGGCTGACGCGACGCGCATCGCGCGTCAGCCGCCGACCGCGAACCGCGCGCCCAGCGCGACCGCGACCAGCGTCGCATACAACGCCGCGACGAGTACCCAGAGCATGACGAGTTGGGTGGAGAACGCCGGACGCTTCATCGGTGGTCTTCCTCTTTGTCGACCCGCACCCGACACGGCTTCGTCACCGCCGGTTCGACCGCGACACCACGTCGATCCACACCGCCAGCACGAGCACCGCGCCCTTGACGATCATCTGCCAGTACGCGTCGACGTCCAGCATCGACATCCCGTTGTCGAGGCTCGCCATCACGAGCGCGCCGATCAGCGCGCCGTAGACCGTGCCCGACCCGCCGCGCATCGACGTGCCGCCGATGAAGCACGCGGCGATCGCGTCGAGTTCGCCCATCGAGCCGGCGGACGGCGACCCGGCCGCGAGCCGCGCCGTGTTGACGAGGCCGGCAAACGCGCACATCAGCCCCATCAGCGCGAAGATCGCGAGCTTCACGCGATCGGTGTCGACGCCCGACAGCCGCGTCGCCTCCAGGTTCGAACCCACCGCATAGATACGCCGGCCGAACACGGTCTGCGTCGCGATCCACGAGAACACGCCGAGCAGCACGAGCAGCAGCAGCACGGGCACCGGAATGCCGCCGTAACGGTCGAGCGTCGCGACGAAAGCGAACAGCACCGCCCCGGCGCCGACGATCTTCGCGACGTCCTGCCACAACGGGGCGACCGCGAGCCGGTAGCGCCGCCGCGTGCCGCGTTGCCGCACCACCAGCAGCGTCGCGACCGCGAACAGCAGGACCGCGAGGCCGTCCCCGGCCACGCGCGGCAGATAGCCCTGCCCGATGAACACAAAGCCGTCCGACACGGGCGCGATCGTCGAGCCGCCCGTCACGCCGAGCAGGATGCCGCGAAACGCGAGCATCCCGCCGAGCCCGACGATGAACGACGGCACGCGCCGATAGGTCGACCACCAGCCGTTGAAGAGCCCGATCAGCACGCCGAGCGCGAGCACGGCCGGAACCGTCGCCGCGACCGGCCAGTGGCGGTTGACGTCGAGGATCGCGGCGACGCCGCCGAGCAGCCCGAGCAGCGAGCCGACCGACAGGTCGATCTCGCCCGCGATGATGACGAACACCATGCCGCACGCGAGCATGCCGGTGATCGACATCTGCCGCAGCAGGTTCGATACGTTGCGCGGCGTGACGAACGCGCCGTCCGTCAGCACCGAGAAGAACGCCCAGATCGCGACGACCGCGAACAGCAGCGCGAGCACCTTGTAGCGCGTGAAGACGTGACGCAACGGCAGCCGCGGCGCGCGGCCGTCCGGACGCCGCGCGTCCGCATCCGGCGTCGCCGGGGTCGAGGAAGAAAGTTCGGAATTCATGTCGCACTCGCTGCGGTGGGTTCGGCGGGCAGCCGCGCGGGCTTCAGCGCGGCGCCGAGAATCTGTTCCTGCGTGAGGCCCTGGTTGACGAAATCGCCGCGCAGCTCGCCTTCGCCGATCACCAGCACGCGATCGGCCAGGCCGAGCACCTCCGGCAATTCCGACGACACGACGATCAGCGCGACGCCGCGCTTGGCCAGCGCGAAGATCAGCCGGTAGATCTCGGCCTTCGCGCCCACGTCGACGCCGCGCGTCGGTTCGTCGAGGATCAGCACCTGCGGCTCGGTCAGCAGCATCTTCGCGAGCACCGCCTTCTGCTGATTGCCGCCCGACAGGCTCGCGATCGACAGGAACGGATGCGCGGCGCGCACCGACAGCCGCTGCATCTCGGTGCGGATCGCGTCGAGCTCGGCGGCCGCGTCGATCCGCCCGCGCGCCGCGAAGCGCCGCAGCACCGCCAGCGTGATGTTGTGCCCCACGCCGAGCTGCGGCACGATGCCGTGGCGCTTGCGGTCCTCCGGCACCATCGCGATGCCGGCGCGGATCGCGTCGGCCGGCGAGCGGATCGACAGCGGCCGGCCGTTCATCGTCACGCTCGCCGTGCACGCGCCCGGATACGCGCCGAAGATCGCCTGCATCAACTCGGTGCGGCCCGCGCCGACGAGCCCGGCCACGCCGACGATCTCGCCGCGCCGCACGCTGAACGACACGTCGTCGACGCGCTTGCGGCGCGCGTTCGTCACGTCGCGGCACGTCACGTGGCGCACGTCGAGCACGACGTCGCCGATCTCGTGCGGCTCGCGCGGATACAGGTCGCGGATCTCGCGGCCGACCATCATCGCGATGATCCGGTCGGTGGTCAGCGCATTCATCGGCTCGGTCGCGACATGGCGGCCGTCGCGGATCACGGTGACCGTGTCGCATACGGCCGCCACCTCGTCGAGCTTGTGCGAGATGTAGACGCAGGCGACGCCACGGCGCTTCAGGTCGCGCACGATGTCGAGCAGGATGCGCGTCTCCGACGCGCTCAGCGACGACGACGGTTCGTCGAGGATGAGCAGCTTCGCGTGCTTGTTCAGCGCCTTCGCGATCTCGATCAACTGCTGGTGGCCGCCGCCGTAGTTCATCACCGGCTGCGCGACGTTGATCGTGTCGATCCGCAATTCGTGCAGCAGCTCCTCGGCGCGCCGGACCATCGCCGCGAAGTTCATGCGCCCGCCCGGCAGCGTGATCTCGTTGCCGAGGAAGATGTTCTCGGCCACCGACAGCTCGGGCACGAGCATCAGCTCCTGGTGGATGATCGCGATGCCCGCGCGTTCGGTGTCGCGCACGCCGGACGCCACGAGCGGCGCGCCTTCCCAGCGGATCTCGCCGTCCCACGTGCCGTGCGGGTATACGCCCGACAGCACCTTCATCAGCGTCGACTTGCCCGCGCCGTTCTCGCCGCACAGCCCGACGCATTCGCCGGGCCGCACGGTCAGGTCGATGCCGTCGAGCGCCTTCACGCCGTCGAAGGCCTTGACGATGCCGCGCATCGTCAGCAAGGGTTCCGTCATTCGTTCATGCCTCGCAGTAAGCGCGGCCGCCGTCGCGGCGACCGCGCGTCGCGCCCGTCGTACGCTTACTGGCTCGCCAGCTGGGCCTGGGTATAGAAGCCGTCCTTCACGACGACGTCGACGTTGCGCTTGGTCAACAGCGTCGGCTGCAGCAGCACCGTATCGACCTTCTTCTTGCCGTTGTCGTATTGCGCGTTGAACGCGGGCTTCGTGCCCTTCGCGAGATCGACCGCGAGCTTCGCGGCTTCGCTCGCGATCAGCTTCAACGGCTTGTAGACGGTCATCGTCTGCGTGCCGGCGATCACGCGCTTGACCGCGGCCAGATCCGCATCCTGCCCGGACACCGGCACCTTGCCGGCCAGATGCTGCGCGGCGAGCGCCTGGATCGCGCCGCCGGCCGTGCCGTCGTTCGATGCGACGATCGCGTCGATCTTGTTGTTGTTCGCGGTCAGTGCGTCCTCGACGATCCGCAGCGCAGTCGACGCGCTCCATTCGGGCACCCACTGCTGGCCGACGACCTTGATGTCGCCGCGGTCGATCGCGGGCTTGAGCACCTTCAGTTGTCCTTCGCGCAACATCTTCGCGTTGTTGTCGGTCGGCGCGCCGCCCAGCAGGAAATAATTGCCCTTCGGCTTCGCGTCGAACACGCCCTGCGCCTGCAGCTCGCCGACCTTCTCGTTGTCGAACGAGATATAGGCGTCGACGTCCGCGTCGAGGATCAGGCGATCGTACGATACGACCTTGATGCCGGCCTTGCGCGCTTCGGCGACGACGTTGCCGAGCGTCTTCGAGTTGAACGGCACGATCACGATCACGTCGACGCCGCGCGAGATCAGGTTCTCGATCTGCGAAATCTGCCGCTCCTCGCTCGCATCGGCCGACTGCACCGACACCTTCGCGCCGAGCTTCGTCGCGGCCGCGACGAAATAGTCGCGATCGCGCGACCAGCGCTCGACGCGCAGGTCGTCGATGCAGAAGCCGATCTCGGGCTTGTCCTTGCTCGCGTGCGCGAGCGGCGTGCCCAGCGCGAGGATCGCCAGCGCGGCGGCGCCGGCAAGCGAACTCAATACGGTACGACGCGTCACGGATTTCATGTCTCCACTCCTTGTTATGGAACCACCTCACGAACCGCGGGCGGCCGCCGGATGGCACCGCCCGCATCCAGTCACGGCGACGTGCGTCACGCGCCCGTCGCAAACACCGGTTCGAGCGCCCGATACAGCGCGCGAAACGTCGGCCGCCGCACGTCGCGATACCACGCGTGCCGCGCGGAGTCGGGCTCGCGCACCGCGACGACCGGCGGTTGTGGACACACGTCGGCGAGCGCCGCATCGGGTTCGAGCGCGAGATGTGCGAGACGCGCGGCGCCGAGCGCCGGCCCCACCTCGCCGCCCGCGCGCAGCGTCAGCGCACGGCCGCTCAGGTCCGCGAGCATCTGCGTCCAGTACGCGCTGCGCGAGCCGCCGCCGATCACGGTGATGTTGTCGGGCGCGAGCCCGGCCGCATGCAGCGCGTCGATACCGTCGAGCAGCGCGAAGCCGACGCCTTCGAGCGTCGCGTTCGCGAGATCCGCGCGCCGCGTGTCGGGCGTGAGCCCGTAGAACACGCCCTTCGCGTTCACGTCGTTGTGCGGCGTGCGCTCGCCGCTCAGGTACGGCAGGAACCACGGGCGGCTCGCGCGTGCGTTCGTTTCCGCATCGTCGAGCAGCGCCGCGACGCCGTCGTAACCGGTCAGTTGCGCGGTGAAGTCGACGCAGCCGGCCGCGTTCAGCATCACGGACATCAGGTGCCACGTATCCGGCAGCGCATGGCAGAAGCTGTGCACCGCGGATTCGGGATTCGCGCGGAACCCGTCCGACACCGCGAAATACACGCCCGACGTGCCGAGCGACAGCAGCGCGTCGCCGGGCCGCACGATGCCGACACCCACCGCGCCGGCCGCGTTGTCGCCGCCGCCGGCCACCACCGGGATCTCGCGCAGGCCGAGCGCCCGCGCGACGGCCGGCAGCAGCGTGCCGGTGATGCGATTGCCCTCGAAGACGGCCGGCATCTGCGCGCGCGACAGCCCGCAGGCGGCGAGCAACGTGTCGTCGTAGTCGCGCTTCGCGACGTCGAGCCACAGCGTGCCGGCGGCGTCCGACGCATCGGTCGCGAACGCGCCGGTCAGCCGGTAGCGCAGATAATCCTTCGGCAGCAGCACGTAGGCGATGCGCGCGAACACGTCGGGCTCGTGACGGCGCACCCACAGCAGCTTGGGCGCCGTGAAGCCCGGCATCGCGATGTTGCCGGCCACCGTGCGCAGCGCGGGCGCGAGCCGTTCGAGCTCCTCGCACTCGGCATCCGCGCGGCCGTCGTTCCACAAGATCGCGGGGCGCAGCACGTCGCCGTGGGCGTCGAGCAGCGTCGCGCCGTGCATCTGTCCGGTCAGGCCGAGCGCATCGATGTCGCGCGGGTCGATGCCGGCCGTGCGCGCGTCCGACACGAGTGCGGCGAGCGCGCCGCATGCGGCGTCCCACCAGTCGCGCGGCGCCTGCTCGGACCAGCGCGGCTGCGGCCGGCTCGCCGCGAGCGGGCGGCTCGCGCTTGCGCGCACCGCGCCGTCGCGGTCGAGCAGCACCGCCTTCACGCCCGACGTGCCGAGATCGAGTCCGATGTACATGGCGTCAGCGCAGCCCGTAGATCGCCTGGTTCACGATGTTCTCGAGCCGCTCCTGCGCGCCGCTCGCATGCCGCGGGTCCACGCCCCGCGCGAGCGCGTCGGCCGCCAGCGACTCCAGCGTATAGCCGCCCGACAGGATCTTGCGGCCGAACTCGCTGTCCCACTGCGCGTAGCGCTGCCGGCGCAGTGCGTCGAGCCGGTCGTTCTCGACCAGCACCGCCGCGCGTTCGAGCGCGAGCGCGAGCACGTCGATCGCGCCGACGTGACCGTAGAACAGGTCTTCCGGATCGATGCTCTGGCGCCGCACCTTCGCGTCGAAGTTCATCCCGCCGGTCGTGAAGCCGCCGTGGCGCAGGATCTCGTAGAACGCGAGCGTCAGTTCCTCGACGCTGTTCGGGAACTGGTCGGTGTCCCAGCCGTTCTGCGGATCGCCGCGGTTCGCGTCGACGCTGCCGAACACGCCGAGCGCGAATGCGTTCGCGATCTCGTGATGGAACGAATGGCCCGCGAGCGTCGCGTGATTGGCCTCGATGTTCACGCGGATCTCGTTCTGCAGTCCGTACTGCACGAGGAAGCCGTGCACCGTCGCCACGTCGTAGTCGTACTGATGCTTGGTCGGCTCCTGCGGCTTCGGCTCGATCAGCAGCGCACCCTTGAAGCCGATCCGGTGCTTGTGCTCGACGACCATCGACAGGAAGCGGGCGAACTGGTCGCGCTCGCGCTTCAGGTCGGTGTTGAGCAGCGTCTCGTAGCCTTCCCGGCCGCCCCACAGCACGTAGTTCTCGCCGCCGAGCCGATGGGTCGCGTCGAGCGCATGGCGCACCTGGGTCGCGGCCCACGCGAACACGTCGGGGTTCGGGTTCGTCGCGGCGCCGGCCGCGAAGCGCGGGTGCGAAAACAGGTTCGCGGTGCCCCACAACAGCCGCACGCCGGTTGCCTGCTGACGCTCGGCGAGATAGTCGACCATCCGCGCGAAATTCGCCGCGTATTCGCGCAGGCTGTCGCCTTCCGGCGCGACGTCGGTGTCATGGAACGTATAGAACGGCGTGCCGAGTTTCGTGAAGAACTCGAATGCGGCGTCGGCCTTCATCCGAGCGCGTTCGAGCGCGTCGCCGGGCTGCTGCCACGGCCGCTGAAACGCGCCCTGCCCGAAGATGTCGTGGCCCGGCCACACGAACGTGTGCCAGTAGCAGACCGCGATCCGCAGATGCTCGGCGAGCGTCTTGCCCAGCACGCGCCGCTCGGGGTCGTAATGGTGATAGGCGAGCGGGTTGTCCGACTGCGGACCTTCGTAGCGAATCGCGGGAATGTGTTCGAAATACGACATGGCGTCTCCGTGCAGGTTCTTGTTGCAGCGCAACGCACGTCGGGATGACGCACGCGGCCGAATTCGTTGGCTGGATCGTGCCCGCGCGCCTGCCGGCCGGCAATTGCGAAATTGCGCAGCACGCTTGATGTTTCTTGCCAGCCGCGTTCGCGCGGCGCAGGTTCCGTCCTACAATCGCCGTACACCGCGCGCCGCCTCCATGAGCGCGCCCCGGAGACAACGGCGCCCGACGCGCTCACCCGACACCGAGATGACACGCGCCCCATCCGCCCAGACACCGCACCGCATCGCGCTGCTGTTCAACGCGAACAAGGTCTACGACCGCGAGATCATCAGCGGCATCGGCCAATATCTGCACACGACGCGCGTCGTGTGGGACCTGTTCCTCGAAGACGATTTCCGCTGCCGGCTCACCGGGATCGAGCGTTTCGACGGCGACGGCATCATCGCGGACTTCGACGACCCCGCCGTCGCCGACGCGCTCGCCGGTTCGCCGCTGCCGATCGTCGCGATCGGATCGTCGTACGAGGACCCGGCGCAATACCCGGACGGCGTCCCATATATTGCGACGGACAACCCGAAACTCGTGTCGCTCGCCTATACGCACCTGATCGGGGCGGGACTCGCGCATTTCGCGATGTACAGCCTGCCGGTCGCGCAGGAGAACCGCTGGGCGCAGCAGCGCGAACTGGCGTTCGACCGGCTCGCGCGCGCGGACGGGCTCGACGCGCCGATCTACCGCGGGCTGTCGACGAGTGCGTCGGGCTGGAATCACGCGATCGAACAACTGATCGACTGGCTGCACGCGCTGCCGAAGCCGGTCGGCGTGATCGCGGTGACCGATGCCCGCGCGCGGCACCTGCTGCAGGCGTGCCTGATCGCCGGCATCGCCGTGCCGGAACAGGTCGCGATCATCGGTATCGACAACGATCCGCTCACGCGCACGCTGACGCGCATTCCGTTGTCGTCGGTGATCCAGGGCACCGAGGAAATGGGCCGCACCGCCGCGCACCTGCTGCACCGGATGCTGCGCGGCGCGCGCTTTCCGGGGCAGCGCATTCTCGTGCCGCCGGTCGGCATCAACGTGCTCGAATCGACGCGCCACCAGCCGCTCGCGAGCCCGCACGTGATGCGTGCCCGGCATTTCATCCGCCAGTACGCGTGCCAGGGGATCAAGACCGAACAGGTCGCCGACTATGTCGGCGTATCGCGCTCGCTGCTCGAGGAGCACTTCCGGCGCGAACTGCAGCGCACCGTGCATCAGGAGATCCTGCGCCACAAGCTCGAAGCCGCGCAGGCGCTGCTCGCCGGCCGGCAGGCGTCGAGCGCCGAAGTCGCGATCCGTTGCGGGTTCACGTCGCTTCAGTACATGTACGCGGTGTTCAGGCGCGAACTCGGCTGCACGCCGCGCGAATATCAGGAACGCGCGGCCGCGACGAACTGACGCCCGCCGCCCATCCGACATCCACTCATGCATATCGATACCGATTCCTCATACCTGACGCCCGGCGTGGCCCGCGTGCATGCCGAGCCGTGGGGCGCGTTGCCCGACGGCGAGCCCGTGCGGCGCTATACGCTGCGCAACGCGCACGGAATGCGCGTCGTCGTCAGCGACCTCGGCGCGACCGTCGTGTCGTGGCTCGCGCCCGACCGCACGGGGCGCTTTGCCGATATCGTGCTCGCGCACGACACGCCGGCCGAGTACCTCGAATCCGGCGTCTATCTCGGCGCGACGATCGGCCGATGGGCGAACCGGATCGCCGGCGCGCGCTTCACGCTCGACGGCGTCGACTACCTGCTCGACCGCAACGAGAACGGCAACCTGCTGCACGGCGGCGCGAACGGGTTTCATCGTGCGCGGTGGGACGTGCTCGACGATAACGGCGGGCTGACGTTGCGGCTCGATTCGCCGGAAGGCGACGCGGGATTCCCGGGCAACGTGAGCGTGCAGGTTCGTTACACGCTCGACGACGACGGCACGCTGACGATCGACTATACGGGCTGGACCGATGCGCCGACGCCGCTGAACCTGACGAATCACAGCTACTTCAACCTGAACGGGCGCGCGGGCAGCGACGTGCGCGGCCATCTGCTGCACATCGACGCCGACGCGTTCCTCGAAGTGGACGACGCGCTGATCCCGATCGGGACGGCCGACGTGACGGGCACGGCGTTCGATTTTCGGCAAAGCGCGCCGCTCGGCGCGCGCCTCGACTGGCCGCATGCGCAACTGGCGCGCGCACGCGGCTTCGATCACTGCTTCGTCGTGGGCAACGGCGCGCGCGAGGTCCGGCCGGTCGCACGCGTCTACGATCCGGAGAGCGGTCGCGAGTTGACCGTGTCGACCGATCAGCGCGGGCTGCAGCTCTATACGGGCAACTATCTCGACGACGTGCGCGTGAGCGGCGGCACGCGGTGCGCCCGACACGCGGCACTGTGCGTCGAGGCGGGCGGCTTTCCGGATCAGGTCAACATGGACGGCCTGCGCGACGAAGCGATCGTGCGTCCGGGCGACGTCTATCGGCAAACCACCCGGTATCGGGTGGGGGTTCAGGCATAGGTCGCGCACGGGACGCGCGAGCTGCGTCGTCGCGCGTCAGGCGGCGTCGACGGCGCGCCGGCGACGGCGACGGCGATCGGCCTGATCGGCGCGCCGGGTTTCACGCTCGCCGGCAGCGCGCTGCCGGCGTCCGACCGCCGACGCTCAATTCCACGCATGGCGCGCCGGGCGCGCGCCGTTCAGGTAGTAGTTGCCGACGAGGTGATATTTCCAGCGCACCGGATCGTGCAGCGTATGCGTGCGCGCATTGCGCCAATGCCGGTCGAGGTTGTGCTCGGCGAGCGTCGACTGCGTACCGGCCAGCTCGAACAGCTTCTCACCCGCGAGCAGCGCGACCTCGGTCGTCAACACCTTCGCTTCGCCGACCGCGACGGACGCCCGCGCGACGTCGTCTTCGGTCACGTCGCCCTTTGCCGCGATCTCGTCGAGCGTGCGCGCCGCACGCTCGAGCAACGCGTCGGCCGCATGCAGCTGGATATGCAGGCCGCCGATTTCGCGAATCGTCAACGGATCATCCACCGCCCGTTCGACGCCGCTGTCGACCCACGGCCGCGTGCGGGTCCGCACGAACGCGAGCGTATCGTCGATGGCCGCCTTCGCGATGCCCGCGTCGATCGCCGCCTGGATGATCTGCGACAGCGGACCGTTGAGCGTCGGCACGTCCGACACGCGCTGCGCGGGCAGCACGTGCGATGCCGGGATGCGCACCGCATCGAGCACGACCGTGCCGCTCGCGGTCGTGCGCTGCCCGAATCCCGACCAGTCATCGATCACGGTCAGCCCCGGCGTCGGTTGCGGTATATACGCGAGCCATGCCTGCTGCGCGTCGTCGAGCCCGAGCACCGGCACGTAATGCGCGAACAGCGCGCCGGTCGAATAGAACTTCGTACCGTCGACCACGTAGTCGTCGCCGTCGCGGCGCACGCGCGTCTTCAGGTCGAGCACGTGCTTCGTGCCCTTCTCCGAGAACCCGTTGCCGAACCGCTTGCCGCTCAGCACTTCGGCGAAGAAATGACGCTTCTGCGCGTCGCTGCCGACGAGCGCGATCACGTCGACCAGCCCGAAATGGTTCTGCGGAAGCTGCCCGAGCGACGCATCGGCCGCGGCGACGATCTTGATCACCTCGGTGAGCGTCACATGCGATACGCCCGCGCCGCCGTATGCCTTCGGCACCGTGATCGCCCACAGCCCCGACTGCGAAAACCATTCGATTTCCTCGCGCGGCAGGCGGCGCTCGCGATCGCGCTCGGCGGCCCCTTGCGCGAGGCGTTGCGCCAGCGCGTGCGCGACCGCAAGCGCTTGCGCATCGTCGGCGATCACGTTCGCCGCCTGCGGTGGCGCGTCGGCCGGCCGCTCCTGAATCGTCGCGCTCGTGTCTGACATCGGTCTCTCCTGTCGAATGGCGAAAGCATTCAATCTAGCAGCGCCACGCGGGCCGGAAAACCGAGCGATTCTCGAAACGATATTCCTTGGGAGAACAAACGACGTCGAGCCCGACGCAGGCGAGCCGATGTTTCGGCGTCGCAACGGACGCGAGAACGTCGACGCGCCTTCACCCGGTCGCAGTCGCAGCCCCGGTAATACGCAGCGACGATAACGATCCGAGAATCCGTTATTGGAGCGCCGGCGTCGCGCTTCCTATACTGGGCTCCCGGCGCACACGGCCTGTTTTTCGAGGAATACCGCATGACTTCGTCGCACGCAGCCTCCGACCTTTCCACCGGTACCGACTACGATGCGCTCGCGAGCCGGTTCCGGCCGATCTTCGCGCGCATCGCCGCCGGCACCGCCGAGCGCGAACGCCGCCGCGAACTGCCGCACGAGGCGATCGGCTGGCTGAAATCGGCGGGCTTCGGTGCGATCCGGCTGCCGGCGAGCGCCGGCGGCGCCGGCGCGTCGCTGCCGCAGTTGTTCCGGCTGCTGACCGAGCTGGCCGCCGCCGATTCCAATTTGCCGCAGGCATTGCGCGGACACTTCGCGTTCGTCGAGGACTGGCTGAACGCGCCGGACGGCCCGCAACGCACGACGTGGCTCGACCGCTTCGCGAGCGGCCAGCTCGTCGGCAACGCGTGGTCGGAAGCCGGCGACGTCCCGCTCGGCCAGACCGTCACGAAGGTATCGGAGCGGCATGGCCGGCTCGTGCTGAACGGCCGCAAGTTCTACAGCACGGGCAGCCTGTTCGCCGACTGGATCGACGTGTTCGCGCAACGCGCGCACGACGGCAGCGACGTGATCGTCGCCGTGTCGACCGCGCAGCCGGGCGTGATCCGCGAGGACGACTGGGACGGCTTCGGCCAGACCACCACCGGCAGCGGCACGACGCATTTCGAGGATGCGGCGGTCGACGCGGAGAACGTGATCGATTTCGCGCGCCGCTTCAAGTACCAGACCGCGTTCTACCAGCTGTTCCACGTCGCGACGCTCGCCGGCATCGGCCACGCGATCGTGCGCGACGCGGGCGAGCTCGTGCGCAACCGCACGCGCGTGTACAGCCACGGCAATGCGCAGCGCGCGGGCGACGATGCCCAGCTGCAACAGGTGATCGGCGAGATCGCGTCATGGGCGTACGCGGCCGACGCACTCGCGCTGCGTGCCGCGCAACCGCTTCAGCACGCGTACGAAGCGCGCTTCGGCGGCGACGAAGCGGCCGAGCAGGCCGCGAACGTCGCGGCCGAAATCGAATCCGCGCAGAGCCAGCTCGTCGTGTCCGAACTCGTGCTGCGCGCGGCGACGCGCCTGTTCGACGCGCTCGGCGCATCCGCGACCCGCAGCACGACCGCGCTCGATCGCCACTGGCGCAACGCGCGCACGGTGTCGTCGCACAATCCGCTCGTCTACAAGGCGCGCATCGTCGGCGACTGGATCATCAACGGCCGCACGCCGCCGTTCGTCTGGCGCGTGGGCAGCGGTGCGGGCGCCCATGCGGACGCCGGCGCGCGAGCGAAAGCGGAAACGGGAGCGGCGCAATGAGCAAGACGATCCGCTTCAACGCGTTCGAGATGAACTGCGTGGGCCACCAGTCGCCCGGCCTGTGGGCGCATCCGCGCGACCGCTCGTGGCAGTACAAGGATCTCGACTACTGGACCGACCTCGCCCGCGTACTGGAGCGCGGGATCTTCGACGCGATCTTCATCGCGGACGTGATCGGCTACTACGACGTGTACAAGGGCAGCAACTATCACGCGCTGCACCAGGCCGCGCAGATCCCCGTCAACGATCCGCTGCAACTGGCCGCGCCGATCGCGATGGCGACCGAGCATCTCGGCATCGGCATCACCGCGTCGACGACGTTCGAGCACCCGTACACGTTCGCGCGCCGGCTGTCGACCGCCGACCATCACACGAAGGGCCGGCTCGCATGGAACATCGTCACGTCGTACCTGGAGAGCGGCGCGAAGAACGTCGGCGATCGCGGGCTGCGCACGCACGACGATCGCTATGCGGTCGCGGCCGAGTACGTCGAGGTGCTGTACAAGCTGTTCGAAGGCAGCTGGGAGGATGACGCGGTGGTGCGCGATCGCGCCGGCCGCGTGTTCACGCATCCCGAGAAAGTGCACGAGATCGGCCACAAGGGCCGCTTCTTCGACGTGCCCGGCTATCACCTGTGCGAGCCGTCGCCGCAACGCACGCCGGTGCTGTTCCAGGCCGGCGCGTCGGGCCCCGGCAAGGCGTTCGCCGCGCAGCACGCCGAATGCGTGTTCGTCGCCGCGCCCACCCGCGACCAGCTCGCGCGCTACGTGGCCGACGTGCGCGCGCAGGCCGCCGCCGCCGGACGCGACCCGGCGAAGGTGCTGATCTACAACCTCGTCACGGTGATCGTCGACGAGACCGACGCGCAGGCGCAGGCCAAGTTCGACGAGTATCGGCGCTACGTGTCGTACGACGGCTCGCTGGTGTTCATGTCGGGCTGGACCGGCATCGACTTCGGCCAGTACGCGCCGACCGATCCCGTCAGGCGCGTCGAAACGAATGCGATCGTGTCGGCGGTCGAGCACCTGTCGGGCGGCGACACCGCGTGGACGATCGAGGCGTTGGCCGCCTGGGGCGGCATCGGCGGGATGGGCCCGGTATTCGTCGGGTCGGCGGCGACCGTCGCGGACATCCTGCAGGAATGGGTGGCCGCGACCGACGTGGACGGCTTCAATCTCGCGTATGCGGTCGCGCATGAAACCTTCGAGGACGTCGTGCGCCATCTCGTGCCCGAGCTTCAGCGCCGCGGCGTGTACCCGACCGCGTATGCGCCGGGCACGCTGCGCGAAAAACTCTTCGGCGGCTCGGCGCGACTGCCGGACGAGCATCCGGCCGCGCGGTATCGCGACATCGAACAGGTCAAGCGCGAGGCCGAGCGGGAAACGGTCGACGCGTAACGGCAATATGTCGAGGCCGGTCAGTCCGCATTCACGCGGCGACCGGCCTCAGCGCAAACGGCTTCGTGCAGTCCGACGAAGCCGTTCGTGTTTGGGGGGAACGCGAGCGTCCCCGCCGGTGCCTACGCGACGCTTTCGTCGTCGATGTCGTGCGCCGTCGGTTCGTACCGCACGATCAGCAGAAACGCGATCGGCGTGACCGCACTGACCGCGACGACCCAGAACATGTCGGTGCCGAGCCGGGCCTGGAGAATCGGCAGCACGAACAGCGCGAGCGCCTGGCCGATGCCGCACAGCGACCGCCCGAAGCCGACGCCGGTGCCGCGGATCGCGGCCGGATACGACAGCGTCGGATAGATCATCATCTGCGCGCCCGGCCCGAATCCTTCCGCGAACAGCCACGTGCCGAGCATCAGCAGCACGACGCCCACCGCCAGCGCGCCGTGCGGATGCCCTGCGAGCGCCAGCGCGACGAGCGCGACCGTTTGCAACGCGAACCCCGCGATCGCGACATGACGCGACGGATAGCGATACGCGAGACGCATGCCGAGCAAGCCGCCGGTGAACGCGAACAGCACGTTCAACGCCAGCGATGCGGCGATCGTCTCGAACACGCCCGCCCCCAGAAATTGCGACAGGATCGACGGCAGGAAGAACGCAATCGCCGTGTATTCGAACGGGATGCACAGGTTCATCACGCTGGCGACGATCGTGCGCCCCAGATACGGGCGCTGAAACAGCACGCGAAGCCGCACGGGCGGCGCGCTCGGTTCGCGTCGCGCGTCGTCCGCTTCGTGCGCATGAATGCCGTACGACTCGCGCAGGATGCGCGCGGCATTGGCCAGATCGCCCTGATTCGCGGCCCACAGCGGCGATTCGTTCATGAAGCGGTTCCGGAACAGGATGATGACGAGCGCCGGCACCGCGCCGAAGATCAGCGACGCACGCCACAGCCATCCCGCATGCTCGGCCGGCAGCAGGAAATACAGGCCGAAAATCAGCAGGAAGCACACCGACGACGCGACGTACCACATCGGGCACCATGCGGCGAGCCGGGACGCCTTGTTGCCGCGGCCGTTGAACTTCGAGAATTCCGCGAGGAAGGCCATCGCGACGGGCAGGTCGATGCCGACGCCGAGCCCCATCACGAAACGCGCGGCGATCAGCACCCAGACGTTCGGCGCGAGCCCGGCCGCGATCGCCGCGACCACGAAGAACAGCATGTCGGCCATGAATACCTGATAGCGGCCGATCCGGTCGGTCAGCCAGCCGCCGATCAGGCTGCCGAAGATCGTGCCGATCATGATCGCCGACCCGACCAGCCCGGTCAGCGCGGGCGTCAGCCCGAATTCGCGCGCCACGTCGTCGATGCCGTACGACAGCGTCGTCAGGTCGTACGCGTCGAGAAACACGCCGCCGAGCGCCAGCAGCACGATCATCCGCGCATGGCTGACCGAACTGTCCACGGTGTTGATGAGGCGCGCGACGTCGCTGGCCGAGCGGATGGGGGAAGAAACCGGCGTGACCGGGCTCAGATCGATCGAACTCATCGGATTCCTTAGTTTGATGCCGAGTGCACGGCAAGGTCGTCGTGAAGGCGGAACCGGGAAAGGTGCCTGCGCGACCCGCGCGGCGTCGAGCGAATGCGGCCGTGCGATCGCCGGGTTCCGGCAGCGGAAATTCTGTTCCTCCGCTTCGGCAATCCCAAGCGATATAAAGCGATAAATTAATCGGCGTGCGTCATAAAGTTGCGCGGAGCGCGCTTATCAGCAACGTGCATGTTCAATCGCGGATTTCTTCGTTAACGGATCGCCTGCGCTTCGTTACATTAGGGTCTGTTTACATATGGAACGCACATGCGAATGCCCGAAATCGCTCGTAGGGCAAGGAGTGAGGAGCGCCGTTTGGCCGCGCCAAACAAGCGACGAACGACGCCGCCATACGGGCGATTTCGGGCATTCCCGTGACATGATTTTTAATTTGGGGTTGCCACGAGAACGGCCGCTCGCCGTGTTGCGCTCCTTGCGAATACGTCAGTATTCGCGGCGTCGCGCGCCTCGCGAGCGGCCGTTCTCGTGGCAACGCATGCGCGTTCCATATGTAAACAGACCCTAGCCCTCTTCCCAGCCTGTTCGCGGCGCCTTGCCGCTCTTCCGGAGAATCCCCGATGAAGCCGTTCTGGTCCCGCGTGTGGCAATCCGCGGCCCTCGTCGTTGCCGCGCTTGCCGGCCTCGCGTCGATGCACGCGCACGCGGCGACGCCCGCCGAAATCCGCGTCGACTATGCGTATTACTCGCCCGAGAGTCTCGTGGTCCGCCACTTCGGCTGGCTCGACGACGAATTCAAGGCCGACGGCACGGCGATTCGCTGGGTGCTGAGCCTCGGCAGCAATCGCGCGCTCGAATACCTGAACAGCGGCGCGGTCGATTTCGGCTCGGCCGCGGGGCTGGCGTCGGTGCTCGCGCGGGCGAACGGCAACCCGATCCACACCGTCTACGTGTTCTCGCGCCCCGAATGGACGGCGCTCGTGGTGCGCAAGGATTCGCCGATCCGCTCGCTCGCCGATCTGAAGGGCAAGAAGATCGCCGCGACGCGCGGCACCGACCCGTTCCTGTTCACGCTGCGCGCGCTGCACACGGTCGGCCTGACGCGCGACGACGTCGAGATCGTCAACCTGCAGCATCCCGACGGCCGCACCGCGCTCGCGAACGGACAGGTCGACGCATGGGCCGGGCTCGATCCGCACATGGCCGCCGCCCAGCTCGACGACGGCGCGCGCCTGCTGTACCGCAATGTCGCGTTCAACACGTACGGGTTCCTGAATGTTCGCGATGCGTTCGCCAGCCAGTATCCGCAGGCGGTGACGCGCGTGCTGAAGGTCTACGACCGCGCGCGCCAGTGGATCGTCGCGCATCCGGCCGAGACCGCGCAGATCGTCGCCGATCAATCGAAGGTATCGCTGCCGGTCGCGAAGCTGCAGCTCCAGCGCAACGACTTCGGCGACCCGGTGCCGGGCGACACGCAGCGCGCGGCGCTGAAGGCCGCGGCGCCGGTGCTGACGGCCGAACAGTTGACCAAGCCGGGCGTCGATCCCGCGAAGATCGTCGATGCGCTGATCGATCCGTCGTTCGCGCGCCCGATCGCCACCGCGTCGCATTGAGCATGCCGCCGATGACGAACACCGCCGCGCGCGGCGATGCGCTCGCGTCGCAGCACGCCGCTTCGCCGCCCCGTGCTGCCCGGCGCGACCCGCTGCGCGCATGGCGTATCGCGGGCCTCGCGCTGCCGTTTGTCGCGCTCGTGCTGCTGGAGTTCGTGGTGCGGCGCGGCTGGCTGCCGGATCATCTCGTGCCGGCGCCGAGCGAAATTCTCGATACGCTCGCGCGGATGGGCGCCACGCGGCTCGCCCGTCACGTCGGTGCGAGCACGCTGCGCGTCGCGGCCGGCTTTGCGGCCGGCGCCGGGCTCGCGCTCGTCGTCGGCGCGGCGATGGGCCTGAGCCACCGGATCGATGCGCTGTTCGAACCGACGTTCCAGGCGCTGCGCGCGATTCCGTCGCTCGCATGGGTGCCGGTGCTGCTGCTGTGGCTCGGCATCGACGAAGCGCCGAAGATCACGCTGATCGCAATCGGCGCGTTCTTTCCGGTTCACCTCGCGGTGGTCGCCGGCATTCGCGACGTGGACCGCAAGCTCGTCGAGCTCGGCGCGGTGTACCGGCTCGGCCCGCTCGCGCTGTTCCGTCGGATCCTGCTGCCGGCCGCGCTGCCGCAGATCGTCACCGGCCTGCGGACCGGCCTCAGTCTCGCGTGGATGTTCATGGTCGCCGCGGAGCTGATCGCGGCCACGCGCGGCCTCGGCTTCCTGCTGAGCGACGGCCGCGAAACCGGTCGCCCCGATCTCGTGTTCGGCGCGATCCTGCTGCTCGCGTTGTTCGGCAAGCTCACCGACGGCGCGATGCGCCGCATCGAGTCGCGCTGGCTCGGCTGGCGCGATGCGTTCGGCGGTGCGTCGCGCGAGGGCGGGCAATGAGCGCCTACCCTTCCGTGCGCCCGACCGCCGGCGTCGCCACGCCGCTGCTCGACCTGCGGATCGCCCGCAAGCTGTACGGCGATCGCACGATCCTGGCCGACGTCGCGTTGCAGGTCGCGCGGGGCGAGATCGTCTGCGTGGTCGGCCCGAGCGGGTGCGGCAAGAGCACGCTGTTGCGGATCGTCGCGGGGCTGGACCGGGATTTCCGCGGCAGCGTGACGCTCGACGGCAGCGCGCTGGCCGGGCCGTCCGCGCGCGTCGGCGTGATCTTTCAGGAGCCGCGGCTGCTGCCGTGGCTGTCGATCGCGGACAACGTCGGCTTCGCGTCCGGTGCACGGGGCGGACGCGCCCCGAGCGTCGCGCGATTGCTCGACGAAGTCGGCCTGGCCGGCGTCGCGCGGCAACTGCCGGCGACGTTGTCGGGCGGGATGGCGCAGCGCGCCGCGATCGCGCGCGGGCTGTTCGGCGAGCCGGATCTGCTGCTGCTCGACGAACCGTTCAGCGCGGTCGACGCGATCACCCGGATGCGCTTGCAGACGCTGCTGCTCGATGTCGTCCAGCGGCACCGGATGGCCGCGATCGTCGTCACGCACGATCTCGACGAAGCGCTGTATCTCGGCGATCGCGTGCTGATGCTCGCGCCGAACCCGGGCCGCATTGACGACGAAATCCACGTCGACATCGCACGGCCGCGCGACAGGCGCGATCCGTCGCTGGCCGCGCAGCGCGCGCGGCTGCTCGATGCGTTCCAGCGCTTTCACGATCGCGCGGCGGGCGACACGGCAGGCATGCCGGTCGCGCCGGCCTGACGTCGCCGGCCCGCGCGACACACGACTTCACGGCGAGGACGCCGACCGGATGAACGCGGCCAGGTCGCGATTGAACCGCTCGGCTTCCTCGATGAACGGCGCGTGCCCCGATTCCGCGTACACCTTGCTGACCACGCGCGGGTTCAGCTCGGCCGCGCGGGCCAGCGTCGCGTGCGTATCGACCAGCGCGTCGCGGCCGCCGTAGACGAAGAGCAGCGGCACGCGCGCGTTGCCGAGCCCCGCGGCGGCGAACACCGACATCGTCGGGATCGCCTTTTGCATGTCCCACGACGCCATCGCGGCGTTGGCGAGCAAGCGCTCGAACGTGGCGGCGTTCGGCCGACGGTTGAAGCACAGACCGACGAACGTGCGTTCGCCGTCGAGATGCGTTTTCAGATCCGCCGCATTCATGTCCCGGTACACGTCGGGATGATCGACGATCTGACCCGGTGCGAGCTCGACCACGCCGTCGACGTACACCGCGCCCGCGATCGCGCGATCGCCGTATTTGGCGAGGTAGTTCGAGATCACCGCGCCGCCGAGCGACCAGCCGACCACGACCGGCTTGCGCGCATGCGCGCCTTCGATGACCGCGGCGAGATCGTCGCCCCAGCGGGTGCCGTCGCGATACGGCTGCGCGCCGGTCGGCTTGTCCGACAGCCCGTGGCCGCGCAGATCGTACGTGATGATTCGGAAGCGGCGCAGTTCGGGGCTGTCGACCTGCGCGTCCCAGTTCAGGCGGCTGCCGAGCAGGCCGTGAATCAGGATGACCGGCACACCGCCGGGGTCGCCGCTTTCCTGAACGGCCAGCTTCACGCCGTCCGTCGACGTGACGGTATAGCTCAGCGGCGCGGCCGCCGCGTCGTGCGCCAAGGCGAACGGCGTCAGCCACCCGATCGCGACAAGCAACCAGCGGATCAGCACTCGGGTATTCACGATTGTTCCTCCAGGCATGAACGGACGCCCAGTCTCAACCCTCACACTGATGTGAGAGTCAAGCGAATCGTGTTAGCCTGCCTCTCATGAAAAAATCGCCCACTCCGCCCCCGATGACCATCGGCAAACTCGCGCGGCGCACCGGCGCGAGCGTGCGCTCGATCCGGCACTACGACGAGCACGGCCTGCTCGCGTCGGTGCGCGCGGCCAACGGCTATCGCCTGTTCCCCGAAAAAGCGGTGACGCAGGTCAAACAGATTCAGCGCATGATCGCGACCGGTTTCACCCTCGACGACATCCGCGGCTTTCCGGACTGCATGCTGCTGATCGACGGCGCGCGTTCGTGCGATCAGATCGGCGACGTCCAGCGCGAACGCCTCGAAGCGATCGACCGCCAGATCGCCGATCTCGAAAAGCGGCGCACGCGGCTCGTCAAGATGTTGCGGGAGGGCGCGGTGCCGCCGCTCGATTGATCGATGCGCGGGTTCGTCGGCGGGCCGCCTTTTGCCGCCGCAGATACCGGTCCGCCCGCGCGCTTCGGGCACAATACGCGCCCTCACCTTTTTGCCCGTGGTCACACACATGCGTGTCATCGTCGTCGGAACGAGCGGAGCCGGGAAATCCACCTTCGCCAGCGCGCTGGCCGCCGCCGCGGCCTGCCCCTGCATCGAACTCGACCGGCTCTACTGGGGCCCCGGCTGGACCGCCGTGCCGCCCGAGCAGTTCGAGCGGGAGGTGCGGGCGGCGACGGCCGGCGACCGATGGGTCGCCGACGGCAACTACAGCGCGGTGCGCGACGTGCTGTGGTCGCGCGCCACGCACGTCGTCTGGCTCAACTTCGGGCGATGGACGGTGTTTTCCCGCGTGCTCCGGCGCACGATCGGCCGCGGGCTCATGCGCACCGAGCTGTTTCACGGCAACCGGGAATCGCTGCGGATGGCGTTCTGCTCGCGAGACTCGGTGCTGCTGTGGTCGTACACGACATTCGCGAAAAACCGCGTCAAGTTCGCCGGCTTGCGCGACGACCCGAAATACGCGCATCTGCAATGGACGGAGATCACCCGGCCGTCGCGTACCCGCGCGGCCATCGAGACCCTCGCCCGCGCCGGCCGTTGCGATTGAGCGCGGCACGAACCGCGTCGCGTCAATCGTCGAAAGTGCCCCGATATTCCGGCGCGGCATCCGCGCGCGTGTTCAGTTCGAACATCACGCCGCCCGGCGCGCGGCAAAAGAAGCGCGAGCCGCGCCCGTTGTTGAAGACGCCGGTCTCCATTGCGACGCCCTCTTCCTTGAAGCGCGCGAACAGCGCTTGCACGGCATCGAGGCTCGGCAGTTCGAAGCCGACGTGGAAACGGGTCGGCCACGCGGGCACGCCGTCACCGACGTGATCGATCACGACGTCGAAGCCCGGGCGTTTGAGGATCCACGATTTGTCCCAGCTTCCCGCGATCGTGAAGCCGAGGTATCGCTCGAAGAATCGGGCAGTCGCCAGTGTGTCGGCGGAAGGAAAGCTCAAGTGGTTGAGCTTCATCGTGGGTGTCGTTTCGTTCATGGTCGCGCGCTCCGATGCGGTGATGGGCGCAGGCCCCATGCCGTGCCGCCCGAGGAGGTCAGAATACGAGCGCGGGCTTGCATCCCACAACTCGCATTGGACGTTTCGCCGAGCGAGCGCGAAACCCTTGCGGGGCCGAGCGTTGCGGGACGGCGACGATCACCGCGGAAGGCGCCACTCGCATTCGCGACGGGTACCGTCGATGCGGGATGCCCGAGCGGCCGGCGACGCGAAACGACGACGGCCCGGGATTCGCGAACGAACCCCGGGCCGCCAATCGATCGTGGGTACCGGGCTTCGCCTGCATCGCCCGGCACCCCGCGTCGCTCACGACGACGCGACCTGCATCAGAACTGATAACCGGCGCCGACCACCGCGCCGAAGTCCGACCGCGCGTTGCCCGTCACCGATGCCTTGACGACCCAGCGGTTGTTCTCCGTCACGTACGAGTAGCCGGCTGCGAAGCCCTGCTGGCCGTGATAGTTCGACGTCGCCGCCGACACCATCGAGCGCCCCGCGCCGGTCGGCTGCGGCAAGCCGGCCACCGCCATCGCCGACGCGACGCCGCCGTACATGTCCTTCTTCAGGTCGTTGAACGAGTTGTACACCTGTCCGATGCGCTGGTCGGTATACGCCTTCGCCTGCGTCGACGCCGTCGCGAGGTTGTCGTTCAGTTGCTGCACGTTCACCGCGTCGGTCGGCGCCGTGCCGGCCGCGACGTTCGTGATCTGGCGCTCGCTGCCCTTCGCGCCGACCGAGAACGAGTTGTCGCGATCGGCGACGGAGCCCTGGCCGACCGCCACCGCGTTCTTGCCGGTCGCGGTCGCCGTCGACCCGATCGCACCCGCGTCGGCACGCGCGATCCATGCGGTGTTCGCATCGGTCGCGGCCGCGCGGATCTTGTCGTTGGCCGCCACGTTCTTCAGCGCGTTGTTGAACTGCCCCATGTTGACCGCGTCGTTGTCGTTCACGCCCGCCGCGACACCGGTCAGCACGCGGTCGCCCGCCGTGCCGGAGAAGTTCACGCTCGCGCCGCCCGAATCCTTGCCGACCGTGATCGCGCCGTTCGGATCCTGCTGCTGCACGAGGCCGGCCTTGCCGTTCGCGATGTTGGTCACGCTGCCTTGCAGGTTCGAAATGTCGGTGGTGTTCTTCGCCACCTGCTGATTGGTCGCGTAGAGCTGCGAACCGTTCACCGCGTCGGTGCTGGTCGCGGCGAGCGTGCCGGCCTGCACGTTGGTGATGCGCGTGCCGCCCGCACCGCCGAGCGTGATCGTGCTCTTGGACCCATCGTCGTACTGCACCGCGAGCGCGCCGAGCTGGTTCAGGCTCGACTGCACGTCCTTCAACTGCTTCACGTTCACCGCGTCGGTATCGCTGGTGCCCGCCGCGACGTTCTTCAGCACGACCGCCGACGTTGCGTCGCCGCCGACCAGCGACACCGAATTCAGCCGGTTGCCGTTCGCATCGACGTCGTACTTGACGACGTTCTTCACGGCTTCGCCGGCCTGGTTCGACACCTGCGTGATCTGCTGTTCGAGCGCGGTCTTCACGCCCGACAACTGGCCGCCGTTCACCGCATCCGTGCTGCCCGCGGCGAGGGTGCCGTCGGCCACGTTCGTCAGCTTCGTCGGCGCACCGCCGCGCGCGGCGTTGAACGCGCCGAGCGTCGGGTCGAATTGCAGCGCGTCCTGCTGTAGCCCCGCAATCGCGGCCGTGTTGCCCGCGATGTTCGTTTCGGCATTGCCGATGCGCGTTTCGTGATTCGCGAGCGTCGTCGTGTTGCTGCCGACGCGGCCGTCGAGGTTCGTCAATGCGTCGCCGACGTTGTCGAACGCGCTGCCGCCGATCTTGTAGTTCGGTGCGCCGATCGAGCCGTCCGGGTTCGCGGTCGCGCCGCCGCCGAGCGCGGCCGCCGCCCCGTCGGTCGCGCGGCGCAGTTGCGCGCCGTTCACCGCATCGGTGCTGCCGGCCGCCACGTTGCCTTCCGCGACGTTGGTCACGCGCACCGGGCTGCCGCCGTTGCCCGCGCCGAGCGACACCTGCCGCTTGCTCGGATCGTCGTATTTGACCGCGAGCGCATCGAGCTGGCTCGTCCCGTCGTGAATCGCCGCGTTCAGCTGATCGACGTTGACCGCGTCCGTTCCGCTCTTGCCTGCCGCGACGTTGCTGATGAGCTGCGGGCCGTGGCCGCCGTGGCTCGCATCGTAGGCGCCGAGGGCCGGGTTCCATTGCAGCGCGTCCTGCTGAAGCGCCGCGATGTTGCCGGTGTTCGTCGTCACCTGGTTGCCGACGGTCGCGATCGACTGGTTGAGCGTGTCGGTCGCCTTGCCGAGCTGGCCCACGTTCACCGCATCGCCTGCCGCCACGCCGTCCGCGACGTTGTGCAGGCCGACCGGCGCCGCGGCGCCCTGGCCGCCGAGCGTGACGCCGCCGTGCCCATCGTCGTCGTACTGCACCGCGTTCTTCGTCGCGGTGCCGATCTGGCTGGTAATCGACGTGCTCAGGTTGCCGAGCGTCGTGCTGAGGTTGTTCGTCACGCTCGTGCTGAGCGATGCGAGGCCGCCCGTCAACTGGCCGACGTTGACGGCGTCGTGGACGTCCTTGCCGTCCGCGACGTTGTGCAGCGTCGTGCCGTTCGGGCCGGCGAACGTCACCGAGTCGAAGCCGCTCGCGCCGTCGTACTTGACGTTGCGCGTATCGGCCGCCTGCAGGTTGACGATGCTCGACGCCGCGGTGCTCAGCGACCCGTTGATGCCGGTCACGCTGTTCTGCAGGTTCGCGATGTTCGACGCCGCCGTCGAAACGGACGTCTGCAGCGGCGCGAGGCTGCCCTTCAACTGGCCGACGTTGACGGCGTCGGTATCGGCGACGCCGGCGGCCACGCCGCCGATCGTCGTGCCGGTGGCGCCGTCGAGCGCGATCGCCGCATGCGAGTCGTCGGTGTATTTCACGACGTTCTGCGTCGCGGTGACGATGCTCGTGCTGAGGCTGTTGCCGACGCTGGTCACGCGCTGGTCGACGTTCGAGATCGAGGTCGACAGCGCATTGCCGACCGACGTCACGCGTGCGTCGACGTTGCCGATGGCCGTGCTCAGCGTGCCGTTCACGTTCTTCAACTGCTGGACGTTGACGGCGTCCGTATCGGCGGCGCCCGCCGCGACGTTCTTGAGCTGGCGCTCACTGCCGAGCGCGCCGAACGAGACCGCGCCGCCGACCGGCGCGGCCGTGCCGCCGAACACGGGCGTGCCGCCGTTGTTCGCGCCGACACTGCCCGAGCCGATCGCGACCTGGTTGTTGTCGTTCGTCTGCGCGCCTGCGCCGATCGCCACGGACTGCGTGCCGGCCGCACGCGTCTGCGTGGCCGCGTCGTACGATGCGCCGGCCGATACGCCGTCGCTCGACGTCGGGTTCGCGCCGCCGATCGCGACCGAGCGGTCGCCGCTGGCGAGCGCCGAATGGCCGAGTGCGATCGAGCTCGTGCCGTGCGCATCCGCGACGTTGCCGAGCGCCATCGAGAAATCGCCGACCGCCGCCGACTGGCGGCCGATCGCCAGCGCCGTGTTGCCCTGCGCGACCGCCACCGTGCCGATCGCGGTGGACGAGTTCGCCAGCGCCTGCGAGCCGACCCCGATCGCGATCGCGCCGCCGCTGCTGCTGCCGCCCTTGCTGCTCGCATTCGACTGGTCGCCGATCGCGATACCGCTGGCGCCTGCTTTCGCATTGGTGCCCTGCGTCACGTTCGTGGTACTGACCGCGACGTAGCTGCCGTTCTTCGTTGCCACGCACAGCGGGTTGGTGCCGTCGATGCACTGGCCGTTCAGCGCGTTGTCCGGGTTGCCGCGGTCGACGAAATTGTCCGCGTGCGCGGCGCCGGCGATCAGCACACCCGCACCCGTGAACATCGCGGCGGCGAGCGCCGAAATCTGCTTCCTCTTCATGGTCTTCTGCTCCGTTGTGTAGCGTCTGGTTTGAATACGGACTACTTACTTTTATCGACAGCTTCGACTTCGATTGCGACTTCGGTTCGGCAGCGGATTCCGACGCCGGGCAAGCCGTGTCGACACGGCGCGCATCGAGCACCCGTATCGACCGGGCGTACGAACGCCCCGGGGCATGCCGTCGGCCTGACGTCCCGCTCCGTTGATTCTGCAGTTACATTAGGAATACGTATTGATTGTCATGGACGAGTCTTTCCCCGGCTGAATCCGGCGATTCAACCCGTCGTCATGTACTTCCCCGATTATTCGTCGCGTCGATCGCGACCCACACCGCTTCTTTTATTTCATCCCCGGCCACCCGGGTTTCACTTCGTGCAGCGAGCATGTGCCGGCACCGTCATCAATTGATGCGCCGACCCCGGGTTCAGGCAACGTCCGTCACCGCTTGCGGCACTTCCGCTGCCCTGCTCCACCCGTGACTCAAAGTTCGGACGAATTATGAGACACGAAATTAAATTATTAAAGCCGACATTCTTTATAGATTGTAAAATTCCAAATATTCAACGGTTTACGTAAAATACGCTCATTCCGCAAACGATTTCGCGCCAGCACCGTTATTCGGAATCTTTTGCAGAGCGGATAAATACTTTGCCAAAGCGGATTCAAATAATCCCCTTCCATAAAATACGATCCGAAAGCCGGCCGGGCACGCGGTTTCTCACTCGATATACGCGTAAACCACCAGCAATGGCGCACGTCGACGTTTCACGTTCCTGTCGCAAACCGCCATTTTCGATAATCACGAAGATGGAATGGTGAGAATCGAGCCATCATGTCTGGCCGGATTCCAAATATGCTCCTACAATTCCGCTCGCATCGATTCCGGCAGTCGCGATCGTCGTCCACGCGAGCACGGCGATCCGTCGCGTCTTGCCGATTCGGCGATCAAGACGACGAGCGCCGCACGATGCGTCGAACGATTGCCGGCCGCACGGTTCCGCGTCGTCCGGAATCGATGCGAGCGTGCGATGCGCCGGGATGCATCGCCACGCAGCGGCGTCCGACGTTTCCCGCTCACCGGGGCAGGCCACCCGCGGAAAACGCAGCCAACCGCCTTTTCACAACAGGTGCACGATGCCTTCATCGATCTCCGCATTGCGCGACGCGCATATCCTGATCGTCGACGATCAACCCGACCAGCTCCGTTTGCTGACCGACATGCTGCGCAGCACGGGATGCCGGATCAGCGTCGCATTCGACGGCGCGCAAGCGTGCCAGCGCGCGCAGGCGCTGATGCCCGACCTGATCCTGATGGACGTGCGCATGCCGCGCATGGACGGCTTCACCGCGTGCCGCCTGCTGGCCGCCGATCCGCTGACGGGCGCGATCCCGATCATCTTCCTGACCGTGGCCGGCGCGTTGCACGAACGGCTCGAGGGGCTGGAGATCGGCGGCGTCGACTATGTGGTGAAGCCGTTCGAGCCAGCGGAGGTGGTCGCGCGGATTCGCGTGCAGCTCTCGCGCGCGAAACGCGAACGGGCCGCCGGGACGGAGCCGGCGGAAAGCCCGTTCGCGGGCGGCAACGACGACGACATCATCGTGCGCGCGGCCATCCGCCATCTGTCGCGCACGCTGAACGATCCGCCGACGGTGGAGGAACTGGCGCGTGCGGTCGGCACGCACGAAAAGCGCTTGTCGCGCGCGTTTCGCGACAATCTCGGCCAGACGGTGTTCGAATATCTGCGCTACGAGCGGCTGCGGATCGCGCAGGATCTGCTGGACTCCACGTCGCTCAGCATCGCCAGTATCGCGAAGGAAATCGGCTTTTCCACGCCGGCCAATTTCGCCACCGCCTTCCGCGAACGTTTCGGCATCACGCCGACCGAATGGCGACGCCAGGGCCATGCCGGCGCGCGCACCGCTCGCCGGGAGCCGCAACGCCGCGCGTAGGCCGGAGGCGACGCGCTCGCGCTCACCAGTTGTATTTCGCGCTCGCCAGCACGGTCCGCTCGTTGCCGAACACGCACACGGCGTACGACTGACAGCCGCTGACATAGCGCCGGTCGAACAGGTTCGCGACGTTCACCGCGAAACGCCAGCGCGGCAGCTCGTAATGGATCGCGAGGTCGTAAAGCGTCGCGCTCGGCACCGTCAGCGAATTGTCCGGCGCGCCGGCCGATGCGCTCTGGTAGCGCACGCCGCCGCCAATGCCGAAGCCCGCCAGCGCGCCCGTGCGCCAGGTCCAGTCGGCCCACATCGACGCCATCTGCCGCGGCAGCGGGACGGACACCGGCCAGTGGTTCAGCGACGCGTCGTTCGCCTGCACGTTCTTGACGTCCTGATAGAGATACGACGCGACGATCGACAGCTCGCGCGTCACCTGGCCGACCGCGCTCAGCTCGATACCGCGTGAGCGCACCTTGCCGGTCTGCACCGACGTCGTCGCGGTCGGGTCGAGATTCACCGGCGTCGGCGTCACGACGTTGGTCTGGTCGATCCGATACACGGCCGCATTCAGCATCAGGTTCCGGCCGGCCGGCTGCCAGCGCAGCCCGGCCTCCGTCTGCGTGCCGCGGGTCGGCTTCGGCAGGCCGCCGCCGTACATCCGCACGCCGATGACCGGATCGAACGACGTCGAGTAGCTGACGTACGGCGACAACCCGGCGTCGCCGCGATAGGTGAGCCCGACCCGCCCGGAGAACGCACTGACGTCCTGCTGCGCATGCGTGCCGGCGGCCCGGTCGTCGAACCGCGCATTCACGACGTCCTCGCGGCCGCCGAGCGTCAGCGTCCAGCGCCGCCAGCGGATCTGGTCCTGCGCATACACGCCGAACCCGTTCATCGCGGTGTACTGATCGACATGGCCGAGCGACGTCGGGCCCGAGAAGATCGCGGCCGTCACGGGCCGATAGACCGGGTGATACAGGTCGAGCGACGGGGCGAGCGCAAGCAGCACGCTGTTGGTCGTCGTCTGCCGGTCGAACTGCAGGCCGAACAGCAGCGTATGTTCGAGCGGCCCTGTGCCGACGCGCGCCTGCGCGCGATTGTCGATGTCGAGCCGGCTGTAGTTGAGCTGGAACAGCCCCGCGAAACGCATCATGTTCGTCGTGCTGCGGGGCGCGAAGCCGTTGCCGAACACCGTCGCATCGTCGAGCGACAGGTGCGACCAGCGCACGTCCTGATGCAGCGTCCAGATCGCGTTCACGCGGTGTTCCAGCGCGTAGCCGAGCGACCATTGCTTCTTGCGGTAGTCGTTGAACGACGGGTCGCCCATGTAGATGTCCTGCGACAGGCGGCCGTTCGGGTTCGGCAGCACCGTGCCCGACGCGGGCAGGAAGTTCGACGAGATGTCGCCGCTGTCCTGCAGGTACGTCGCGGAAAACGTCAGCGACGTGTCGGCGTTCGGCCGCCACCGGAACGACGGCGCGAGCGCGACGCGCCGGTCGCCGTTCGGGCCGGTCACCGCGTTGCCGTCGCGCGCGACGCCGACGAAGCGGTATGCAACCTTGCCGTCCGGATCGAGGCTGTCGCCGACATCGAGCATGGCCTGCTTGCGCGCATCGTTGCCGAGCTGCACGCCGGCTTCGCGCACGCGCGCCCCGTCGGCGCGCTTCGTCCGCGCGTCGACGATCGCGCCGGGCTCGCCCGCGCCGTACAGCACCGACGTCGGCCCGCGCAGCACCGCGATCGAATCGATCGTGTACGGATCGACGCGCCAGTTCGCGATCACGGCCGTGTTCGGCGCCGGCAGGCCGTCGACGTACAGCGTCGGCGTGAAGCCGCGCAGCGCCGCATACCAGTCGGTGCGGCTGTCGGCGCCGAACGTCGCGAAGCCGGGCACGTAGCGCAACGCCTGGTTCAGGTCGGCCGCGCCGGTCATCTCGATCTGTTGCGCGGTGACGATGTCGATCGTTTGCGGAATCTCGTCGATCGGCGTGTCGGTCTTGGTGCCGGTGGCGGTGCGCCGCCCGACGAGCCCGACGGCCGAAGCATCGGCCGGCCCTCGCACGTCGATGGCCGGCAGCACGGCCGCCGCCCCCGGCGCCGATGCCTGCGCGTGCGCACCGCCCGCGGCGGCCGCGCACAACGCTGCGCCTGCCGCGATCGCCATCGCGCGCCGCCCCGTCCCTGTCTCCGTCCACATCGTCTCGATACTCCGTCGTGCTGGGTTGGCCCGTTCGGCCGGATCGACGAACCGTGTATTGCCCGGTCCGTCCGGTGGTGTCGTGATTGCCGTGCCCGGCGAACGCAGTGAAGCGGAGATCGGTGCGCACCGACCGATTGCGCCGTTCGCGAGCGCAGCGATCATACCGGCCGAACGTGGCGCGGTCTTTAAAAAAGAATTGGACCGACGGCGGCGGCACGCATCTTGCGCGTCGCCCGAACCGCATCAGGAACCCGGCGCAGCCGGGCATCGACGTGACACGCACATCCGGCAGGATCCACATCGGCATTTCAGGCTGGCGCTACCCGGGCTGGCGGGGGACGTTCTACCCTGCCGACCTGAAGCAGGCCGGCGAGCTGCGGTATGCAGCGGGCCAGATGCAGACGATCGAGATCAACGGCACGCACTACAGCCTGCAAGCGCCGGACAGCTGGCGGCGCTGGTATGCCGAAACGCCGCCGGGGTTCGTGTTCAGCGTCAAGGGTTCGCGCTACCTCACGCACATCCTGCGTTTTCGCGACGAGACCGCAACGGTCGCGTGCGCGAATTTTTTCGCCCAGGGGCTGTTCGCGCTGAAGGAGAAGCTCGGGCCGCTGCTGTGGCAATTCCCGCCGTCGCTGCGTTTCGACCCGGCCCACATGGAGCGCTTCCTGAGCCTGCTGCCGCACGATACGGAAGCCGCGCTCGCGCTCGCCCGCCGGCACGATTCGCACGTCCGGGCGCCATATCTGGAGATCGACCGCAAGCGAGCGTTGCGTCACGCGGTGGAAGTGCGGCACGACAGCTTCGTGGATCCGGCGTTCGTGAAGCTGCTGCGCCGCCACAAGGTCGCGCTCGTCGTGTCGGATTCGACCGAGGCATGGCCTCAGTTCGAGGATCTGAGCGCGCGGTTCGTGTACATGCGGCTGCACGGCACCGAAACGAAGTATTCGGGCGAATACGCCGATGCGGCGCTCGAGCGATGGGCGCGCCGGATCGACACGTGGAGCCGGGGCGCGCAGCCCGACGATGCGCGTCTCGCCGCACCGGCGCTGCAACCGCCGCGCGCGGCGACGCGCGACGTGTACTGCTATTTCGACAACGACACGAAAACGCAAGCGCCATTCGACGCCAGGCGGCTGATGGCGCGGCTCGGGCTGCACGCGCATGACACGGCATCCGAATGAAGCGGCCGGCAAACTGCACGCCGAACATGCCGCCGGAAACCGCGAGGCCGGGCGCGAAAGATGCTCCGGTGTTGCCGGATCGCGCGTTCTCGTCGCGCGCACCGCACGCCCGGTAATTTTTTCACGACCGGCAACCGGCGCCATGGGCCAACACTGCAAGGAGAAAAAGCGATGACCCTGCTCATCTACCTGGTCGGATGGATCATTTTCATCGGCGGCGTCGTCTGGGGTTTGATGACGCTGCACGTCGCCCAGCACATCATCGAGATCGTGGCCGTCATCCTGTTCGGCATCGCGGTCATCACCGGCGCGACGCGCGCACGGAATCGCGACCGCTCGTAGCGCGGCGCCGGCGCGTGCGCCCGCCCCGCACGGTCGAACGGTATCGTCCGGATTCCTCACGTACGTCGCTGGCCGTTTCGTACGCACGGCGGGACGCCGGGAAGGCGAACGCCTCCGCGCATCACCAGATAGTAGGCAACGCATGCGTCCTTTGCGTCGGCGGCAACTGTTGCGCTACGCTCGATTCGGCCTCACGTAGGGGCCGAAATTTAAGCGCTTAAAATTTTGATGCCGGCGATCCCGCACCCGACGGGATCCCCTCACCTGGAGGATGACGATGAACAGACGATCGATGCTGAGCTGGAGCGTTTCGACCGCGGCGCTGGCCTGTCTCGACCTGGCCGGCCCGCTGCCGGCCTTCGCGCAGGCCGTCACGCGTGCCGCGGGAACGGCCCCGTTCGCGATGGGCGCCGACGTGTCGACGCTGCCGGAACTCGAGGCGCACGGCGCGCAGTACTTCGACCGCGGGCACCCGCGCGACTGCCTGAAGATCCTGCACGCGCACGGCGTCGACTCGATCCGCATCAAGGTATGGAACGATCCGGGCAATCCGGATTTCTTCCCCGCGAACCAGAGCGCCCCGGCCGGCTACAACAACGCGGCTCATGTCGTGGCGCTCGCCAGGCGCGCGGCCGCGCTCGGGATGCGCATCCTGATCGATTTCCACTACAGCGACTGGTGGGCCGACCCCGGCAAGCAATACCCGCCGCATGCGTGGGCCGGCAAGAATCTCGCCGAGACGTGCGCGCTGCTGTCGGCTTATACGACCGACGTGCTGCGCCAGTTGCAGCGCGCCGGCGTGCGGCCCGAGTGGGTGCAGATCGGCAACGAGATCACGGGCGGCATGCTGTGGCCGCTCGGCCGCTACGACCAGTGGGACAACCTCGCTCAGTTGCTGAAGGCGGGCCGCGATGCGGTGAAGGCCGTCGACCCGCGCATCAAGGTGATGCTGCACATCGACAGCGGCGGCGACAACGCGAAAAGCCGCTGGTGGTTCGACAGCGCGACGCAACGCGGTGTCGCGTTCGACGTGATCGGCCTGTCGTATTACCCGCAGTGGCAAGGCGCGCTCGACGACCTGCGCAACAACGCGAACGATCTCGCGGTGCGCTACGACAAGGAACTGATCGTCGTCGAGACCGCGTATCCGTGGACCACCAGCGACGGCGACTCCGAGCCGAACGCGATGACGAACACGGGCTCGACCGCGTTCCCGCCGTCGCCGGCCGGGCAGGCGCAATTCCTCGCGGCGGTCGTCGATATCGTGAAGGGGGTGCCGGGCCGTCGCGGCGCCGGCGTGTTCTGGTGGGAGCCGGAGTGGATTCCGACGCCGGGCGTCGGCTGGAAGGTCGGCGCGGGCGATCAGTGGGACAACAACACACTGTTCGACTTCCACGGCCACGCGCTGTCGTCGCTCGACGCATACCGCCAGCGCTGACGCGGCACGGCCGACCGCATCGCCGCACCGGCGTATCGCGCGTCAGTGCGGTGCATCGAAGCGGCGGCGCGCAGGCGCCGCCGTGTCGCTTGTGCCGCTCGTGCCGCTTGCGCCACCGGCCCGGCCGCGCTCGCCGCGCGCATCCCGGGCGAGCAGCGCGAACGCGACGAGCGCGAGCCCGCAACAGCCCGCGAACGTCGCGCGATAGCCGAACAGGTCGACGCACGCGCCCGACAGCACGCCCGACGCGATCGAGCCGACGCGCGCGGTGCTGAAGAACATCGCGGTGGCGGTGCCGGGGCGCGTGGGCATCAGATCGCATACGCGCGTCATCCCGAGGCACGACGTGATCGCGACCACGCATGCGCTCAGCAACTGCAGCGGCAGGATCGCATCGACCCGCGACACCGCCGCGAGCCCGATGAAATACGCCGCATGCACGAGCGCACACGCCGTCAGCCAGCGCGCCTTGTCGAGCCGCGTCGACCGGATGCCGAGCCACAGCATCATCGGAATCTCGAGCAATGCGGCCAGGCCGAGCGCCGCCGATACGTTCGTCGGCGTGCCGCCGAGTCCGCGCACGATGTAGAGCGGCAGCACGATCATCGTCGCGTTCGCCGCGAGCCCCATCAGCGTGAGCGCGACGAGGGTCCGCAGCACGCGCGCGCGCGGCGCGACGACGGCCGCCGTCGTGTCGTCCGGCGCTGCCGCGGTGCGATCGACTGCGCGCGCATGCGTCGCCGCGGGCCGCCGCACGGGCTCCGGAATCCGCGCGACGATCGCCGCGCATGCGACGAAGCCGGCGGAAGCGGCGAGAAAGAGTCCGGTGAAACCCGTCTGCGCAAGGATCAGCGCGCCGAGCGCAGGACCGAATACCCATGCGATCGACAGCATCGTGCGCAGCGCGGCCGACGCGAGTTCGCGCTGCGCGTCGTCGGCGACGGGCAGCACCGCGCGCGCGAACGAGAAGATCTGCGACAGCGACACGGCGCCCGCGCCGAGCAGGATCGTGCCGGCGGCGATCACCGGCCCGTGCGCCCGCAACATGCACAGCAGCGCGAAGCCCAGCGCGGCCGCCGCGAGCGACACGACGAGCAGCGGCCGGTGCCGGTCGCGGCGATCCGACCAACGCCCGGCCCACGTGCTCGCGACGACCCCGCTCGCCGCGATCAGCGTCATGAACACGCCCGCGAGCAGCGGCGACATTCCTGCCGCTTCCACGCCGAACAGCGACAGGTACGGCGCGGTGAACGACATCGCGACGCCGAGCAGCAGCGCCGCCGCGGACAGCGGCACGAAATGCGCGATCCCCGCCAGGCGCGCGAAATGCAACCGCAGCGACCGCAACGACTGCATCGCGTCAGTCCGGCTGGACCCACGCGGCAACGTCCACCGCGCCGAGTTCGCGGCCGCCTAGCACGAAGCGCGCACCGTCCGGCGCGGGCAGCGTGCACGGCGCGTCGCCGTAGTTGAACGCGAACGTTACGCGCCCGCGTCGACGCAACCGCACGCCGTCCGGCAGCGCGCGCATCGAAAGGCCGGCATCGCGTGCGCAGCGGGCAACGATCGCGCGCAACAGCGCTCGGTCGAAACAGGCCGTCGCCATCGTGACGCCACCGCGCCGCACGAGCACCGGCACACCGTCGTCGCATGCGGCGAGCACGTCGATGCCGGCCGTCGATTCCATGTCGATGTGATCGCGCCATTTCAGCGCATGGCCGTCGACACCGTCGAACGACACCCGCGGCGCGAGCGACGGCCGCAGCGATTCGACCTGGCCGATCCGCACCGGCAGCACGTCGCGCAGCTTGCCCGGCGCGAGACCCGGCGCGATTGCGAATTCCGCGGTGCGCGAGCCCGTGCGCGGCCCGAACAGCCAGTGCGCGCGTCCGCTCGCGGCCTGCTCGACGATGCGCTCCGTCACGACCGGCAGCGTCGGCGCGACGACGAACGCATAACGCGACACGTCGGCATCGGCCGCAACGATGTCGACGTCGAGGCCCAGCTCGCGCAACGCGCGATACCAGTCGAACGCGTGCTGCTGATAGTCGAAATCGGCGCCGTGCGGCTGGATCCGGATCATCCAGTCGGCCTCGTAGTCGAACAGCAGCGCGACGCGGGCCGTCTCGCGCTCGCCGACGACGAGCGCAGGATCCAGCGCGGCGATCTCGCGCGCGACGCGCGCCACTTCATGCCCGCCTGGCGACAACCGGTCGTCCGGTGCGTTGAGCCCCGAGTGCAGTTGCTCCTGCGCGTGCGGATACTGCCGCCAGCGGAAATACGACACGAGTTCCGCGCCGTGCGCGAACGCTTCCCACGTCCACAGCCGCACCGCGCCCGCGTGCGGCACCGGGTTGTACGGCCCCCAGTTGACGGGCCCCGCCTGTTGCTCCATCACCCACATCCGGCCGTGGCCGACCCCGCGATACAGGTCGTGCGAGAACCCCGACACGTCCGGATGCCCGGTGCGGGCCCAGCGTCGCTTGTCGGCTTCGTCGAGCGGCAACACTTCGGTACGCGGCACCGGATAGCTGTCCCACGCGGCGACGTCGAGCCCGCCGCGTGCGAATGCGTAGTGGTCGAACTCGGCGAAAAAACCCATGAAGTTGTGCAATACGTCGCGACCCGGCGCGTGCGGACGGATCGCGTCGACCTGCGCGGCATGAAAGCGCGCGACCGCGTCCGACTGATAGCGCCGGAAGTCGAGCAGATGCGCGGGATTCGCGTCGGTCGGCGTATGGCGCGGCAGTTCGATCTCGTCGAAGCCGCGATACTCCATGCTCCAGAACACGTTGCCCCACGCGCGGTTCAGCGCACCGATATCGCCGTAACGCGCGGCGAGCCACGCGCGAAAGCCTTCGAGCGCCGCCCGCGTATAGCTGGGCAGCGTGTTGTGGCAGCCGAGTTCGTTGTCGGTCTGCCACGCGATCACCGCCGGATGTGCACCGTAGCGCCGCGCCATCGCGTCGGCGATGCGCACGCAGTGCTCGCGATACACGGGGCTCGCGATGTCGTAATGGCGACGCGAGCCGAACTGCCACACCGCGCCGTCCGCGCCCACCGGCAGAATCTCCGGATGACGATCGACGAGCCACTTCGGCGGCGCGGCGGTCGGCGTGCCGAGCACGATCTTCAACTGCCGGCGCGCGAGCGTGTCGATCGCGTCGTCGAGCCACGCCCAGTCGTAGCGACCCGGCTCCGGCTCCATCCGGCTCCACGCGAATTCGGCGATCCGCACGCGGGTCAGGCCCAGTTCGGCCATGCGCCGCGCATCGCGATCCCATTGTTCGCGCGGCCAGTGTTCGGGGTAGTAACAAACGCCGAGATGCATCGTGGATTCCTTGCTGAAGAAAGAGGATGGGACGGATCAGCCCTTGGTCGCGCCGAACGTGAGCCCCGCGACGAAATGCTTCTGCATCGCGAAGAACATCGCGACCGACGGCAGCGCGGCGAGCACCGAGCCGGCCGACACGATGTTCCAGGCCGTCGTCCACTGCCCTTTGAGCGCGGCGACGCCGACGGTGATCGGCGCCGCGTCGTCGCCTTGCGTGAGGCACAGCGCCCAGAAGTAGTCGTTCCACACGAACGTGAACACGAGGATCGCGAGCGCCGCGAGCGCGGGCCGCACGAGCGGCAACACGACGCGCCAGTAGATTGCCCACTCGGACGCGCCTTCGACGCGCGCGGCCTCGATCAGCTCGAACGGCAGCTCGCGGATGAAGTTGCGCAGGAACAGCGTGCAGAAGCCGGTCTGGAACGCGGTATGGAACAGCACGAGCGCCCACACGGTGTTGTAGAGCCCGACGCCGAGCATGATCTGGCGCACCGGAATCATCAGAATCTGGATCGGCACGAAGTTGCCGGCCACGAACAGCCCGAGCAGCACGAGATTGCCGCGGAACCGGTAGTTCGCGAGCGCGTGTCCGGCAAGCGACGCGAGCAGGATCGACGCGACGACCGACGGCACCGTGATCAGGATGCTGTTCGCGAAGTAATGCAGCATCGGCGTCTGCGTGAGCGCGGCGCCGTAGTTGTCGACCAGCGCGAACTGCTTCGGCCAGTCCCAGTAACGACCGGCCGCGATCTCGTCGGTCGAGCGGATCGACGTGACGAGCACCGCGAGCAGCGGCACGAGCCACAGCACGAGCGCACACGGCAGCGACAGCCGGTACAGCAGACGGGCGGGACGTCCCCAGCGGGACACGGGCATCGGATACATGTTGGTCATCCTTACGACTCGACGCGCACCAGCTTGCGAAGCTGCCACACGATATAGACGAGCATGATCGCGAACAGCACGACCGCGATCGCGGCCGAATAGCCTTCGCGGTAATACTTGATCGCCTGATCGACCATGAAATACGCGAGCACGGTCGAGCTGTCGAACGGGCCGCCGCCCGTCATCACCGAGATCAGGTCGAAGCTGCGCAGCGCGCCGATCACGGTCAGCACGACCGCCATGAACGTCGCGGGCCGCAATTGCGGCAGGATCACGTGCCACAGCAGCGTGAAGCCGCGCGCGCCTTCCATCCGCGCCGCCTCGACGATCTCGCCGTTGATGCCGGTCAGCCCGGTCAGGTAGAGAATCATGCAGAACGGAATCTGCGGCCACAGCGCCGCGGCGATCACGCCGTAGGTCGCATAGCGCGGATCGCCGAGCACCGGGATCCCGTGCCCGACGATCAGCTTCAGCAACCCGAACGTCGGATCGTAGAACCACGAGAACACGAGCCCGACCACGACGCCCGGCAGCACGAACGGCGCGAAGAACAGCGACTTCACGAGCCGGATGCCGAACACGTTCTGGTTCAGGTACAGCGCGAGCGCGAGGCCGAGCGGCGGCGCGGCGAGAAACAGCACGAGCCACAGCACGTTGTTCTTCAGCGCGACGTAGAACGTGTCGGACTGCAGCAGCTCGCGATAGTTGTCGAGCCCGGCGAACGTCATCGGCGTCATCCCATCCCAGTGATGAAAGCTCAGCCAGATGCTGCTGACGATCGGGTACAGCACGAACACGGTGAAGAGCGCGAAACCCGGCAGCACGAACCACAGGGCCGCGCGGTTGCGCCGTCGCGCGAGCGACGCGCGCGCATGCCGCCGCGGGCCGGCATCGCGGCGCGCGGCGCTTTCTGACAGGCTGGTTGACATGAGGTGACCTTCGACGAAACGAACTTAAAGGTGGCGACGAAGCGCCGGACCGGCCGCGCCGGCCCGGCCGCGCGGCGCATTACTTGCGGTAGATGCGCTTGCGGGTCTGCTCGAGGCGCTGCAGGATCGCATCGAGCTGCGTCGGATCGGACAGGAACTGCTGCATCGCCTTCATCCCCTCGTCGGCCATTTCCTTCGTCATGTCGCGGTCGTAGAACTGCGCGATTCCGCCCGGCGTCGTCGCGAGCGTGCGGAAGCCGATCTTCGAGATCGGATCCTGCGGCTCCGGCGCCTTGTTGTTCGACGGCAGTTGCCCCATCCCCTTCGCGAACTCGCCGCTCACCGCCGGTTGCCCCATGAACGCGAGGAAGCGTCGTGCATCGGCCTTGTTGTGCGCCTTCGCGGGGACGATCAGCACGTTGACCGGGCCGTCCTCCGCCAGCGGCACCGATGCGTCGATCGCCGGGAAGCGGAAGAAGCCGATCGGGTTGCGCGTCGCGCTCAGCAGTCCTGCCGAATACCAGGTGCCCATCAGCGTCATCGCGGCCTGGCCGTTGACGATCAGCGGGCTCAGCGAATCGACGTCGTAGGACAGCGCGTTGTCGATGAAATACTTGTCGTCGATCAGCTTCTTCCATGCCGCGTACACCGCCCGCACGCGCGGATCGGTATAGGCGACGTCGCCGGCCATCAGCTTCTGGTGGAACGCATAGCCGTTGATCCGCAGGTCGAGGTAGTCGAACCACGCGGCGAGCGTCCACGCATCGCGCGCAGCCACCGCGATCGGCGCGATGCCGGCCGCCTTGAGCTTGCGGCACGCGTCGAGAAACTGCGGCCAGTCGGCCGGCTCGCCGTGAATCCCGGCCTTCTCGAACAGATCCTTGCGGTAGAACAACCCGTACGCGTCATAGCCGAGCGGCAAACTGTAGAGCTTGCCGCCATAGGTCGACGACTGCTTGACCGACGCATACGTGTCGTTCCAGCCGTTCTTCTGCCAGTCCGCGCTCAGGTCCTCGATCAGCCCGCGCTTCGCGAAATACGCGAGCCGTTCGCCGTTGTTCCAGCTCAGTACGTCGGGCGGATCGGTCGCGAGCCACCCGGACATCTGCACCTTGTACGCCTCCTCGCCGACGTAGCTGACCTTCAGGTCGATATCCGGATTCGCCTTGTGGAACTGGTCGAACGCTGCCTGCCACGTCGCGCGCTGGTTGCCGCGCGCGGCGACGTTCACTTTCAGCGTGCCCGCGTCGGCCATGCCCGCGGCGCACGCCGCGGCAGTCGTCAGGGCAAGCAGCAGTCGGCTCGCACGAAGTCTCATCGTTGTCTCCTGGTATTGGTGTGTCGAATGCCGCGTCGCACGCGGCGGCTCGGCATTGCGCCGTTACGCGAACGCCGCTTCGGCGTGAAGGGCCGGCAATGCGATGCCGGCTTCGTCGAAAAGGTGACAGCTCGACGGCGGCATGCGGAACGCATGGCGCTCGCCACGCCGCAACGCGGCCTGCCCGGGCAGTTTCGCGAGTAGCGGCACGCCGTCGGGCTGGTCGAGATGCACGTACGCGGCTTCGCCGAGCTGCTCGACGAGCGCGACGTCGCGGACGATCGACGGCCAGCCGGCATCGCCGGACGCCGCGATCGTCAGGTGTTCGGGACGGATCCCGAGCGTCACGCGCGCGCCGCGGCCGACGTGGCGCGGCAACGGGCGATCGTGCAGCGTCAGCGTTTCGCCGGAGCCTTCCAGCGTCAGCCGGCAGCCGTGCGCATCGCCCGCGTCGACGATCGCCGGCAGAAAGTTCATCCGCGGCGAGCCGATGAAGCCCGCGACGAAGCGGTTGGCCGGCCGGTGATACAGCTCGAGCGGCGCACCGGCCTGCGCGATGCTGCCGAAGCGCGCGACGTCGTCACCCGCATGCAGCAGCACGATCCGGTCGGCCAGCGTCATCGCCTCGATCTGGTCGTGCGTGACGTAGACCGAACTCGATTGCGTGAAGCGCGCGTGCAGCCGCGCGATTTCGACACGCGTCTGGCCGCGCAGCGTCGCGTCGAGGTTCGACAGCGGCTCGTCGAACAGGAACACGCGCGGCTCGCGCACGATCGCGCGGCCGATCGCGACGCGCTGCCGCTGCCCGCCCGACAACGCCTTCGGCTTGCGATCGAGCAGCGCTTCGAGCTGCAGCACGCGCGCGGCCTCGGTCACGCGGCGGCGGATCTCGTCCTTCGGCGTGCCGGCGATTCGCAGTCCGAAACCGATGTTGTCGAACACGGTCATGTGCGGAAACAGCGCATAGCTCTGGAACACCATCGCGACGCCGCGCTCCGCGGGCGGCGTGTCGTTCATCCGTGCGCCGCCGATCCGCAGCTCGCCCTCGGTCACGTCCTCGAGCCCGGCGATCATCCGCAACAGCGTGGATTTTCCGCAGCCCGACGGGCCGAGAAACACGCAGAATTCGTGCGACGCGATCTCGAGGTTCACGTCGCGCAGCACCGGCGCATGGTCGCCGTAGCGCTTCGAGACATCCTTCAATGAAATGGCGGTCATCGCGCTCTCCTTTCGCCGATCACACGCATCGGACCGAAAAATTTAAACGCTTAAATTTCTGTGGCGCGATTCGCCCGGTTCGCCGTACCATGTCGTCTCCTTCCTCTGATGTGTCGAGAAATTAGCGTATCGGCCGTCCCTGTGCAACTTGTGGGACGCACTCCCAGAATATGAGCAGACACTTCCCCGCCTTACTGTCGTCGCGCGGCGCTGCCCGGCCGGCCGGAGCCCGCGCATGGTGACGCTCGCGCAAGTCGCGCGGCGCGCGAACGTCACCGCGGCGACCGTCTCGAACGTGCTGCGCAATCCGCAGAAGGTGAAGCCGGCGACCGTCGAGCGCGTGATGGCCGCGATCCGCGAACTCGGTTATCGGCCGAACCTGACCGCGCGCGCGCTCGCGGAGGGCCGCACGTCGACGCTCGCGCTGATGCTGTCGAACATCACGAACCCGTTCTATCCGGAGTTCGTGCTGGCCGCCGAACGCGAGGCGCGCAAGCGCGGCCATTACCTGCTCGTGTCCAATACCGACGACGATCCGGCGATCACGCGCAACTACCTCGAGCGGATCGCGGGGACGCTCGCGGCCGGTGCGATCGTGATGAACACCGATCTCGCCGAAGCGGAACTCGCCGACATCGCCCGTCACGGCGCATCGATCGTGCTGTGCATGTGGGAACACGTGCATGCGTCGCGCACGCTGCCGTGCGTGACCGTCGATTTCGCGGCGGCGGGCGCGCTGGCGGCCGCGCATCTGTCCGGTCTGCGGCATCGCGCGTTCGGCGCGCTCGTCGGCAAGGGTTCGGGCGGGCCGCAGTCGGTGCGGCTGCGCGGTTTCGCCGACGAACTCGCGGCGCGCGGCCATCCGGCACATGCGCTGACGACCGTGTCGGCCCACGACTCGATCGAAGGCGGCTACGAAGCCGCCGCCGCGCTGCTGCGCGAGCAGCCGGGTCTCACCGCGCTGTTCGCGACCAACGATCTGATGGCGATCGGCGCGATGCAGGCCGCCGCCGATCTCGGCCTGCGCGTGCCGGCCGATCTGTCGGTGGTCGGCATGACCGATATCCAGCTCGCTCACCAGTTCCGCCCCGCCCTCACGACCGTACGGTTCCCGACCGCGCAGATCGCCGCACGGGCGATCGTGCTGACGCTCGACATGATCGACGGGATCGAGCCGGGCACGGCCGTGCATACGATCGGCGCACCCGAGCTGGTCGTGCGCGAATCGACCGGGGTGGCGCCGGACTGATGGTTCGGTGTCCACACGTTTGCGGCTGCGGCGTGCGGCGTATGCGTCGGGAATGAACGAAGTGACGTCGGTCCCGCGGTTGCCGTTTCTCGTTCGACGAGGGCGGAAGCGTACATCGCTCCCTTCGACGCGCGGCCAACCGATGCAGGCAGGAGGAGATCGGGAAGCCCGAGATGGAGGCATCCGACGCCACGGCTCCCCGAAACGCAAAATGGCGCGTCACCGGCCAACGCCGCGCGAGTCGACACGATTCGTCGTCCCGCCGGCGTTGTGGATGACGCGCCTGAGGTGTGAAGATTCGCGGCCGCCCGGAGCATGCGGCGGCCGCGGTATCGACGTCGCCTACTTCTTGATCACCGGAACGGTGAGCGAAGTGACGAGCGACGTCACGGGTGCCAGCAAGCCACCCGACGAACTGCCTCCGCCTTGCGCGGAATTGCCGTTCAGCGAAACCGCCAGCGCGGGGACGACGCCGGCCACCGACCCGACGGCCGAACCGACCGATTGCACCGCCGCGTTGGCGATCGTCGCGCCGCCGGAGATGAGCGCCCCCGCGGCGTTCGTGACACCGCCGACCGCACCGGCTGCCGTACCGCCATTGAGCGCGACACTCAGTGCCGGAAGGGTCCCGGCGACCGCGCCGGCGGTGCCGGTCACGGTGTGCGCGAGCGAACCCGCCAGGCCTGTGGTGACCGTCGCGAGCGAGCCCGCCGCACCGGTTGCGCCGGAGAGCGCACCGGATCCCGAGCCGACGACGTTGCCGGCGCCGCTCGTGGCGGATCCGATCAGCGACGTGACGGTCGATGCGATCGGTGCGATCGCCGCGGTGCCGCTGCCGGCGAGGCCGGTTACCGCGCCGGACGCTGCGCCGATCGCACCGGTGGCTGCGCCGACCGGCAACGAACCGCCGAGATTGCCGACGATGCTCGTGATCGGCGTGATCAGCGCGCCGCCGTTGCCCGCGACACCGGTGACGGCGTTGACGACGCCCGTGCCCGCGTTGGCGACCGTGCCCACGAGGCCACCGAGACCGCCGGCCGCGCCGCCGGCGCCGCCCACTGCGCCGGCCAACGTTCCGACTGCGCCGGTTGCCGTATTGCCCACCGTGCCAACGATGCCGCCGAGACTGCCGGTCGCACCGCCGACACCACCCGCTGCGCCGGCCAGCGTCCCGACTGCACCGGTTGCCGTGTTGGCTACCGTGTCAACGATGCCGCCGAGGCCGCCGGTTGCGCCACCGGCACCGCCCACTGCGCCGGCCAACGTCCCGACTGCGCCAGTTGCCGAGTTGCCGACCGCGCTTACGACGCCGCCGAGACCGCCCGCTGCGCCGGCCAGCGTTCCGGCTGCGCCAGTTGCCGAGTTGGCTACCGTGCCTACGATGCCGCCGAGACCGCCAGTCGTGCCGCCGGCACCGCCCAGGGCGCCCGTCACAGTTCCAACTGCACCCGTGGCCGTGTTACCGACCGTGCCAACGATGCCGCCGAGACCGCCGGTCGCACCGCCAGCACCACCCAGTGCGCCGGTCAACGTTCCGACGGCACCCGTGGCCGTGTTCGCGACCGTGCCAACGACGCCGCCGAGACCGCCGGTTCCGCCGCCGACACCACCCAGTGCGCCAGTCAGCGTTCCGACTGCACCCGTGGCCGTATTCGCGACCGTGCCGACAACACCACCGAGGCCACCCGTCCCGCCGCCGCCGATGCCACCCAGCGCGCCGGTTACCGTGCCAACCACGCCACCAAGCCCACCGGTCGGGTCACCCACTCCACCCAAAGCACCCGTCACCGTACCGACTGCGCCACTTGCCGCGTTGCCCACCGTTCCG